>NZ_SPVG01000233.1 GCF_004614165.1 Duganella callida | reverse complement strand
GGCCCGCGCCGACCGTGCCTCCGCGGCGATCTGCTCCGCCTGCGCCGGCGTCATCGTCGCCGCCGACGGCAGAGCCACCGGCGGCGGCGCCGGATTCGGATCGCGCTGCAGCCAGATGGTGGCCAGCCGCACGTCCGGTTTGCCCGGTGCCCCCATCTCCACGTACAGGTGGACATAGTCGGCCTCCACCGGTCGGGTGGTGGTGACATGCAGATAAGTTTTCTGCCCTTGTCTGACCACCGACAGCTTGACGGTGGCGAGCGCCGGATTCATGATCACATTCGCACCGCGATAGACATCGGCCATCGCCAGCCGTGCCTGCACGCCCTGCGCCACCTCGTCCGGCGTCAGCGACACCAGGTCGATATCGGCCACCAACGGCTGGCCGATATACGAATGCGGCGCGATATCGCCCAGCTCGGCCGCCATCGCGGACCCAGCCAGCGCAGCACCGGCGCAGAGTAAAAAAAGTGGCTTGTGCAACATGCTCATCCCAAAAGTGTAACAGCTATAACGGCAGCTTTTCCCGGATTTGTAGCCCTCGGTCAATTTTTCCAATCTGCGCTACACTAATTCGATCACTCTCATCAAAGGATTCAACATGAGCACCCGCAGTGAACGTGACAGTTTCGGCCCGATCGATGTACCGGACGCCCAGTTGTGGGGCGCGCAGACCCAGCGTTCGCTGGAACACTTCCGCATCTCCACCGAGAAGATGCCGGTCGAGCTGGTCCATGCCCTGGCCAGCGTCAAGCGCGCCGCCGCCCGCGTCAACCTCGACCTGGGCCTGCTGCCCGGCCCCAAGGCCATTGCCATCACCCAGGCCGCCGACGAAGTGCTGGCCGACAAACATCCCGGCGAATTTCCGCTGGCCGTGTGGCAGACCGGCTCCGGCACCCAGTCCAATATGAACATGAACGAGGTGCTGGCCAACCGCGGCTCCGAGCTGATGGGCGGCGTGCGCGGCGAGAGCCGGTTGCTGCACCCGAATGACGATGTCAACAAGGGCCAGTCGTCCAACGACATCTTCCCGACCGCGATCCACGTGGCCGCCGCGCAGGCGCTGGCGCACAACGTGCTGCCGGCCCTGCACCAGCTGCGCAACAGCCTGCAGGCCAAGTCCGAGGCCTTCACCGATATCGTCAAGATCGGCCGCACCCACTTGCAGGACGCCACCCCGCTGACCCTGGGCCAGGAATTCTCCGGCTACGTCGCCCACCTGGATTTCGCCGAGCAGGCGATCAACAACGCCCTGCCCGGCGTGCTGGCGCTGGCCGCCGGCGGCACCGCTGTCGGCACCGGACTGAACGCGCATCCCGAATATGCGACCCGCATCGCGGCCGAACTCGCGCACGCGCTGCAGCTGCCGTTCCGCAGCGCCGACAACAAGTTCGCCGCGCTGGCCGGCCACGACGCCCTGCTGTTCGCCCACGGCGCGCTGAAAACCCTGGCCGCCGCGCTGATGAAGATCGCCAACGACGTGCGCTGGATGGCGTCCGGTCCGCGCTCCGGCCTGGGCGAAATCACCATCCCCGAGAACGAGCCGGGCAGCTCCATCATGCCGGGCAAGGTCAATCCGACCCAGTGCGAGGCGCTGACCATGCTGTCCTGCCAGGTGTTCGGCAACGATGTGGCAATCACCATGGGCGGCGCCTCCGGCAATTTCGAGCTGAACGTGTACAAGCCGATGATCGCGCACAATTTCCTGCAAAGTGCGCGCCTGCTGGCCGACGGCATGCGCAGCTTCGAGGAACATTGCGTGCATGGCATCGAGCCGAACCGCGGCCGCATCGAGGAACTGATGGAGCGCTCGCTGATGCTGGTAACGGCGCTGGCGCCGCACATCGGCTACGACAAGGCGGCATCGATCGCCAAGAAGGCACAGCATGAAGGCAGCACGCTGCAGGAAGCCGCGTTGGCGCTGGGCTACGTCACGGCCGAGCAGTTCGAGCAGTGGATCGTGCCGCTGGCCATGACCCGGCCGGGTGCCAAGGGCTGATCAGAAGCCGTAGGAGTAACGCACGCCGGTCAGCCAGTCCGGCGGCGCGTTGGCGTCGTGGCCGGGATTGACGCGCAGCATGATGGCGCCAGTCAGGCGGCCGCGGCTGCCATCGCGGCCGAAGAAGCGGGTGTAGCTCAATTCCGTGTCGCGCTCGGTGGCGGTCGGCCGCAGGTTCAGGGTCGGCACGCCGCTGTACGACGGCGCCGCCGCGTCGGCCTGCGCCGGCCCGCTGGCGTCGTAGGCGCTGCGCACCTTGGCCGGCATCGACCAGGTCAGCGCCAACCGGTCGCTGCTGGCAAAAATCCCGCGCCGCACATAGCCCATGCTGTACGCCATGGTGCGCACCGCCGATACCTGCGACAGCAGGCTGTCCGGGCTGCCGATGCCCTCGGTCTTGCCATAAGTGGCCATCGCCATCAGCGCGCTGCGCGCGGACAGCGCATAGCCCAGCGACAGCGAGGTGAAGGTGGTGGTCGGCCGCGTGTTGAGCATCATTGCCATACTGTGCTGTTCGCCGGGCGCCCCACCCGCTTCGCGCAGCAGGCCGAAGGTCAGGATGCCGGTGGCGCGGCCCAGCTTGCGGCTGAATTCCGCGCTGCTGAGGAAGCGCTTGCCGTGCTCGTTAAGCAGCGGTCCCAGCGGATCGAGCAGCGACTGGTTTTCCGGCAAGGCGCCAAAATGCAGCTGCGGCGCGCCGGCAAACGCGCTGTAGCGCCGCGCGCCCGCGCTCTGCAGACTGTCGGCCAGCGCCGACTGGCGGTCGCTGGCGTCAAACAGCAGCGCGGCGTTGGCGGCCGGTTTATCGTAGGGAAAGGTGGCCGCGAGCGGATCGGCCGCGACCGCGTCGCCGATCAGCCCCATGGTGGCCAATGCGAGTGTCAACTTGTTCATGGTTCCGCTCGCTTCGTTGATCCCGTGCCGCGACATGCGGCGCATGGAAACAGAATATCAACTTCTTTATCTCCCCGTAAACGGAATTCCACTCGCTTCATGCGGTACACTGCGCGCCTGTCGGAATGCCGCTACACTGCCGTATGGCAGAGCTGGGCCGATTTCACATGATGGCAACAGAGGATAAAATGCAGAAAGTAAGTTTCGAACTGAACGGGGAATTTGTCGAGCTGAATCAGCTTTTGAAGCTGGTTGGCCTGTGCGACAGCGGTGGCGCCGGCAAGATGATCGTGGCCAGCGGCGACGTCAAGGTCGATGGCAAGCAGGAGCTGCGCAAGACCGCGAAAATCCGCGCCGGCCAGCGCGTGACGCTGGGCGACGTGGTCATCACGGTGGAAGCCGCACAATAGCTCTTGCATTTTGGCAACAACGATATAAGCTGGAGGCTGGGCCGGGCGCGTTTGATGTCGCGCAATCCAGTCCGCCGGCTGGCCGTTATAGTGGGCCAGTGCATTGCCGGCTTTATCAACCAGTCACACCGAGGGAACGACGTCATGGACGGTCCTGAACCAGTCAGCCCCACCCAGGAACGATTGCTGGACGACTTGCGTCAGGTGATCGAGAACGCCGAGGAGCTGCTCAAGAATACCGTTCAGTATCACGGCGCACCTTATCAGGCCGCGCGCGACAAGCTGGCGCAGGCATTGCTGGCCGCCACCGAGGAATTGGCGCGCTTCGAAGATATCCAGATCGACCGCATGATCAAGCTGACCGAGGCCGCCGCGCGCCTGCACCAGGATCTGAGCGGCGAAGCACGGCTGTTACGCGCCTTCCACCGCGCCGGCTAATACCCCCTGCGCCAGCCACAGTTGCAGGCTGGCCGCCACGTCGAAGTTTTCATCGCGCCCAAAGGCCGCATCCAGCGCGGCGCCGAAGGTGCCGCCCGATGCCAGCACGGCCAGGGCGGCGTGCTGGGCCGCATTCAACGCCATCAGTTGCGGCTGCCAGCCTGGTCGCGTCACCAGCCCATGGCTGGCTGCCGCCATCTCAGCCGGAAACGCCGGACCGCACGGCTGATGCGCCAGCCATAGCGGCACAACCGCCCATTCCGAGGCCAGCAGGCAGGTGGCGGGGTGCAGCGCGAAACGGCATGCTTCCAGTCCGTCCGGCGCAATCGATGCGAGCCGTTGCGCATCCAGCGCCGGCGTCGAGGGTGCGTAATGCGCGCGGTGCAGTGCCCACTCCAGCGCCGCCATGTCGGGCAGATACGGTAAATCGGCAGCAGCCTCGAAACTGCGCAGAAAATCGGCGAAACCCGCGCCAAACCGATTCAAATCGGGATTATCGGCCGGAATGGCGCGGCCGTACGCGCGCGCCAGTCCGGCAAGAAATTCGTCGCCGACCAGCTCCCGCACAACCGGGTACGCGGAAGACAGCGTTTTTACCCATGTTGACGTCATATTGCCGCGATATAGCGCAAACCGGTGGTCTGCGTGAGCGGATTTGCATCGTCCGACTGCGGCAGACGTCTGCCCGGCATCAATTAGCGCGTCGGCGAATTGTTGTTGCAGCGCCGCCAGTTCCATGACACTGATACCGGCATCGCGCCGCCCCGTCAGGTGGGCTATGGCCGGCCCATGCGGTCGCGTACCGGTTTCGGCGTGGCGCGCATGCCGTTGCGCCGCCTGGCCGGCTTCGTCCAGCAACACATCCAAAGAAGGGATATCGGTGTCCCACTCGATCAGGGTCGGCACTGCGCCAAAGCGCCGCAACGCCGCTCCATACAAGTCCCATACCGGTGGCGCGACGCGGTCGCCATGATGATCGATCACCGCTTGCGGCGTTCGCAAATGTCCGGCGAGGTGCATTTCGCCCACCGAACCCGGCGCGATCGCCGCCATGGCAGCCAGCGCATCTTCGCCGTGATTGCACTGGTTGACGTACAAATTATTGATATCCAACAGCAACCCACAGCCTGTACGCGCCGCCAGCGCCGCCATGAATTCCGCCTCGGTCATCGAATCGGCGCGAAAACGGATGTAAGTTGAGACATTTTCCAGCAGAAGCTGCCTTTGCAGCAGCTCCTGCACGCGCTGAACGCGGTCGCACATCAACGCCAGCGCCGCGTCATCCAATGTCAGTGGCAGCAGATCGTTGAGTTGCCGGTCGGCCACCGCACCCCAGCACAGATGCTCGGACACCAGCGCCGGTTCGATACGCGCCGCCAGGTCGCGCACGCGTCGCAGGTGAGTTTCGGAAAAGCCGCGTGCCGAACCCAGTCCCAGCCCCACGCCATGCAGACTGATCGGATAGTCGCGGCGCAGCTGTTCCAGCACGTGCCAGTCCCAACCGCCTTGATCCAGATAGTTTTCGGTGTGCACCTCCAGCCAGCCGACGCGCGGCTTATGCTCGAGGAACTGCCGGTAATGCGGCGCCCGCAGGCCGACGCCGACACCCAGGCCCGGTCCGGCGGACGCCATCGCAGCTTACTTCTTCGGTGGCGTGGTCTTGCCGCCGACCTTTTCGCAGGTGCCCTTGGCCACCATCTTCCACTCGTCGGCGCCGTTGTCGGTCTTGGCCTGACCGGAGCAGGAATGGCCGCCCGTGGCGCAATCGTTCTGGCCGGCCTTGGCCACGCCGTAGCATTTTTCCTGCTCGGCGGCCGCGGCGGCGGTTCCGGCCTGGGCGGCGCAGACGGTTGCCAGCGCGGCGGCGATCAGAGCGTGACGTTTATTCATGGTATCTCCTCAGAAAAAGTGTAAGCACACGCAGCGTATCAGCAATAGCGCCGTTATGCACCTGTCGGAGAGGAGGAAATCAGTGCGCGCAAGCGCCGCGCACCGGCCGGCGCGCGCGAGAGGGCTGCGGCAATGGCCGCAGCGGGGGCATCAAGCCTTGGTATTGATGGTGTTGCCCAGATGGGAGGGCAGATTTGGCACAGGCGGAATCGCTTCAATCAGGGCCGAAGCGCTGGACGCCTGGATGTCCTGGGCTTTTTTCAACACTGCAATGCCAACCGCTTGCTTGGTGCCCGTATCGGCAATCGTTGTTGCAGTCTGGGCAATACCGGTCACGTCCATGTGAACCTCCATTAAGGCGTATCACCTCATTTACGACAGCGTCAGCAGGAACTTTAGGCTTTTTCTGAATTTTTTTTCAGATGTGTATTCAGCCAGGCCAGCACAGCCAGCGGCTGATTCAGGTCCAGCCAGGTCACGCTGGCGCGCAGACCGTCCGGACGCGGCTGATCGGACGCCACCGCAATCACGTGCTCGTCATCAGGATACAGCGGCGGCTTGCCCGCTTCCTGCCGGTAGACTTCCAGTTTATCGATAGGATATGACTTGAAGCCTTCCAACAACGTCAGATCGGCCGGCGACAGGCGCGACAGTTGCTCATCCAGCGACGGTTCCGGTGCGCCGCGCAGCTCCTTGATGATGGCGACGCGAAACGGCGACGCCACCATTACTTCGGCCGCGCCGGCCATGCGCAAACGGGCACTGTCCTTGCGGGGCGGTTCCAGTTCCAGATCGTGGTGGCTGTGCTTGATGACGTTGACCTTGCGCCCCTGCTGCGCCAGCTGGGCGATCAGAAATTCCAGCAGCGTGGTCTTGCCGCTGCCGGAGGTTCCCACCACGCCCAACACGGTGCGCGCCTGCGCGGGACTGACTTCATGCATTGTCTTGCCTTTCTACACCATCACATTGCCCGACATTATACGCAGCAAGATTTGACGGTGCAGCAGGCCGCTTATTCCTGCGGCTGGATGACCGGAGCGCGGTGGCCGCGGGCGCCGGCGAACAGTACCAGGCCCAGGCAGACCAGCGCCGTGGTCAGGCTGCCCGGCTCGGCCTGGGTCACCGCTTCGGCGGCGTGGGCACGCGGCACATAGAACGAGGCGGCGATGAGAAAAGGCAACAACTTCAGATGTTTCATGATATCTCCATGCAAGCTGACAATGATGGAAAAATATCATTTTTTCATTACATGCACGTTACAGTTCAATACGGGACGCGGTAGCGGTAGCCCTTGAAGCTGAATACCGCCTCCTTGGGTTGCAGCTTTTCCAGGAGCAGCCCGGGGGCGACTTCCTCGCCCTCGTGGCGCAAGACCTTGTCGATCAGCAGCACGCGATCGGCCGGATTTTTGGAATAGATATAGCCGCCCATCGCGATCGGGGGCACCGCGCGCTGGATGGGTTCGGGCAGGTCGCGCAAATTGGCCCGACACCTGAGGCTGATTCTCCACGTACGCCCCCAGCAGCGCGCGGTCGCACAGCAGATTGATACGCCGCGGCACGCCCTTGGTCAGCCTGTGCACCAGCCCCATCAGCTTGCGCGGAAACGGCGCGATCGCCGCCGCGCCGGCGACCGCCAGCCGGTGCTCGATATAGGTGCCGGTCTCGGCCTCGGACAGCGAGCCCAGGTGATAGCGCGCGATCACCCGCTGCGCCAGCTGTTCCAGCTCGGGCCGCGCCAGGATAGCGCGCAGCTCCGGCTGGCCGATCAGAATGATCTGCAACAGCTTGCGCTCACTGGTCTCCAGATTGGTCAGCAGACGCAACTGCTCCAGCACCTCGGCCGACAGGTTTTGCGCCTCATCGATGATCAGCACATTGTTGCGTCCCTGCGCGTGGCTGGCCAACAGATAGGCATTGATCGCATCCACATAGGTCTTGACGCTGACCGGCCCGGCGCCCTGCGGCGGCAGGTCGATGCCGAACTCGTCGCAGATCGACAGCAGCAATTCCTCCACCGACAGCTTGGGATTGAAGATATAGCCCAGCTTGCAATTCTCGGGGATCTGCTCCATGAAGCAGCGGCACACCGTGGTCTTGCCGGCGCCGATCTCGCCGGTCAGCAGCACGAAGCCGCCGCCGCTGCCGATGCCGTACAACAGATGCGCCAGCGCCTCGCGATGGCGCTCGCTCATGAACAGGTAACGCGGGTCGGGCGCGATGGAGAACGGCGACTGCTTCAGATTGAAAAATTGCGTGTACATGTAAGCCCTGGGGAATGCGCAGTCCCCTATTTTAGCTGCTGTCGCACCGGCGGCGGCGGCACCGGCGGCAGCGGCTTGTACTTCGCGCAATAAATCTTGGACCGCAGGTCGAAATACACGATGCGGCTGGCCGGCTTGGCCTCGCGTACCGGATAGGCCGAGGTATCGATCACCGCGTAATGCGTGCCGGTCTGCTCGATGATGGCCTTCTCCAGTTCCTCCGGCGTGGCCTCGGCCACCGCGCCGACAAAGATGAAGGTGCTGGTATCGTCGCTGACCATCACCTCGGGAATCGTCTTGCCCCACAGCGTGGCGCCGGCGGTGCGGAACCAGAACGCACCGCCCTCGTGCTTGTAGGCGGCGCCGAAATGCTTGAGCAGATAATTGTAGTAATAGATGTTATCGGTATGATCACGGCACAGCAGGCCGTTGCCGATGATGGTGCCGAAGGTGGTGGGCACCGATTGCGCCGCCGTCCAACCACAGGCAAGCGCCAGCATGGCGCCGCCCAAAACGAGACGCGCCCGCATTATGTCTTGGACAGCCAGGCCCGGTTGGCGCTGATGCGCGCCTTGGCCGTGGCCGGCAGGGCTTCGTAGCAGCCTGGATATTGTTTCAAGGCATGCTCCCTGATTTCCTTGTGCTGACCGTTAATCAAAAAAAGATACAGTACCGCACCGTCGGGCGTATTTTTCGTCCCCATGTACTTGATCATGTGCGCTCCCTTTAGCTGCGCAAGCGTTTTCCGGCGACCTATCCTGTGCGTCCATTATGACACCACACTTGCGCGCCACGCCACACAAACGTTTCAGACCCGTTTTTTTGCAGCTGATCCCATCAATCCGCAGCTCCATCCCACGGCGGACGACAGGCGGCGGGGTTTGTCATATCGTCCAGGTATTGCGACTCCTCCACCACTTCCATAAAGAGACCAAGATGAAGCAGCCTTCCGCCTTCGCCACCGCGGCCCTGCTGGCCGTGCTGGCCACGGGCGCCAGCCACGCCGGCGCCTCGCAAGATGACAGCTACGGCAGCGAGACGCGCAGCGTCGCCGCCTTCAGCAAGATCAACCTGATCGGCCCCTTCCACGTGATCGTCACCAACGACGCCGGCAAGGACAGCGTCGAATTGAGCGGCCTCAAGCGACGCATGGCCGAGATTGAGACCAGCGTCAGCGGCGACACCCTGACCGTGCGCCAGCCGCGCGGCAAGGAGGGCTGGAGCTTCAACTTCAGCTGGGGCAAGGACAAGAAGCCGCTGACCGTGCGCATCAACGCCGCCCAGCTGAACAGCCTGCGCAACGCCGGCAGCGGCGACGTCGAGCTGCAGCACTTCCAGGGCCGGCAATTGACGCTGATTTCCGACGGCCCCGGCGACCTGACCGCCAGCGGCAAAGTCGAGGATCTGACGGTGACCGCCAACGGCCCCGGCGACCTCGACCTGCGCGCCCTGCACAGCGGCAACCTGAACCTGCAAATGAGCGGACCGGGCGACGTCAGCGCCAGCGGCGTCAGCAGCGACCTCAACCTGGTGGTCAACGGCCCCGGCGACCTCGACATCACCGACATCCACGCCGGCCGCGTGAATGCCTCGCTGCACGGGCCAGGCTCGGTGGACCTGCAGGGCAGCGCGCGCGAAATCCGGGCCGAAGTCAGCGGCTCGGGCGACCTGTCGGCCTGCGGCCTGCAGGCGGAAGCGGCCAGCGCCATCCTGCACGGGCCCGGCGACGCCTGCCTGGCCGGCGCCATCAAAAAGCTCGACGCCGAAGTCCATGGCAGCGGCGACCTGACGGTGAAGGGCCTGCAGGCGCAAAGCGTGCGGGCCAGCCTGAGCGGTCCGGGCAACATGACCCTGAGCGGCACCACCGGCAGCCTCAGCGCGCTGATCAGCGGTCCGGGCGACCTCGACGCGCGCCAGCTGTGCACGCGCCAGAGCGAGGTCACCGTGCGCGGTCCCGGCAATGCCACCGTCGCCATTGCCGACAACGCCAACTACACCGCCTCCCACCTCGTCACCTACCGCCGCTGAGCCTGGAGTGCCGCCTGCGTTACAAAGTGGCATGCAAAAACCACACATCCCGCCTCGGCGGGATTTTTTGTTTTTTGCCAGTAAAAACAAGTACTTGGAAAACCATTCCAACAAGACAAGCGCAGTCCACTTCAATATTTTTTAATACCAGTTAAATACCTGTTGACAAGCTGGTTTGCCAACCCTATAGTGCCTCAACGCGGGCCATCCCGGCCCTGGCTTTCTCTCACACTCATGATCGAATTTTTCATCGGCGTTGACGGCGGCGGTAGCGGTACCCGGGTGCGCCTGGCGCGCGCCGACGGCGTGGAAATCGGCGAAGGCGCCAGCGGTCCTTCCGGTCTGATGCACGGCATCGCCAACGCCTGGCAGGCGGTCGAAGACGCCGCCGCGCAGGCCTTTCGCGCCGCCGGCCTGCCCTTCCCCGACAAGCAGCGCGTCGCCATCGGCCTCGGCCTGGCCGGCGTGCACAACAAGACCTGGGCGGCGGAGTTCGTCGCCGCCAATCCCGGCTACGCACAAGTGGCGCTGGAAAGCGATGGCCATACCACCGTACTGGGCGCCCATGGCGGCGAACCGGGCGTGATCATCGCGCTGGGTACCGGCAGCGTCGGCGAGATCAAGCTGGCCGACGGCAGCCATGTGGAAGTCGGCGGCTGGGGCTTCCCGGCCGGCGATGAGGCCAGCGGCGCCTGGATGGGCCTGCGCGCCATCAATCATGTGCAGCAGGTACTCGACGGCCGCGTGGCGGCCAACGCTTTCGCCACCGACGTCGCCAACGCCTGCGGCGGCGAGCGCAAGGCGATCCAGGACTGGCTGGCGCAAGCCACACAGACCGCTTATGCGCAGCTGGCGCGCATCGTGCTGCAGCATGGCGACCGCAACGACACCGCGCGCGCCATCCTGACCGAAGCCGGCAAACAGGTGGAGCTGATGGCAAATGCGCTGGACCGCGGCGGCAAGCTGCCGGTGGCGCTGTGCGGCGGACTGGCCGCGCCCATGCGCCCCTACCTGCCGGCGTCGGTGCTGCAGCGCCTGGTGCAGGCGCGCGGCGATTCGGCGGCCGGCGGCCTGCGTCTGATCCAACAACGTTCAAAGAATTCGCAAGCGGAGCCGCGCAGATGAGCGATGCAATCAAAGGCAATATCCTGACACCCGAAGGCTGGGTCCACGGCGAGATCGCGTTCGGCGACCGCATCGCCGCCATCCGCGGCCGCGGCGCCGATCCGGCGCTGAATCAGGATGTGTATATCCTGCCCGGCTTTATCGACCTGCACGTGCACGGCGGCGGCGGCCGGGATGTGATGGAAGGCGGCGACGCGGTGCGCACCATCGCGGCGGTGCACGCGAAACACGGCACCACCAGCATGCTGGCCACCACCATGACCGCGCCGCCGGAAGATATCGACCTGGCGCTCAAGGGCATCGGCGCCGCCGCCGCCCAGCGCGGCAAGGGCGAGGCGCGCGTGCTGGGCGCGCACCTGGAAGGCCCGTTCATCAACTCCGGCAAGCTCGGTGCGCAGCCGCCGTTCGCGCGCTCCGCCAAGCTGGCCGACGTGCGCAAGCTGGAAGAACTGGCGCCGCTCAAACTGATCACCGTGGCGCCGGAAATCGCCGGCCACCTGGAGCTGGTGCGGGAATTGTCGGACGCCGGCATGCGCGTGCAGATCGGCCACACGCTGGGCAGCTACGAGGACGGCGTGGCCGCGCTGAATCACGGCGCCCACGGCTTCACCCATCTGTTCAACGCCATGACCGGCCTGCATCACCGCGAGCCCGGCATGGTCGGCGCCGCGCTGGCGCATGCGCGCTACGCGGAACTGATCCCCGACCTGCTGCACGTGCATCCGGGCGCGATCCGTACCGCGCTGCGCTGCATCCCGCATCTGTACTGCGTGACCGACTCGACCTCCGCCACCGGCATGCCGGACGGCGAGTACATGCTGGGCCGCCACACCGTCATGAAGTGCATGGGCGGCGTGCGCCTGCCCGACGGCACGCTGGCCGGCAGCACCCTCACCATGGACCAGGCGCTGCGCAACCTGGTCGGACTCGGCCTGACGCTGGCGGATGCCTCGGCACGGGTCTCAACCTACGCGGCCGATTATCTCGGCCTGCCGGAGCGCGGCCGCCTGGCCGCCGGCGCCTGCGCCGACTTGGTGGTGCTCGACCGTGACCTGAACCTGCAAGCCGTCTATATCGAAGGAGAACTGCTGTGACCTCAATGATGTTGAAAGAAGCCCTGTCCGCCGCTGATTGCGTCGCCGAGCAACTGGCGCACGATGGCGACCGTTACGCGGAACTGGGCCGCAAATTGAGGAGCACGTCCTTCTCGACCGCGCTGACCATCGCGCGCGGCAGCTCCGACCACGCCTGCGCCTACGTCGCCTACCTGATCATGGCGCGCCTGGGCCGCGTGGTGGCCTCGCTGCCGATGTCGCTGGTGACGCTGAACAAATCGCCGCTGATCACGCGCGACACGCTGGCGATCTCGGTGTCGCAATCGGGCCAGAGCCCGGACGTGGTCGAGCCGATCAAATACTTCCGCGACGGCGGCGCCACCACCATCGCGCTGGTCAACGACATCGATTCGCCGCTGGCCCACGCCGCCGAATGGGCGATGCCGCTGCGCGCCGGCAAGGAGCAGAGCGTGGCCGCCACCAAGAGCTTCATCACCAGCCTGGTGGCCGGCGCGCGCCTGGTGGCCGCATGGCAGAACGATCCGGAACTGCTGGCCGGCCTGCAGGCGCTGCCCGAATCGCTGCGCGCAGCCGCCGCTGAAGACTGGTCGCCCGCCATCGAAGTGCTGGCGCCGGCCCGCAACATCATGGTGGTCGGCCGCGGCATCAGCTTCCCGGTGGCGCTGGAAGCGTCGCTGAAATTCAAGGAAACCTCGGCACTGCAGGCGGAAGCCTTCAGCGGCGCGGAAATCAAGCATGGTCCGATGGCGCTGATCGAGGAAGGCTATCCGCTGGTGATCTTCGCCACCCGCGGTCCGACCCAGGCCAGCCTGCTGGCGCTGGCCAGCGAAATGCGCGGCCGCGGCGCGCGCGTGCTGCTGGCCGCGCCGGCCGACGTGGCCGAACGCGATCTGACCCTGCCCACCGCGGCGACGCCGGATCTCGATCCCATCGTGGCGATCCAGGCCTTCTACAAGATGGCGGCGGAACTGTCGGCCGCGCGCGGCATGGACCCGGACCAGCCGCGTCACCTGAGCAAAGTCACCAAGACCAACTAAGTTTGAGCGCGAGATAACATCGCCAGTCACAGCCAGCCTGGCCCGGTCCACGCTGGCTGTCTTCCTATTCGGAGCAGTGCAATGACCACCCATAACGACCACAGAAAAATTGCCGGCCAGCTGATCATGATCCGCTTCCCCGGCACGGTGCTGGACGCGGCCACCGCGGACTTCCTGAAAGCGAACGGCATCCGCGCCGTCTGCCTGTTCCGCGGCAACATGACCGATTCCGAACAGCTGGCCAAGCTCACCGCCGATCTGCGCGATGTCATGGGCCAGGACGCGCTGATCGCCATCGACCAGGAAGGCGGCGCCGTGGTGCGTTCGACCTGGGTGCCGGCGCCGCCGGCCGCCATGGGCCTGGGCGCGGCCGACGACGCCGACCTGGCCTACCGCACCGGCGCCGCCGTGGCGCGCGCGGTCAAGGCATTGGGCTTCAACTGGAACTTCGCTCCGGTGCTGGACCTGAACAACAATCCGCACAATCCGGTGATCGCCGAACGCTCGTTTGGCGCCGAGCCGCGGCGTGCGGCCGAACTGGCGATGGCCTGGATGGCCGGCAGCCACGCGGAAGGCGTGGCCTGCTGCGTCAAGCACTTCCCCGGCCACGGCGACACCAGCGTCGATTCGCACCGCGACCTGCCAACAGTGGACAAGCCGGTGGATGAACTGAACCGGCTGGAACTGGCGCCGTTCCGCATGGCCTCCGGCGCCGCACCGGCCATGATGACTGCCCATATCGTCTACCCGACGCTGGACGCGGACAACCCGGCCACGATGTCGCGCCGCATCCTCAACGACCTGCTGCGCGAAGAGTGGGAATACAAGGGCATCATCATCACCGATGGCATGGACATGCACGCCATCGCCGGCCGCTATGGCGTCGGCAACGCCGCCGTGCGCGCGCTGACCGCCGGCGCGGACATGGTGATGGCGCTGGGCACCACAGAAACGCAGAACGAAACGCTGGATGCCATCGCCGCCGCCATCGCCTCGGGCGAACTGTCGCAGGCGGAAATCGATGTTCGCCTGGCGCGCCTGTCGTCGCTGGCGCGCGCCTATCCGTGCAAGCCGCGCTCATACAAGGAAGACGCGGCCGACCGCGCGATCATGGCCGAAGGCTGGCGCCGCAGCCTGACCACCTACGGTACGCCGCAGCGTCCCGCCGCCGGCGCCAGGGTGCGTCTGGTCGCGCGCCAGGACGTGGTCAGCGACGGCGTCTCGGAAGCCGGTGTGCCGGCCGCCGTGGTGGCCGCATCGCTGGGCAAGCTGTATGACGTCGACCTGGTCACCTACGACGACGCCGACAGTTTCGACTGGAACGCGCTGCCGCAGGATGGCCGCTACACCCTGCTGGCTTCCACTTCGCGTCTGCGCTACGGCGAACATGCGCGCGGCACCTGGCGTCCCGACCTGCACCTGGCGCTGTGGAATCCGTATCAGGCGCTGGACATCCAGGCGCCGGCGCTGATGACCTACGGCTTCGCCCAGCCGGCGCTGGACGCGATCAACGCCTGGCTGAGCGGCGAACTCCAAGCCAGCGGCAAAGCACCGGTACCCGGTTTCGAATAAAAGCACGCGCGGGAGACAGATAAAAATGAAAGAGCACATCCGCAATCCGAAACTCTGGGTGCCCAGCCTGTACCTGGCGCAAGGCCTGCCATTCTTCGCGGTGGCCATCGTCGCCAACCAGATGTTGAAGAGCATGGGCGTCCCCAACGACGAACTGAATCACTGGACTGGCCTGATCGGCTTCGCCTGGGTGTTCAAACCGCTGTGGAGCCCCTTCCTGGAACTGGCCAGCAGCAAAAAGCTGGTGGTGGTGTTCTTCCAGATCTTCGGCGGCTTGTGCCTGGGCGGGGTGGCGCTGGCTTTGCAGGCGCCGTTCTGGTTCGCGGCGGCGATGGCGATGCTGGCGCTGGTCGGCATCTCCGCCGCCACCCACGATATCGCCTGCGATGGCTTGTACATCACCAGTCTCGATGAAAAGGGACAGGCGAAATATGCCGGCTGGACCGGCACCTTCTTCAACGCCGCCAAATTCTTCACCACCGGCGCGCTGCTGCTGCTGGCCGGGCACTTCGAGAAGACCATGGGCGTGGTGCCGGCATGGACCATTTGCTTCTGCATCCTGGGCGCGCTGATGGTGGGCCTGGGCCTTTATAACAGCTGGTCCCTGCCGCTGGCAAAGAACACCGTCAGTGCCGACACCAATGCCGCCGCCATCGCCCGCACGCTTGCGGAAGTGATCGTCGAATTCTTCCGCAAGCCCGGCATCTGGGTTTCGATCGTGTTCATCATCCTGTTCCGCGCCGGCGAGGCGCAGGTGCAGTCGATCGGCCCGCTGTTCCTGCGCGAGGCGCGCAACCTCGGCGGCCTCGGTCTGACCACGGCCGAAGTGGGCGCGGTGTACGGCACCGTCGGCACCGTGGCCTTCCTGGTCGGCTCCATCGCCGGCGGCTACTTCACCTCGTGGCTGAGCCTCAAGCGCGCCATCCTGTGGCTGATCCTGGCGGTGAACCTGCCGAACATCGCCTTCTATCTGCTGTCCGCCTTCCAGCCCACCGACCTGTCGGTGATCGCCACCGCCCTGAGCGTGGAAATGTTCGGCTACGGCTTCGGCTTCGTGGGCCTGATCCTGTACATGATGCAGGTGGTCGCGCCGGGCAAATACCAGACCGCGCACTACGCCTTCGCCACCGGCATCATGCAGCTGGGCTTCGTGCTGTTCAAATTGTTCAGCGGCGATATCCAGATCGCGCTGGGCTACCAGCATTTCTTCATCTGGGTGATGCTGTCGGCGATCCCGGTGGCGGTGCTGTCGCAGATCATTCCGATGACCGCGCGCCCGCAGGCGCAAGCGAAAACGCCGGAGAGCGCACGGGCCGAACAGGTGGTCTGAGTACACTGCACCGCAGCACATTTGAATTCGGAGTTTCCGCCGATTTTGTGTAACAATACGCGGGTTTACATTCTTACCTGTCTGAGAAGGATAGCCATGTCCCATAATCGTCTTGCCCGTATCACCCTGCTCCTGGCCGCGATCGGCCTGAACGCCGCGCCAGCCATGCTGGGCATGGCCCCTGTTCAAGCGGCGGAAGAGAAGAAGGCGGCCGAACCGCCAAAAGACACCGTACGTCCTGAAATCTACAAACTGATCGACCCCGCGCAGACCAAGCCACTGCTGGACGCCAAGAATTACACCGAATTCCAGAGCCGCATCGACCAGGCAGCGGCGATGCCGAACCTGACGCCGTACGAAGACTTCATCCTGAACCAGATGCGCGTGCAACTGGGCCAGGCGTCGGGCAACCAGGAACTGACCCTGAAAGGCCTGCAGGCGATGATCGATTCGGGCCGTCTGAAGCCTGAAGACAAACTGCGCTTCATCGACGCGGTGGCCGGCATCTACTACAGCAACCTGAAAGACTACGACAAGGCCATCACCTGGTTCGAGCGTTATGGCACCGAATCGGGCGACAAGAACAAGCAGCGCCAGTACATCGTGCGCTCCTACTTCCTGAAAAACGACTTCGCCGCCACCAAGACCGAAGTGCTGAAGGATATCGAAGCCGCCAAGGCTGCGGGCACCGCGCCGTCCAAGGATGAACTGAACCTGCTGGGCAACGTCGGCATCAAGACCAAGGATACCGAACTGTATCTGCAGGCTGTGGAAGAACTGGCGCGCTACTACCCGACCGAAGACTACTGGAACGATCTGCTGAACCGCACCCGCGGCAAGAAGACCTATTCCAACCGCTTCGACCTGGACCTGGTACGTATCAAGGCGGTGATCGTGCCGTCGAAGATGGAGCCTGAAGATTACGCCGAACAGGCCGAACTGGCCGTGCTGGGCGGCTTCTTCACCGAAGCGAAGATCGCCATGGACAAGGGCTACCCGAACGGCATCCCGGCCGGTAAGGACAAGGCCGCACTGGAAAAGATTCGCGCCAGCGCCAACAAGGGCGCGGCTGACGATGCGAAAAACATCGACAGCGGCATCGCCGCCGCGCAGAAGTCGAAAGACGGCGTCGGCCTGGTCAACCTGGGCTACAACTACGTGACCCTGGGCCAGTTCGACAAGGGCATCGACCTGATGAAGCAAGGTATCGCCAAAGGCGTGTCGAAGAATCCTGAAGACGCCAAGCTGCGTCTGGGCTATGCGCTGGCCATGGCCGGCAAAAAGGACGAATCGGTTGAGCTGCTGAAGACCGTGACCGGCAACGACGGTCGCGGCGATCTGGCCCGCTACTGGATCATGTACCAGACCGGCCCGAAAGTCGCGCCGGCAGCCGCTGAAGCCAAGTAATCTGAAAAAGCCAGCTTAAATACAAGCTGGCTTTTTTTTACTTCATCGCTTCCGACAGCGTGTTCAAAAGCTGATGTTCGCCGTCGGCGCTCAACTCCCAGAACATTGCCCCACGCAGGCCCTGCTGCTTGATGTAGCGGGCCTTTTCCTTTAGCGAAGCCGGATCCTCGTACGTGATCCACACCTGCTCTTTGGCGCTGTACAGATACGGCACGCGCGCCGCCTCGTTCCAGTATCGCTTGTAGCCATTGCCGCCTTCGAACGATGGCGTCAGCATGCCCAGCTTGCGCAGCAGGCTGAAACCGTAGAAGCTGCCGCCATTGAAGCCGCTGGTGGTGCCGCCGTTGCACGGCTGGTACTGTCCATCGCCCTGCGGGCCGGGCGCACAGCCCTTCCAGCCATGCCCGTAGAACGGCACGCCCAGCACCAGCTTATCCTTGCTGACGCCGGCCGCCAGGTAACGCTGCACCGCCGCCGAGTCGTAGGCGCCGGCGGCGGTCGCCGGATCCTTCGCGTCGGCGTACAGGGCCGCATGGTGGCCGCTCAATTTGTCCCATGGCGCGTGGAAGTCGTAAGCCATCAGATTGATCCAGTCCAGGCTCTGCGACATGTCTTTCACCCACGCGCCATCGCCTGTATAACTGGCATTGGCGCCGGCCGCGATGGTGACCAGATAATGCCTGCCATCCTCCTTGCCGGCCTGGTCGAAGGCCGCGCGAATCTCGCGCGCCCAGGTGACGAAGTTTTGCCGGTCCTGCGGCCGTGCGCATACCTCGCCCACGATGCAGGGCACGCCGACCTCGCCCGGAAATTCCCAGTCGAGGTCCACGCCATCCAGCCCGTATTTGCGTATCGCCTTCAGCGTCGACGCGATGAAGTTCGCGCGCGCCCGCGGCGAGTCTGCCACGTTGGAGAAACGGTTCGACCAGTCCCACCCGCCGACCGAGATCACCACCTTGAATTGGGGATTGGTCTTCTTCAGCGCCACCAGCGCACGCAGATTGGCGCCGTCTTCCGCCTCGTCGCGCCAGGCCAGCGCGCCATTGAGCGGCTCCTGGCAGGCGGCCACGAAGTTCACCGAAGGCTCGGCATTGCCATGCTTGCCCTCCCAGCACAGATCGACGAAGGCATACAGCGCCATGGTCAGCTTGTCGGCGCCGATGTTGGCCGCGCTGACCGGATAGGCCTCGTGCTTCCAGCCCGGATAGTAGCCGACGACTTCGGTCGCCATCGCCGGCAGCGCGGCCATCATGGCCGCGGTCATTAGTAGGTTAGCTCGCATTCAGTTCCGCCACAAAGTCATACATATCACTCCTGAAGTAAGAACGGCAGAATTCCACCGCCCGCCCATCGCGCAAAAAACCCAGACGCTCCACCGCCAGTCCCGCGTCGCCCTCCTGCGCCTGCAGCAGCGTGGCCTGCTCCGCGTTCAGCAGCAGGGCCGACAGGCGCTGCAAGGCGCGCACCGGCCGGTTGCCGGACTTCTCCAGCGCGTCGTACATCGACACATCCACTGCCTCCAGCGATGGCAGACAGGAGGCCACGATGGTCGCGTATTCCAGGCACATGGGCACATCGTCCGCATAACGCATGCGGTGAAAGCGATAGACCCTGGAGCCCGGACTCAATCGCAGCCGCATCGCCTCGTCCGGCGTCACCGTGCCCTCCGAGCGTTTCAGCCACACGCTGCGCGGCGTGCGGCCGCGCGCGCGCATGTCCTCGGAAAAGGAAGTCAGCTTGGCGAAGTTCTTTTCGATGCGGGTGTTGATGAAGTTACCGGAACCCGGCCGGCGCACCAGTACGCCCTCGCTCACCAGACCATCGATGGCCTTGCGCACCGTGATGCGGGAGATTTCGAGATCGGCGGCCAGCTGGCGTTCGGCCGGCAAGGCGTCCTCCGGCTTCAGCAGATGCTGTTCGATGGCCGAGCGCAGCGCGCGCTGCAGACGCTGGTACAGGGGCAGATTACTGGTCTCATTCAGGTGCTGTCGGATGTGTACCAGTGGGGACGTTTGATCGCTTTTCATGACGATGAAGACTTCCTCTGTGTGTTTGTTCGACGATAATACCAAAAAAAGACCAGCCGCCATGACCAGGCGTTGCAGCATCACCTAAAAATATCCGACATTTTGCATACAGCCTTTAGACAAAGGCTTTCTTTGTGTTGCAAGCGCGCACAACCGATTTCCATACCACCAGCAATCCGGTATTGGTATGTTGCTCAAACGCCATTTTGTATGTCGCATACAACATAACAAAAAAGAATTTTAAAGTGGTAGTGATCTGGTATTGAAAGGCGAGTATATTGGCGTTGGATTGGTTTTCAACAATCGGTTTGGCTCGGCGGAGCCTTCATCAACGGGAGGGAACATGTATCACAATTCGAATAACATCAAAATGTCCAAACTAACGCCCATCGCGACTGCCACGGCGATCCTGGCGCTGAGCGTCATGGTCAATGCCCAGGCACAGCAGCAGAATGCCGACAAGGAGCCGGAAACCGTCATCGTGACGGGCATCCGCGGCGCGCTGCAGCAGTCGCTGTCGGTGAAGCGTAATGCGTCGAGCAACGTCGACGTGATCACTGCCGAAGACGTCGGCAAGATGCCGGACAAGAACGTGGCGGACTCGCTGCAGCGCATCCCCGGCGTGAACATCTCCACTTCGGGCGCGGGCTCGGGTGGCTTCGATGAAAACGACCGCGTCTCGCTGCGCGGCACCGCGCCTTCGCTGACCCAGACCCTGATCAACGGTCACGCCGTGTCGTCGGGCGACTGGTTCGTGCTGGACCAGGTGGGCGGCGCCGTTGGCCGTTCGACCTCGTACTCGCTGCTGCCGTCGGAAATCGTCGGCCAGGTGGTGGTCTACAAGGCGCCAACCGCTGACCAGGTCGAAGGCGGTTCGAGCGGCTCGATCGATATCAAGACCCGCCACCCGCTGGACTTCAAGAACGCCATCTCGATGGAAGCCACCGTGCAGGGCGTGTACTCGTCGCTGGCGGAAAAAACCGATCCGCAGGTCAGCGCACTGTTCAACTGGAAGAACGACGCCGGCACCCTGGGCCTGATGGTGCAGGGCTTCTCGGAAAAACGCTCGCTGCGCCGCGACGGCCAGGAACTGCTGCAATGGACCCAGGTGCTGCCGTCCAACCCCGCGGTGAAGACCAATCCGGATCTGGCCAACGTCTGGTTCCCGCGTCTGATCGGTTCCTCGCTGTTCCAGCAGGAGCGCAAGCGTACCGGCGGCCTGGTCGACCTGCAGTTCAAGCCCAGCCGCGACTTCAGCCTGGAGGCGACCTACTTCCGCTCCAAGCTGGACGCCTCGAACTACAATACCAACTACATGACGGACATGAACGGCTCCGGCGCGCTGGGTTCCGGCGTGGCGCCCGATCCAGGCTACGTGATCCGCAACGGCACGCTGGTCTCGGCCTCGTTCACCAACAAGGGCACCGCCGGCGCACCGCTGCGCTACGGTATCGTCGACAACATCGTGCGTAACGGCGAATACGCGCAGAGCGAATTCTTCGACCTGAGCGCCAAATGGCGTCCGACCAGTCAGCTGTCCCTGACCGCGATGGCCGGCACCACCAAGGGCAAGGGCGTGACGCCGCAACAGGGCGTGTACGAGGGCGACATCAACAACTCGGGCATGAGCTACACGCTGAACGGCCTGGGCTCGCCGGCCACGGTCAAGTTCCCGAACATCAATACCGCCGTCTTCACCGGCACCAATCTGGACTGGATCTTCGGCACCTCGCCTGCCACCACCGACGACAAGGAAACCTACGGCCAGATCGACGCCGCCTTCCAGCTCGACGCCGGCATGCTGCGCGAGATCAAATTCGGCATCCGCGGCACCCACCACACCCGCAGCAACTTCGAAGTGGCGCAGGGTCCGAACTGGAGCAACACCGACGTCGGCGGCAGCAGCACCAACCCGGCATGGAGCGGCACCACCTATCCCGGCAACTTCGGCAGCGACCTCGGTGGCGACTTCCCGAAAAACGTCTGGATGCTGGACCCGTCCATCCTGGACGCCTGGGGCACGCTGCACTCCAACCGTGACGTCAGCCGCACCTACTACCAGGACATGTTCAACCTGAAGGAAAACACCAAGGCCTTCTACGTCCAGGGCGAGCTGGAAGGCGAAGGCTGGAGCGGCAACGTCGGCGTGCGCGTCGTGCGTACCGAAGGCACCTCGAACGGTTACCAGATCCTGCCGAATCAGCCGGCCGGCCAAAACCTGCCAGCCTACCCGTGGGGCGGTTATGTGCAGCAGACCTCGATCGACAACAACACCACCATCCCGCTGCCTAGCCTGAACCTGAAGTTCGACCTGCGCAACGACCTGGTGGCGCGTCTGGGCCTGTCGCGCACCATGACCCGTCCCGATTACGGTGCACTGGGCGGCGCCGTGCTGCTGACCGACGAAACCCACACCGGCAATGGCGGCAACGCGAATCTGAAACCGGTCAAGTCGAACAACCTGGACGTGTCGGTGCAGTGGTACTACGCGCCACGCGCCCTGCTGTCGGCGGGTCTGTTCTACATGGACCTGAAGGACTACGTCGGCTATGGCACCAGCACCGGCACCTTCATCGACACCCGCGCTTCGCAGGAACAGGGCAAAGCGGTGTTCGCGACCTACCAGATCACGTCGCCGATCAACGTCGGCGCCAAGGTCAAGGGTCTGGAACTGGCCGCGCAGGTACCGCTGCCGATGGGCTTCGGTCTTGACGGTAACGTGACCCTGGCCGACTCGCACCTGGACTTCGGCGCCTGCCCGGCCCTGCAGACCGCCACTTCCGGCGATCCATGCGACATGCTGGGCGCGTCGAAGACCACCGCCAACGCCGGCCTGTTCTTCGAAAACGACAAGTGGAATGCACGTGTGAGCTACTCGTGGCGTTCGGCCTTCCTGGCAGCCCAGGACCGCGGCGCGCCGCTGTACCAGGACGACACCGGCACCGTGTCGGCTTCGTTCAACTACAACATCAACAAAAACATCGTGCTGACCATCAGCGGCCAGAACCTGAACAACCCGATCCTGAAAAACTACATCTACAACAAGGATCAGCCGGCACGCTTCTATGCCAACGGCGCGCAATACTACGCCGGTCTGCATATCAAGTACTAACCGTTTCATTGTGTAGTCTGTGTGCCCGCCACGGTCTCCCCAGCCCTGGCGGGTTTTTTTCGGGCTCTATCGGAAGATATGTTTCAGCGATTGTGCCTCTGGCAACGCATCGCTCCAGGCCTCCAGTTGCGGCAGACTGGCTTTCGCCAGCTTGTTCCGGATGGATGCAGGCAGTGCACCGAAGCGCCGGGTGAGCTGCCGTTCCAGCAGTGCCAGTGCGCCTTCCTTGCGACCTTGCGCCAGCCCTTGCTCGATACCCTGCTCACGGCCTTGCTCGATACCCTGCTCACGGCCTTGCTCGATACCCTGCTCACGACCCTGTGCGATACCCTGCTCACGACCGTGTTCGATGCCTTGCTCAAGACCTTGCTTCAGACCTTGCTCCCTTCCTTGCTGCAAGCCCCGCTCCAAGCCTTGCTTCAGGCCCCGCTTCCATCCTTTGTCGATGAATGACTGTTCCAATGGGGTGACGCATTCCATCTTGAGCTCCTTTTCCAGCTTCAATACGGCCCGCCAGTAACGCTGCTGATGGGATTCAGGCAAGGCCATCATCCAGTTAATCACTTTGAACAACGTTATTATGCGCGCCTTGCGCCACCCGTGCCGGTACAGAAGCTTGGTCAACTGCCATTTGGCCGCATACAACTGATCCTGATCGTGTCGCGCCTGCTGCGTTCGCAAGTGGGCCAGCGTAATCCAGGCGAAGGGATTGGCGGACGTCTGCAGCACATCGGTATTTGTCGCGTAGTCGATCAGCTTGGCAGTGACAAAAGAAATACCCATTACGGTGCCCAGCACGTCGTTATGGAATGCATGTGGACGCCAGCTGGGATCTTCGTCCGCAAGCAACACCAGGCTGGCGACCTGCTGTCGATGTTCTTTAAAAATGCGGTAGTTATAGTCGAGCACACGCTCCGCCAACATTGCATCATGTTGCGCCTGGACTTCGACGTGGACCAGCACCCACTGTCGGCGACCGTCGCGCAGCGCCACCTCGACCAGTTTGTCCGCCACCATGCTGTCCGGTGTGGCGCCGAGGCTGATTCCGGCCAGTTCCTTGTCGCGGAAACGCGGGCGTTGAGACCAATCGATCTGGGCGTACAGCTCCGGGAAGAAGAAACGCACGAAAGCGCGAAAGGCGTGCGTTAACGCTGCTTTCCATGGCAGATCATAACGGGCAAACAGGGCGGCGTTCGACATCTCGCCAGTCTACGACCGTGCGCCATTCAGCCGCGTTGAGGTAATACAAAGCCCGGCCCGATTCCATCGCAGAAAACCGTGGAGCTGGCTGCCGCCATCGTCAGTGCAGCATTTTTATGCCATCATACGTCGCATGAATACGCTCACCGAATATCGCGATCTTGATCCCGCGCGCTTCTTCAGCGAGGTCGCCGGCAGCTACCGGCCCGCTGTCCTGCGCGGCTTTGTGCGGCATTGGCCGGTGGTGCAAAAGGCACTGCAGTCGCCGGAGGCGCTGTGCCAATACGTGATGGGCTTCGACCGGGGATATGAGGTCGACGCGGTGATGACGCCGCCGGCCGAGCGTGGACGCCTGTTCTACAAGCCGGACATGGAGGGATTCAACTTTGTCCGCAACAAGGTGCCGGTCTCGCGCGTGATCGAACAGCTGGCGCGCTACTCGCAGTTTGAGGCGCCCCCGTCAGTGGCGGTGCAGAGCGCGCTGATCGACGACTGCCTGCCCGGCTTCGCCGAACAGAACGTGGCGCCGGCGCTGCCGTCGTCCGCGCGTCCGCGCCTGTGGCTGGGCAATACCATCACCACGCCGGCGCACTTCGACGAATCGTACAACCTGGCCTGTGTGGTCAGCGGCGCGCGCCGCTTCACGCTGTTCCCGCCGGAGCAGGTGGACAACCTGTATATCGGCCCGCTGGACTACGCTCCCACGCCGACGCCGATCAGCATGGTCGATTTCCGCACACCGGATTTCGACCGCCATCCGCGCTTCCGCGAAGCGCTGCGGCACGCGCTGGTGGCCGACCTGGCGCCTGGCGACACGCTCTACATCCCCACGCTGTGGTGGCATCACGTGCAGTCCAGCGGCATCCTCAACATGATGGTCAACTACTGGTGGAAGAACGAACAGCCGGCCGACGACGCCGGCACCACCTTCGAGGCGCTGGTCGCCACGCTCAAGGCCATGAAGCACCAGCCGCCGGAAGTACGCGCCGCCTGGGGCGCGATCTTCCGGCACTACGTGTTCGATCCCGAGCAGGACCCGTCGGCGCACCTGCCCGCGCACGCACAGGGTGTGCTGCGCAAGGCGCGTCCCGATTAGCGCTTGCGGCGTATGGTCGCGGCCACCGACCAGTCGCGGTCCTGCAAACCGGCGCCCAGCGCCTCTTCCATATTCCCGCGCACCACTTCCGCCACCGGCAGCACCGCACCCTGGGCCTCGGCCGCCGACAAGGCCAGCTTCACATCCTTGAGGCCCAGCGGCAACTTGAAGCCCGGCTCGTAGCTATCGCTGGCGATGAAACCGCCGTAGCGCTGGTAGCTCGGGCACGCGAACAAGGTATTGGTCAGCACATCCAGCAACTCCCTTGCGGACACGCCATAACTCTCGCTCAGGTGTGCCGCTTCGCCCATCGCCGCGATGGCCTGGGCGATCATCAGATTGCCGGAGATCTTGACCACATTGGCGCGCTTCGGATCATCGCCCAGCGGCCAGGTCTTGCGCCCCACCGCGTCGAACAGCGGCTGCACTTTGGCGATTGCCTGCGCATCGCCCGCGGCGATCACATTCAGCTGCGCAGCGGCGGCGGCGGCCGGCACACCGAACACCGGCGCCGACACGTAGGCCACGCCGGCCGTCTTGTGGCGCGCCACCAGCTCGTCCACCAGCGCCAGCGATATGGTCGCCATCATCGCGTGCACACACGCCGGGTTGGCGCCTTGCAGCGCGCCGCTGTCGAGGATCACGCTGCGCACCGCATCGTCATTGGCCAGCATGGTCAGCACCGCGTCGGCCTCGAACGCCTGCTGCGGCGTATCGAGCACGGTGACACCTTCGATCGCCTCGGCCGCCGCGCGGTTGCGGTTCCAGACACTCACGCGATGGCCAGCCCGCACCAGATTCGGCACGATCGCCGCCCCCATCGCACCCACACCAATAAAACCGACTTTCATTGCATGCCTCCCTTTCGATAACAGCTTCTCAGTATGCGCCTGCCGCAGGGCGCACGGTAGTGGACCGGCGCGTACAAATGTTATACGCTCGGCGTATGACCACATCGCCGCCCACCTCCGCCGACCGTATCGAGTTGATGCAGACTTTCGTTCGCATCGTGGAGGCGGGCAGTCTGTCGTCTGCGGCGGCGCAGCTGGGGACGACGCAGCCAACCATCAGCCGCCGGCTGCAGACGCTGGAACGCATGCTGGGCGTGCGCCTGCTGCAACGCTCCACCCACGCCATGCAGCTGACCGAGGATGGCGAATGCTGTCTGCTGCACGCGCGCGAGCTGCTGTCGCATTGGACCATCCTCACCACCGATGCGCGCAACGCACGCGACGAGCCGGAAGGGACGCTGCGCGTGGTGGCGCCACACGCGTTCGGCCAGCGGCAGCTGATCGCGCCGCTGGTGGAATTCATGCAGCGCCATCCGCGCGTCTCGGTCGAATGGATGCTGCATGACCGTACGCCCGATTTCGTCGCCGAGAACATCGATTGCGCCATCCACGTCGGCGAGGTGCGCGAGCCGTCATTGGTGGCCATCAAGCTGGGAGCAATCCGCTGTATCGCCATCGCCGCGCCATCGCTGCTGCAGGGCGCACCGCTGCCCGCGCATCCCGACGACCTGCTGCGCCTGCCCTGGCTGGCCCAGCGCACTTTTTATCGCGACGAGGTCACGCTCACGCACGCCGTCAGCGGCGAGAAGGTACGGCTGTCGATCAAGCCGCGTCTCAGCACCGATAACCTCTACGCCGTACGCAACGCCACCACGTTGGGACTCGGCGTGTCGGTGGCATCGGCCTGGGCGCTGCACGAGGAACTGGCCGATGGTCGCCTGGTGCACCTGCTACCGGAGTGGAAAGGCCATGCGCTGCCCTTGTATCTGCTGTATCCGCACGCGCGCCACTATCCGGCGCGGCTGCGCAGCTTCATCGACAGCATGCGCGCCGCCATGCCCGCCATCCTGTCGGACCTCTGAGAACAGCAGTCAAGCCGCTTTGGCCAGGCCGAAGATCAGCGACTGGTGCGCCGCCGCGCCGGCCATGGCACCGTCCGCGACAGCGAACGCCACGCTGCCTGCCACGCGCGCCGCGTCGCCGCAGGCAAAGACGCCGGGAATACTGGTGGCCTTGGTCATCTCAGTGCGTACATAACGGCCCATGGCGCCGTCCTCCATGTCGCAGCCCAGCGTTTCCGCCAGCGGACTGGCGCTGTGCAGGCGAGTCAGCACGAACAGGCCGTCCATGGCCAACGCACGGCCGTCGTGCAGCTCCACCGTCGCCAGCGCGCCGATGGCGCGCACCGGCGTGCGCTCGATGACGACGCCGCGCGCCGCCAGTTTTGCACCCTGCTCTTCATCGGGCTCGAACGCGCCATTCAGGAAGAACGTCACCTGCCCCCAGTCCGGCAACATCATCGCATGGTGAAAGGACATGGGACTTGTAGCCAGCACACCGATGCGCCCCTGATCCAGCTCGTAACCGTGGCAGTAGGGACAATGAAACACGCTGCCGCCCCAGCGCTCGGCAAGGCCGGGGATCGCCGGCAGCTCATCGACCATGCCGGTGGCCAGCACCAGCCGTCGCGCGTCGAAGGCCCGGCCATCGCTCAGCGTCACGCGGAAGCCTGCGTCTTGCGCGACCGCCTGCGCCGCGCGACCTTGCTGCCATTGGACTGTCGGATACCTGAGCAACTGAGCACGGCCATCAGCGGCGATGGCGGCTGCCTCGCGGCCATCCTGGCCGAGGAAGCCATGCGAATGCCGTGCGTAGCGGTTGCGGCGCTGGCCCGCATCGATCACCAGCACGCGGCGCCGCGCCCGCGCCAGTTGCGTGGCGGCGGACAGACCGGCGTAACTGCCGCCGACCACGATGACGTCATATTCAGCGATGCTCATGGTGTGCTCCCTTGTGGTGTGCGTATTCCTGATTGAAGCGCGCCGACAGCTGGGCCAGCGTCACATCCTTGAATCGGGAGACCAGCAAGGCCTCGGCTTCGTCAAAAGCGTCGGCCAGCGCGTCGTTGACGGCGCGCTCCACCAGGCACTGCGGCTGCTCGACGCGGTTCCCCATCGCGAACACGGTGGGCGCGCCGAGCGCCTGATACACGTCCCACAGCGTCACCTGACGCAGGTCGCAGGTGATGCTCCAGCCGCCGCCATGGCCCTTGTCGGAGCCCACGTAGCCGCGCTCGCGCAGGCCGGCCAGCACGCGCCGCACCAGCACCGGGTTGGTGCCGAGGAAGCCGGCCAGCTCCTCGGAGGTATAGGGCCTGTCGCCGTGCGCCATGTGCAGCAGCACGTGCAGAATGGATGATAGTTTGCTGTCCCGTCTCATGTAACTAATGATAGTACATAATCGGGAAGCGTGCACAGATGACTGCGCGGAAGACCGCCGCGGACCGCGTCAAGGCTTGCGGGACGCGGCGCCGGCCTTGGCCTGGTCGCCCGCGATCGCCACCGACAGTTTGGCCGGGTCGATGTACTTGCGGAAGGCGGCGTTGACCTGCTCCAGCGTGGCTGCCTTCAGCTTGGCCTCGTATTCCTTGCTCCAGCTGTAGGTGCGGCCCAGGTACAGATTGCGCGTCCAGCCGGCGGCCAGCACGTTGTCCTTGGTCCGGTTTTGCACCCGCTGCTGCAGCAGCCCCGATTTGGCGCCGGCCAGCTCCGCCTCGGTGAAGCCATCCTTGCGCACGCGCTCAAGCTCGTCGCGCACCGCCGCTTCCAGCTTCTTCAGGTTCTGCGGCGCGGCGATGGCGTTGATGGCAAAACCGCCCGCACGGTCTTCCTCGCCCGGCTGCAGATTGCTGCCGCCGCCGTACGACAGGCCATCCTTCTGGCGGATGCGGTCCATCAGACGCGATTTCAGGCCGCCGTCGCCGAAGATGTAGTTGGCCAGGTCCAGCAGCGGATAGTCGGCGTCGTTGACGTTCAGGTCCAGATCCATCTGCGCCGCGTAGAAGCCGTTCTCCTTGTCGGGCGCATTCAGATTGACCTGCAGCGGCGCCTTGTCCTGGTTGGTGCGCAGCACCTTGGCGTAGGCCACCTTGCTGTTCCAGCCGCCGAAGCTTTCGGCGATGGTCTTGCTGATCGCCGCCTTGTCGAAATCGCCGACGATGGCCAGCTCGCCGTGATCGGCGCCGTAGTACT
This sequence comes from Duganella callida, assembly GCF_004614165.1. Classification (GTDB taxonomy): domain Bacteria; phylum Pseudomonadota; class Gammaproteobacteria; order Burkholderiales; family Burkholderiaceae_D; genus Rugamonas; species Rugamonas callida. The sequence goes on along the minus strand of NZ_SPVG01000233.1, from coordinate 41,852 downwards.
GGTCGTGGAAGGCCTTGACGTCCTCCAGCTTGAGCGCCTTCAGCGCCGCCAGCTGATCGTCCAGGCTCATGGTGTTGCGGATGTCACCCTTCGGATAGTGGTTGAAATGCTTCGCCAGCGCTTCGCTGGCCAGCACCTGCGGCTCGCTGCGCGACGCCTCCAGGCCAACGATCCATTGCTGGCGCAGCTGCTCGAATTCCGCCGCGGGGAAGCTCGCCTCCCTCAGCACATGTGCGACCAGGCGCAGCGCCTCATCCAGATTCGGCCCGGTGGTTTCGAAGTTGTACAGATTGCCGCTGATCTTCAGCCGCGAGAAAGCATCGGCCAGCTGCTCGCGCGTGTACTTGCTGGTGCCGCGCATCAGCATCTCGTTGGCCGCGTTCATTTCGATGAACCTGTTGAACAGATTTTTCTCGTCGCCCCAGTGCAGCTGCAGGCTCACCGACACCGCCTCGCCGCGGTTCTTCTTCGGCAGCAGCGCCACTTTCAGACCGCCGATGTCCTTGATCTCAGTGCGGGCGTTGACGTTGTCCTGGCTCGGATCGAACACTTCCGAAGTCAGTACCGTGTCCTTGCCCTTGAAGTCCTTCATCACCTCTTCCACCGCCGGCGCCGGCGGGATATCGGCGCGCTGCGGATTATCTTCGGGAATGAATTCGCCCACCACGCGGTTGTCGCGTTTCAGATAGCGCGCCGCCACGTCGGCCACCTGCCGCGAAGTGATGGTCGGCAGTTTGTCGCGGCCTTCGAACAGCAGGCGCCAGTCGCCCAGCGAGATCTCTTCCGACAGCGCCACGCCCACCCGCTGCGGGTCGTTGAGCGACTTCTCGATGCTGTTGGCGAAGTTGCGGCGCGTGCGTTCCATCTCTTCTTCGGTCGGCGGCGTTTTGGCGAAGCTCTCGACGGTGTCGATCAGCGCGTCGCGCACCGGCTCCAGCGGCTGGCCCGCCTTCACCACCGCGCCGATCAGCTGCAGGCCGGGCGCATAACCGGTTTCGCCGAAGCTGAACACCTGCGCCGCCTTGCCGCTTTCCACCAGCGCCTTGTGCAGACGGCCGGTTGGCGTATCGCCGAGGATCTCCGACATGAAGCTCAAGGCATCGCTGTCGGCCTGCAGCGCGCCGGGCACCTTATAGCCCAGCATGACGATCTGCACATCGCCCTTGCGGCGCACGGTGAACATGCGCTCGCCGTCCTGGGTCGGCTCGACGGTCCAGAAAGGCGGCAGCTTGCGCTTGGGCTTGGGGATCTTGCCGAAGGATTTGCCGATCCAGGCCAGCGTCTGCGCCGGATCGAATTTGCCGGCCACCAGCAGCACCGCGTTATCGGGCTGGTAGTAGGTGTGATAGAAGTCCTGCAGATTCTTGATGCCGACATTCTCGATGTCGCTGCGGTTGCCGATGGTGGAGCGGCCGTAGCTGTGCCAGTCATAGGCCACGCTGTGCATGCGCTTGAGCAGCACCGAGAACGGGCTGTTCTCGCCGCTTTCGTATTCGTTGCGCACCACCGTCATCTCGGAATCCAGATCCTTGCGGGCGACGAAGGAATGCACCATGCGGTCCGCTTCCATGTCCAGCGCCCACTTCAGATTGTCCTGGCTGGCCTGGAACACTTCGTAGTAGTTGGTGCGGTCGAACGACGTGGTGCCGTTGAACTCCATGCCGCGGTTGGAAAACTCCTGCGGAATGCTGCGGTTCTTCGGCGAGCCCTTGAACATCATGTGCTCGAGCAGGTGGGCCATGCCGGTCTCGCCGTAGTTCTCGTGGCGCGAACCGACCAGGTAGGTGACGTTGACGGTGATGGTGGGCTTGGACGCGTCCGGGAACAACAGCACCTTGAGGCCATTCGGCAACCGGTACTCGGTGATGCCTTCGACCGACGGTCCCTTGACCACGCCGGCCGGCAGCGCCTGGGCATTGGCGGCCCAGGCGCTGCCGGTGGCGACAAAGGACAATCCGCACAGCAGCATGCTGGCGGCGGCGATGGTGTTCAGACGGCTGTTGTTCATCATTTTTTTTCGGAAAAAAACAAAGGAACGGACAGCATACGCCCTACCCCGCCTGCATGGGTAGAGTGCTTAAGCGGAAATTAATTACTTTTTATCGGGGACGATGCAGGCGTCGACGATCTGCAGATCGTTGTCCTTGGCGAAGGACTGCACGAAGTGATAGGCCAGCGGCTCGAGCTGGCGCAGCTTGCCGTTGACCACCACCGACTTGACGCCGTTGATCACGGTCGGGGTCACGTAAGGAGAATACTGCAGGTGGGCGTCGCGGCCGGTGGACACGCCCTCCGGCTTGAAGCAGGCCATCACCCCGCACAGGCGCTCAGCCCAGTCGCTGGGACGGAACTGTCTGCCATTGCTGGTTTGGCCAAGGATGAAGAACGAATCTTGCTGTTCTGCCGGTTTTTCGACTGACATAGGCGCGGCTGCTTCTGCGTAGATACTTGTTGGTGACAAGAGGGTGTGGGACTTGCTGGCTCTTACGTATTATATCTTATAGAAGACCTGAATACGTAAGTAGCTGATTTTCCGCACAGTTTTTCGCCAGACTCCCACTTTGGTGCAGGAAGAACATCACCCTGCACCACGGCAACCCCGCTATTGTACCTTTTTATGGCGATGATCCGAGCCACACGGCACTGGACAGCAGCAATAACAACATCATCCACAACAGCAGCGCGCGCCAGACCAGGCCGACCGTGCTTTGCAGCGCGCGGATGTTGGGCTCGTCGCCGGGCATCAGGTCCGGTTCCAGCTCGACATCGACGGTGGTGGCGTCGACCATCTGCGCGCGCACCGCGGTTTCCGCCGGCGCGCCCAGACGCACGCCCATGGCGCCGCCGCCGGCCGACAGGATGATGCCGATCGATTCATTGGTCCAGCGGTGGGCGAAGTTGCGCCAGGCGTAGATCGCATCCTCAAAGTTGCCGACCACGGCGAAGGCGACCGCGGTCAGGCGCACCGGGATCCAGTCGATCCAGTAAAACGCGCGCGCGGCGAACTGGCCGAACGCTTCGTTGCGCATGTGTTCGGGCTCGTTCCAGGCGCGCGCCAGGTGCTCGGCCACACGGTACATCACCGCGCAGGCCGGCCCCAGCGGCATCAGGAACCAGAAGAACACGCCGAACACATTGCGGTGCGTGGTGATCAGCGATTTCTCCACCGCGATGCGGGTGATTTCGGTGGCGTCCATGCCGACCGTGTCCTGGCGGGTCCATTCGGCCAGCAGCGCGCGCGCGGTGGTGTCATCGCCGGCGTTCAGCGCCAGCTGGATCGAGGTGAAATAGTGGCTGTAATGGCGGAAGCCCAGCGTCAGATACACGATCAGCACGTTCCATGCGAACGCGGCCAGGAACAGGTCGTAATGCTTGAGCACCCAGTAGATCAGCGCGGTCGGCACCATCAGAATCGCCATCATCAGGAACCAGCCGATGCGGCCGTGGGTCGAATGGCCGGCGTTGAACCAGGTCTCCATCCGCAACGCCAGACTCTTGATCTCGGCGTAAATCGGATTGTCTGCGCGCAGCGGCTTCATCTGCTCGATCAGCAGCGCGCATAGAATGGAAAGAAAAGTCATTAAACGTCCTTTGCGTTGGCATAGCCGTAGTGGGCCTCAGTATGCCCGCTACGATAGCCTAGTTACCGCTATGCGCGCAAGAAATGGAACAGATTGCGCAGCATGCCCGCGGTGGCGCCCCAGATGTAATAAGCCTCATACGGCATGGCGTAAAACGTGCGGCGTCCGCCCGCCAGTTCGACCGACAGGCGCTGGTGGTTCTTGCCATCCATCAGGAAGGCCAGCGGCACTTCGAAGATGGCAGCCACCTCGCCCGGATCGGCGCTGACCTCGAACGGCGGCTGCACCAGTCCCACCACCGGCGTCACGCAATATCCGGTGCCGGTCAGATAGCGCGGCAGGCTGCCGAGGATTTCCACGTGGCGCCGCGCCAGGCCGATCTCCTCTTCCGACTCGCGCAGCGCGGTGTCGATGGCGTCGCTGTCGTAGTCCTCGGCGCGGCCGCCGGGGAAGCTGATCTGGCCCGGATGGTCGGTCAGGTGCGCGGTGCGCTGGGTCAGCAGAATGGTCAGGCCGGACGCACGCTGCACCAGCGGCACCAGCACCGAGGCCGGCGTCGGCGCGCGGTCTTCGCGGCCCGGCAGCGCGCGCTCGCCGGCTTCCGGCGTCCACGGCGGCGGCGCGGCAAAGCGCGTGCGCAACCAGTCCGCCTGCAGGCGCTCGGCGGCCAGGGCCGGTTCGCCGGCGATGGCTTCGACGGGAAGTTGTTGCGGATCGAACAGGGGCTTGGCCACGGGGCACCTCCTTCAGACGAAAAAGGGCGCCCACGGGCGCCCTTCTCTCCAAACACAACCGATATTACGCGGCTGCTTTCGCTGCTGCTGGGCGGCGGTTTGGCAGTTTTTCCTTGATACGTGCCGACTTGCCGGAACGATCACGCAGGTAGTACAGCTTGGCGCGACGTACGTCACCGCGGCGTTTCACTTCGATCGAAGCGATCAGCGGCGAGTACAGCTGGAAGGTACGCTCAACGCCTTCGCCGGACGAGATCTTGCGAACGATGAAGTTCGAGTTCAGGCCACGGTTGCGACGGGCGATAACAACGCCTTCGTAAGCCTGGGCGCGCTTGCGGGTGCCTTCGACTACGTTCACGTTGACTACCACGGTATCGCCAGGTGCAAATTCAGGGATGTTTTTGCCCAGGCGAGCGATTTCTTCTTGCTCGAGTTGTTGAATCAGGTTCATTTCAGACTCCAAAAACCATCTTGCTGGCGCGCTCTAGATGCCCAGTAGAGGATGGGGTTTAACAAAGCGGGGTTTTACAAACCCGCCAAAAATTGCTCGTCATGTTTGGTGAGCAAACCTGCCTCACGTGCCTTGACCAGCAAATCCGGTCGCTTGCGCGCGGTCGCTTCCAGCATGCGCTGGCGGCGCCATTTTTCTATCTCGGCGTGGTTGCCGCCCATCAGGATCGGCGGCACTTCCACCCCTTCGTACGATACCGGCCGCGTGTAGTGCGGCGAATCCAGCAGGCCATTGACGAAGCTGTCTTCGATGGCCGAGGCGTCGGTGTTCAGCACGCCGGGAATCTGGCGGATCACCGCGTCCATCAAGGCCATCGCCGGCAATTCACCGCCGGACAGCACGAAATCGCCGAGGCTGATTTCCTCGTCGACGCAACGGTCGAGCAGGCGCTGATCGACCGCTTCGTAGCGGCCGCACAGGACCACCAGACCGGGCTCCTGCTTCAGCTGCATCACGCGCTCGTGCGTCAACTGCTTGCCCTGGGGCGACATGAACACCACCCGCGGCGGCGGCAGACCGGCGTCGGTCTGGCGCTGCCGCGCGGCGTGGATGGTCTGCTCCAGCGGCTTGGCCAGCATCACCATGCCGGGGCCGCCGCCATATGGGCGGTCATCCACGGTGCGGTGATTGTCGGTGGTGAAATCGCGCGGATTCCACAACGTCAGGCCACATTTATTCTGTTCAAACGCGCGCCGGGTCACGCCCGACTGCGTAATCGCGGCAAACATTTCCGGGAACAGGGTTACGACATCGAATTGCATGGCGAACCGCCCTCAATGTATTGCGCTAATAGTCAAGGCCCCAGTCGACGATGATCTTGCCCGCTTCCTTGTCCACCTTATTGATGAACGCGTCCACAAACGGGATCAGGCGCTCTTGCGCCGCCACATCGGGGTCGGCATCGGGTGCGGGAGCCGGCGTGATGCGCAGGATCGATTGCGGTCCATTGCTCATCATGTCAGTCACCTTGCCCAGGTGCTCACCTTGTAAATTCTCTACTTCCAGACCGATCAGATCGGTCCAGTAAAACTCGTCTTCGGCCAGCGCCGGGAAACGGCTTTGCGGGATGAAGACACCGGCGCCCTTGAGCGACTCGGCCAGATCCCGGTCGGCAACACCCACCAGGCGCGCCACGACATCGCCGCTATGCAGTTTGACCTGCTGCACATCGACATCGCGCAACGCCGGCTTATCCAGCCACCAGGTCTTGACCTTGCGAAGTGCATCCGCCTCTTCCGAGAAAGGACGGATCCTGACCCAGCCGGCGATACCGTAGGCACCGGCGATGAAGCCCACCTGCACCAGGTCTTCGGGGATTTTCACCCCGGATGCATTCTTCTCGGTCAAACCGGCTACCAGACGAATTAAGCTGCTGCTTTCTTGTTCTGGGCGACCAGACGGGCAACGGTTGGCGACAGTTGCGCGCCGACGGACTGCCAGTGAGCCAGACGGTCTTCGGTGATACGCAGGCCAACTTCAGCGCCGGAAGCCATCGGGTTGTAGAAGCCGATACGCTCGATGAAACGGCCATCGCGACGGTTACGCGAATCGGTTGCAACGATGTTGAAGAAAGGACGCTTTTTTGCGCCACCACGAGCTAAACGAATAACGACCATAATATTTCCAAAAATTGTGCTAGGACGGAAAAAGCCGCAAATTATAGCGCGCTTGGCCGCGAAGCAGCAAGCGTTAATGAAATAATCGGGCAGATTGAGGTAATCAAAGATTATCCCCCGTTCCGGCGTTCAGGGCAATAGCTGTGCTATTAAAAAAGAGTCGCCGGGGGCCGTATTATGCCTGATACTGGCGGTTTACCGACCATTTTGCTGAATAAACATGACTGCTTTGCATCGTGCCCGTCACAAAAACAAGACACTGGCGGCCCTGCTGGCCTTCCTGCTCGGCGGACTGGGGCTGCAGCGGCTGTACCTGGGCGGCCTGCGCGACCGCTGGCTGTGGGCGCACCTGGCCTGCCTGCCGGCCTCGCTGCTGATCTCGGCGCTGGCGCCGCAGGCGGACGGTTTTTACAAGCTGCTGCCGATCATTGTGTCCGGCCTGGCCGGCTTCCTCGAAGCGCTGGTGATGGGCCTGACGCCCGATGAAAAATGGGACGCCCGCCACAACGCCGCCTCGGGCCGCCAATCGGACACTCACTGGCCGGTGGCGGTGGTACTGGTGGCCAGCATGATGATCGGCGCCGGCGGCCTGATTGCCACCATCTCGCGTCTGTTTGACTTACTGTACACTGGCGGAGCCTATGGCTAAGAAGGAGAACAACATGCATAACCGCACCCTGCTGGCGACGATGCTGCTGGCCAGCCTGACCACCGGCGCCGCCCAGGCGCAGATGTCGAAGGACCAGTACAACGCCGAAACCCGGCGCATCAACACCCGCTACGCCGAAGATAAAAAGCTGTGCGCGGATGAAAACAATTCCGGCGCGCGCATGCAATGCCTGCGTGACGCCAAGACCGCATACGACAAAGCGCTGACGCAAGCCAAGACTGCCTACCAGAGCAAGCCGGGCGCCTGCCATGGCGAGTGCGGCAAGGTAACCTCGGTGGTGCTGGGCGAAAAGGCTGGCGAGAGCAGCTCGCTGGGCCTGATCGCCGGCGGCGTCGCCGGCGCCCTGCTCGGCAACCAGGTCGGCAGCGGTCACGGCCGCCAGGTGGCGACGCTGGCCGGCGCCGCCGGCGGCGCCTACGCCGGCAAGAAGATCGAGGAAAAAGCCAAGGCCAGCAAGCAGTGGACCGTCAACGTCCGCTACGACAACGGCCGCGAAGCCAGTTTCCTGTTCGACCACGACCCGCAGATGCTCAGCGGCGACCGCGTCGAACACGTCAACGGCACCATCGTGCGTCGCTGATCCATGGCTGCGTTTCCGCTGGAATGGCAAGGACTCGTGGATCAGGCCGCAGCCAGGCTGCGCGCACTGGCACTGGACGAAAACGCCAAGGAAAAGTTCTGCAATGACCCGCTGCTGCAGCCATACATGCACAAGGTGTCGCAGCGCTACGTGGCCGGACGCAGCGTGGACGAGGCCTTGCAACGCGTCGAACAGATTATCGCGCGCGGCCATGCGGCGTCGGCCGAATACATGGGCGAGAGCGTGCGTGAGGAGGCGTTTGCCATGGCCGAAACCGAAGTGTTCCTGCAACTGGTGCGCGCCATCGGCCAGCGCAACCTGAACTGCTCGATCTCCTTCGACGTGTCGCACGTCGGCTCGCTGGCGGACCTGGAACTGGGCTACCGCAACGCCCGGCGCATCGCCCTGGCGGCGGCCGAGATCAACCGCGAAGTGATGATCTCGATGGAAGGCGCGGACCGTGCCGACGACATCTACGCCATCTACACCCGGCTGCACCGCGAAGACGACTTGCGCAACGTCGGCATCACCGTGCCGGCCAAGCGTCACCGCACCGCCCAGGATTTGCCGCAGCTGATGAAACTGCCCGGGCGCATCCGCCTGGTGAAAGGCGCCTTCCTCGAACCGCCCGGCGTGGCGCACGAACGCAACAGCCCGGAGCTGGCGGCCACCTACCACCGCTACGCACAGGAACTGCTGCTGAGCGGCCACAAATGCTCGATCGCCACGCACGACAGTAACATCCAGGCCGGCATCGCCGACCTCATCGTGCAGGAACGCATCGACCCGCGCTGGTTCGAGTTCGAATCGCTGATCGGCCTCGGCACCGAACAGATCGACGCCCTGCAGGCGCGCGGCTTTCCGACACGCGAATACGCGGTGTTTGGCGAAGAGCACTTCCTCTACGTGCTGAACCGGATTGCCGAAGAACCGGTGCGCGTGTATCAGGCGATCATCGACCTTAGTGCAGACCAGTAGAAGCGCGCGACATCAGGCCGGCCCGCAATGGGCGTGAAGCGCGCCTGGCGCCGGCCGCCAGCGCCCAGGCAAGCACCCAACGCCCGGCCCGAATTTCCTCGGCCATCGATTCGGCGCGCAACAGACGCTGGGCCGCGGCATTCATACGCTTGATCGCGTAAGCTTTGCGATGGGTCGAAATGGCGGTGCGGATAAAGATGGAATTCATTGCTGGCCTCGATAACGTATCCAGCTTGTACGTATCGCCCAGCGAATTGGATTCAATCCGGGGTCAGGTCTTCCATTGCGTCACGGGCTCTGCTGTAGCGACCGCTACAGCAGAGCCCGTGACGCAATGGAAGACCTGACCCCGGAGTTTGCCTCCGGAGTTTAGAACTGCTCGACGTCGAGCGCGAGGACGCCGGCGCTGCCGTCGACGATGGCGCTGCGCATGCCGCCCGATTGCGCCAGGAAGTGGTCGGCAAAGAAGCGCGCGGTGACGATCTTGGCCTGGTAGAAGCTGGCATCGCCTTCGCCGGCCGCCAGCTTCCGCTGCGAAATCAGCGCGGCGCGCGCCATCTGCCAGCCGCCCAGCACGATGCCGGCCAGCTTCAGGTACGGTACGCTGCCCGCGAACACGCCCTTGATGTCGCCCTTGAAGTTGGCCACCACGTAGTCCACCACCGCTTCCAGATCCGCCGCGCCCTGCCCCAGGCGCTTGCGGATGGCGGCGAAGTCGGCGCCTTCCACACCTGCCAGCTCGGCTTCGGTGGCGCGCACTTGCGCGATCAGGTCTTTCGCCACCTTGCCGCCGTCGCGTACGGTCTTGCGGCCGATCAGGTCGTTGGCCTGGATGGCGGTCGTGCCTTCGTAGATGGTCAGGATCTTGGCGTCGCGGTAGTGCTGCGCCGCGCCGGTTTCTTCGATGAAGCCCATGCCGCCGTGGATCTGCACGCCGTCGCGGGTGACGTCCTGCGACATTTCGGTCGACCAGCCCTTGATCACCGGCACCAGGTATTCGTACACGGCCTGGTTGCGCGCGCGTTCGCCGGCGTCGGCGCTGTGGTGCGCCTGGTCGTACAGCGATGCGCCGACGTAGGCCAGCGCGCGCGCCGCCTCGGTCTGGGCACGCATGTTCATCAGCATGCGGCGCACGTCCGGATGATGGATGATGGCCACGCCGGCCGGCGAGCCGTTCAGGTCGCGCGATTGCACGCGCTCCTTGGCGTACGCCAGCGCGTGCTGGTAGGCGTGCTCGGATACGCCGATGCCCTGCATGCCGACGCCGAAGCGCGCCGCGTTCATCATGATGAACATGTACTCCAGGCCGCGGTTCTCTTCGCCCACCAGCGTGCCGATGGCGCCGCCGTTGTCGCCGAACTGCAGCACCGCGGTCGGGCTGGCCTTGATGCCGAGCTTGTGCTCGATCGAGACGCAGTGCGCGTCATTGCGCGCGCCCAGCGAGCCGTCGGCGTTGACCAGGAACTTCGGCACGATGAACAGCGAGATGCCCTTCACGCCCGCTGGCGCGTCCGGCGTGCGCGCCAGCACCAGGTGGATGATGTTTTCGGTCATGTCGTGATCGCCATAGGTGATGAAGATCTTGGTGCCGAAAATCTTGTAGGTGCCGTCGCCCTGCGGCTCGGCGCGGGTGCGTACGGCGGCCAGGTCGGAGCCGGCCTGCGGCTCGGTCAGGTTCATGGTGCCGGTCCACTTGCCGGTCACCAGCGGTTCCAGGAAGGTGGCTTTCTGCGCGTCGCTGCCGGCGGTCAGCAGCGCTTCGATGGCGCCGTCCGACAGCAGCGGGCACAGCGCGAACGACAGGTTGGCGCCGTGCAGCATCTCCACGCACGGCGTGCCGACCAGCTTGGGCAGACCCTGGCCGCCGAATTCGGTCGGATGCTGCAAGCCCTGCCAGCCGGCGTCGGCGAACTGGCGGAATGCTTCCTTAAATCCGTTCGAGGTGACCACGCCTTCCCTGGTCCAGTAGCTCGGCTCCTTGTCGCCCGCATGGTTCAGCGGGGCGATTTCGCCGGCGACGAATTTCGCGCATTCTTCCAGCACGGCCTCGGCGGTTTCCGGGGTGGCGTCCTCGCAGCCCGGCAGTTCGCTGATGGCTTGCAGGCCGGCCAATTCGTTCATCACGAACAGCATGTCTTTGATCGGTGCTTGATACGGCATCTCTGTCTCCAAGAAAAAGGCCACGGCAATCCGGCATGTCCGGATCAGCGTGGCCTTGGATTTGCTTTTATTCGGTATTAACCCAGTTCGGCAACCAGTTGGGGCACGACTTCGAACAGGTCGCCTACGATGCCGTAGTCGGCAACGGAGAAGATCGGCGCTTCCGGATCCTTGTTGATGGCGACGATGGTTTTCGAATCCTTCATGCCGGCCAGGTGCTGGATCGCGCCGGAGATGCCGACCGCGATGTACAGGTTGGGCGCGACGATCTTGCCGGTCTGGCCCACCTGCCAGTCGTTCGGCACGAAGCCCGCGTCCACGGCGGCGCGCGAGGCGCCCATGGCGGCGCCCAGCTTGTCGGCCAGCGGCTCCAGGAGCTTGAACGCTTCGCCCGAACCCATGCCGCGGCCACCGGAAACGATGATCTTGGCGGCGGTCAGCTCAGGACGGTCCGACTTGGCCACTTCGCGGCCGACGAAGGCCGATTTGCCCGAATCGGCCACGGCCGCCACGGTGTCCACCGCGGCCGCACCGCCGGTGGCGGCGGCGGCGTCGAAGCCGGTGGCGCGCACGGTGATGACCTTGACCTTGTCGCCCGACTGCACGGTGGCGATGGCGTTGCCGGCGTAGATAGGACGCTCGAAGGTGTCCGGCGAGTCGACCTTGGTGATTTCCGAGATCTGCGCCACGTCCAGCTTGGCGGCCACGCGCGGCAGGATGTTCTTGCCGTACGCGGTGGCGGGCGCCAGGATGTGGCTGTACGAAGCGGCCACGGCCAGTACCTGCTCGGCGACGTTTTCGGCCAGGCCGTCGGCGAAGTGGGCGGCGTCGGCGTGGAGCACTTTCGACACGCCGGCGATGGCGGCGGCGGCGGTAGCCACGGCGGCGGCGTTGGCGCCGGCCACCAGCACGTGCACGTCGCCGCCGCACTGGGCGGCCGCGGTCACGGTGTGCAGGGTGCTGGCCTTCAGGCTGGCGTTGTCGTGTTCTGCGATAACTAATGCGACCATGTTGGATTTCCTTTAGATGACTTTAGCTTCGGTGCGCAGTTTTGCGACCAGGGTGGCGGCGTCCGGTACGGTGATGCCGGCGGAACGTTTCGCCGGCTCGGCAACCTTGACGGTCTTCAGACGCGGGGTGACGTCCACGCCCAGGTCTTCCGGCTTGGTCACGTCCAGGGTTTTCTTCTTCGCCTTCATGATGTTCGGCAGGGTCACGTAGCGCGGCTCGTTCAGGCGCAGGTCGGTGGTGACGATGGCCGGCAGGGTCAGCGCCAGGGTTTCCAGGCCGCCGTCCACTTCGCGGGTGACGGTGGCTTTGCCGTCTTCCAGCACCACTTTCGAGGCGAAGGTCGCTTGCGGCCAGCCCAGCAGCGCGGCCAGCATCTGGCCGGTCTGGTTGGAATCGTCGTCGATCGCCTGCTTGCCCAGGATGATCAGTTGCGGCTGCTCCTTGTCGGCCAGCGCTTTCAGCAGCTTGGCCACGGCCAGCGGTTCCAGTTCGGTGGCGGTTTCCACCAGGATGCCGCGGTCGGCGCCGATCGCCATCGCGGTACGCAGGGTTTCCTGGCACTGGGTCACACCAGCCGATACGGCGATCACTTCGGTGACCTTGCCGGCTTCCTTCAGGCGGGTGGCTTCTTCCACCGCGATCTCGTCGAACGGGTTCATCGACATTTTGACGTTGGCGATATCGACGCCGGTGCCGTCGGACTTCACACGCACTTTGACGTTGTAGTCAACCACACGTTTGACAGGTACCAAGACTTTCATAGCTGTGCCTTTGGGAAAAGATGAATTCGGGACTAAATAATGTGGGCTAGATTATATGAGAAATCAGCCCCGCACAAGAAATTAAAGCACGATCGTGCGATTTTTAGCTAGTAGAAATCGTCTAAAAAAACCAAGCGGTCAGACGATTCGAAAAGGGAAAAATGCAGCGCGGATTATTTGCGCCGCATCAAAAAGACAAACTCACGACCGGTCTGGACGTGCGACAACAGGGCGTTGCCGGTCTGTTTGGCGAAAGCCTGGAAATCCCGCACCGAACCGGGGTCGGTGGCCATGATGCGCAGCACTTCACCACTTTGCAGTTCGGTAAGTGCCTTCTTGGCCTTCAAAATTGGCAATGGGCAATGCAAGCCGCGCGCATCCAGTTCCTTATGGAATTCGATGATTTCGTTTTCAAGTATCGTTTCGCTCATCAAGAAACCTGCTTTTTCGTGAGGGGGTGTCGTCATACTACTCCTTTTCCGGCCGGATGACGCGCTGCACCAAAATAGTTCGTAGTGCGTTGCAAGTTTGCAACGGGAACTGGAAAGTATACAACAGCTCCCCCCGAACGACAACGGCCCGCGCGTGGAGCCATCCCACGCGCGGGCCGCATAAACACTGCTTTATAGCGGTTTTATTGCCTTAGATGCGCTCGCCTACCCAGGCGGAAACGCCGTCCAGCGCGGCCGCCAGACCGGCCGGATTGGTACCGCCGGCCTGCGCCATATCAGGGCGTCCGCCGCCCTTGCCGCCCACTTGTTGTGCGACGAAGTTGACCAGCTCGCCCGCCTTGACCTTGGCGGTGCTGTCGGCGGTAACGCCGGCGATCAGGCTGACCTTGCCGTCGTTGACCGAGGCCAGCACGATGGCGGCGGTCTTCAGTTTGTCCTTCAGCTTGTCCATGGTTTCGCGCAGCGCGGTGACGTCGGCGCCGTCCAGCGTGGCGGCCAGTACCTTGATGCCCTTGACGTCGACCGCCTTGCCGGCCAGCTCGTCGCCCTGGCCGGCGGCCAGCTTCGACTTCAGCGCGGCCAGTTCCTTTTCCAGCGACTTGACCTGGTCCTGCACGGCGCCGATCTTGACGGTCAGCTCTTCCGGATTGGCCTTCAGCGCGGCGGCGGCCTCGTTCAGCTTGCGCGCCATGCCCTGCACCAGCGCCAGCGCGCCTTCGCCGGTCACGGCCTCCACGCGGCGGATGCCGGCCGCGACGCCGCCTTCCGACACGATCTTGAACAGGCCGATGTCGCCGGTGCGCTGCACGTGCACGCCGCCGCACAGCTCTTTCGAGGTGCCGATGTCCAGCACGCGCACTTCATCGCCGTACTTCTCGCCGAACAGCGCCATCGCGCCGTGCTTGACCGCGTCGTCGAACGACATGTGCTGCGCCTTGGTCGGGTGGTTTTCCAGGATCTCCTTGTTGACCTTGGCTTCCACTTCGGCGATCTGCTCGGCGCTCAGCGGGGCGTTGTGGCTGAAGTCGAAGCGGGTCTTGTCCGGATCGACCAGCGAGCCCTTCTGCTGCACGTGCGAACCCAGCACTTCGCGCAGGGCCTTGTGCATCAGGTGGGTGGCCGAGTGGTTGCGGATGGTGCGCGCGCGCTTGGCCTGGTCGACGTTGGCGCTGACCGCGTCGCCGACCTTCAGCGAACCGGAGGCCAGCACGCCGTGGTGACCGAACACATCGGCCTGGATCTTCAGCGTGTCGCTGACGTCGAACTGCGCGCCGGCGGCGGTGATCGCGCCCTGGTCGCCGACCTGGCCGCCCGACTCGGCGTAGAACGGGGTGGTGTCCAGCACCACGATGCCGGCCTCGCCCGCCTTCAGTTCCTGCACCGGCGTGCCGGCCGCGTACAGCGCGACGACCTTGCTGCTGAAGCTCAGCTCATCGTAGCCGACGAACTTGTTTTTCTCGCCCGAGTACTCGACCTTGGCGTCCTTGAACGACTTGCCGCCCTTGCGCGACAGTTCCTGGCTTTCCTTCAGCGCCGCATCGTAGCCGGCCTGGTCGAAGTGGATGTTGCGCTCGCGGCAGATGTCGGCGGTCAGGTCCGGCGGGAAGCCGTAGGTTTCGTACAGCGTGAAGGCGGTGGCGCCGTCGATGCCGGTGGCATCCTTGGCCAGCTGCGCCTCCAGCACTTTCATGCCGGTTTCCAGCGTCTCGCCGAAGCGCTCTTCCTCGGCCTTGAGCATCTTGGCGACGTTGTCCTTGGCATCTTCCAGCTCGGGATAGGCGGCGCCCATCTCGATCGCCAGGTCATTGACCAGCTTGTAGAAGAACGGCTTGGTCTGGCCCAGCTTGTGGCCGTGGCGCAGCGCGCGGCGGATGATGCGGCGCAGGACGTAGGCGCGGCCTTCGCTGCCAGGAATCACGCCGTCGACGATCATGAACGCGGCCGAACGGATGTGGTCGGCGATCACGCGCAGCGATTTGTTTTCCAGGTCGGTGGCGCCGGTTTCGCGCGCGGCGGCCTTGATCAGGTTCTGGAACAGGTCGATCTCGTAGTTCGAGTGCACGTGCTGCAGCACGGCGGCCAGACGTTCCATGCCCATGCCGGTGTCGACCGACTGCTTCGGCAGCTTGTGCAGCACGCCCTGCTCGTCGCGGTTGAACTGCATGAACACCAGGTTCCAGATTTCGATGAAACGGTCGCCGTCTTCTTCCGGCGAGCCTGGAGGGCCGCCCCAGATGTCCGGGCCGTGGTCGTAGAAGATCTCGGTGCACGGACCGCATGGGCCGGTGTCGGCCATCTGCCAGAAGTTATCCGAGGCGTAGCGCGCGCCCTTGTTGTCGCCGATGCGGATGATGCGCTCTTTCGGCACGCCGACTTCGTTGGCCCAGATGTCGTAGGCTTCGTCGTCTTCCTGGTAGACCGTCACGGTCAGCTTGTCGACCGGCAGACCGTAGACCTTGGTCAGCAGTTCCCAGGCGTAGCTGATGGCGTCGCGCTTGAAATAGTCGCCGAAGCTGAAGTTGCCCAGCATTTCGAAGAAGGTGTGGTGACGCGCGGTATAGCCGACGTTTTCCAGGTCGTTGTGCTTGCCGCCGGCGCGCACGCAGCGCTGCACCGAGGTGGCGCGGGTGTACGGGCGGGTGTCGGTACCGGTGAACACGTCCTTGAACTGCACCATGCCGCTGTTGGTCAGCAGCAGGGTCGGGTCGTTGCCAGGCACCAGGGAGCTGGAACGGACAATCGTATGACCCTTGGATTCAAAGAACTTGAGGAATTTTTCGCGAATTTCAGATGATTTCATGTCGTATGCTGGTGGTGACTGGCAAATGCAAAGGGTTGATTATATATGAGCGAAGCCAGGGCCGATCAAATCGATGCGGTCCGTACAGAATCCATCCACGCCCCAGGCCAGGATTTCCCGCCCACGCGCCGGATCGTTGACGGTATAGCAAAACAGGCCATAGCCGGCCGCCTTGATGTCGCGGGCCAGTTCGGGCGTCAGATGCTTGTGGTTGGTGTGGATGGCCACCGCGCCCAGCGCCCTGGCCTGCTGTTGCCAATCGGCCGGAATGGTGTCGAGCAGATAGCCGCGCGGCACCTCCGGCGCGGCGTCGCGCGCCGCGGCCAGCGCCGCAAAGCTGAACGAGGACAGCAGCGGCACCCGGGCCGGATCGCCGGCGGCAATCTCGGCCGCGTAACTGTCGCGCGTGATGTTTGCCACCCAGGCGCCGGTGTCCGCCTCGAACCCGTCGGCCGGCTTGATTTCCACGTTCATCCAGATGCCTTGCGCCTTGCAGTAATCGATGAACTGGGTGAAGTACGGCACCGGCTCGCCAAGGAATTGCGGGCTGAACCAGCTGCCGGCATCCATGGCTGCCAGCGCCGCGGCGTCGGTGCCGGCGACGCTGCCGCGGCCGGCAATGGTACGCCCGAACTCGGGATCATGCACCACCATGCCGACGCCGTCGCGCGACAGCATCACGTCGAATTCGACCGCGTGAAAGCCGTGCGCCAGGCCGGCGCGCAGGCCGGCCAGGGTGTTTTCCGGCGCCAGCGTCCCGCCGCCGCGGTGTGCAACAATTTGGGGATAAGGCCACATGGTTCGCTCGACAGTCGTCATGGTAAGGATAGCAACGTTATCACGAACGAGCGGCCGGCTGCCAGCTTTCGGACTTGCAAAAAAACCACGTGCAGCGCGCCGGCCGAACCACTACACTAGCGGTCCTGATTGCCATACTGAAAAGGTTGAACACATCATGACAGCTCCAACAGCGCTGGGTCATCTCCGCGTCCTCGACCTGAGCCGCGTGCTGGCCGGACCGTGGTGCTCGCAGAATCTGGCCGATCTCGGCGCCGACGTGATCAAGATCGAACGCCCCGGCAGCGGCGACGACACCCGCGCCTGGGGACCGCCCTACGCGCGCGACGCCGACGGCAACGACACCACCGAAGCGGCCTACTATCTGTCGGCCAACCGCGGCAAGCGCTCGGTCACCATGGACATCGCCAGCGCCGAAGGCCAGACCCTGCTGCGCGAGCTGGTGCGCCATTGCGATGTGGTGCTGGAAAATTACAAGGTCGGCCAGCTCAAGCGCTACGGTCTCGACTACGAGACCTTGAAAACTATCAAGCCCGATCTGGTCTACTGCTCGGTGACCGGCTTCGGCCAGGACGGCCCCTACGCGCACCGCGCCGGCTACGATTTCCTGATCCAGGGCATGGGCGGCCTGATGTCGGTGACGGGCGAGCGCGACGACCTGCCCGGCGGCGGTCCGCAAAAAGCCGGCGTGGCGCTGACCGATCTGATGACCGGCATGTACGCCACCATCGCCATCCTGGCCGCGCTGACGCACCGCGACCGCAGCGGCGAAGGCCAGTACATCGACATGGCCCTGCTCGACGTGCAGGTGGCAATGCTGGCGAATGCCGGCAGCAACTACCTGAACAGCGGCAAGGTGCCCAAACGCTGGGGCAATGCGCATCCCAACATCGTGCCCTACCAGACCTTCCAGTGCGCCGACGGCTACATCATCGTCGCCACCGGCAACGATGGCCAGTACCAGAAATTCGTCGAGGCGGGCGGACGCGCCGATCTGGCGTTCCACGAGCGCTACGCCACCAATCCGCTGCGCGTGAAAAACCGCGATGAACTGGTGCCGCTGCTGGCGGAAATGGTGCTGCGACAACCGCGCGACTTCTGGCTCGAAAAACTGGAAGCGGTCGGCGTGCCCTGCGGCCCCATCAATAACCTCGAAGAGGTGTATGCCAATCCGCAGGTGCAGGCGCGCGGCGTGGTGATGGAGGTGCCGCATCCGACCGCCGGCAGCACCCGTCTCGTGCGCAGCCCGATGCGCATGTCCGCCACGCCGACCGACAACGCCATCGCGCCGCCGCTGCTGGGCCAGCATACGGATACGGTACTGCGCGACCTGCTTGGCCGCAGTGACGAAGACATCGCCGCCCTGCGCGCCAAAGGCGTGCTGTAGCCAGGCGGATCAGGCCAGGCGCATCCACTTTTTGGCGGAACGATACACCAGGTATATCAACAAGGCCAGGTCGATGGTCAGCATGACATGGGCCGTGCCCGAGACCATGTAATACGTGAAGTCGCTGACGCCGAGCGGACGCATGCCGCGGGCCATGAGCTCGACCAGCACGGCGCCTGCCGCGTACACTGCCAGAACAATGAGACTGTAGCTAAATCGCATGATCAAACTCCACAGGGTCTGTTTGTCGTCCATGACGCATCAGCTCCGCGCCAGCGGCCCGCTTCCTATTAGATGCGCAAATCCCGCTTGAGTTCCTGAATCTGGCTGTGCATCTGGCTGACCGCGCCTTTCATCTGGCCGGACAGGCTGTCGATGTACTCACAGATGCGTTTGGCGCGCCCGGCCAGCAGCTCCATGTCGCGCACCAGCTTGCGGATGCGCGCCTCGTCGGCCGACTGCAGCACCTCGCGCGCCTGGTCGGCGTGCGCGTCCAGCTTTTCCACGCAATCGCGCAACTCGCGCGGCAGGTTCGGTTCTGCTGAGGCCGCTTGCGCGGCCAGCCGCACCGCGCGCTCGACAAAATAAAACCGGTGCCCGATATCATTGGCGTGCAACATGATCGTCTCCTTCACTCGAATTGTCGTGACAGGGTTCGACCGTTTGCCGTCGCGGCGGTTTCAGCAATCGCGCCCGCTACTGATCCAGATCAGGCCGCAATCAGATAGCTGCGCAATGGGCGCCATGCGCGCCGCTTCAACTACATGGTCGCGTGGCTGCAACACATCAATAATTGCTGTCCAGGACGACGCGGAAAGTGCACTAGCAGTGCGACTGTGCCCCCATCCATCTGCTAGCATCAGTACATCGTCATAGAGCAATACGATATGGACAATCTTCCGCAGCCAGCCCACTCTCGCGCTCCGCGACGCACCCGCGCCGCCCCCTCCAGCGCGGCTTCAAAGTTAAAAGGCGCTGCGTTCGACCAACTGTTTGGCGCCAGTCCCTACTTTGCCTTTGCCTTGGACGAAGCGGGCCGGCTGCTGTACGCCAACGCCCACCTGCACCGACAGCTGGGTCCGCTCGGAGAAACCGTCAGCGCCGCCGCGCTGTACGCCACCTGGGCCCTGCCCATGCTGCACAGCGAGGCGCTGCCCACCGCGCGCATGCGCGGCTACTGGCGCGGCGAACTGGAGCTGGTGGGCGCCGACGGCAGCTATCATCCGGTAACCCAGACCATCGAGTGGCGCCCGGCCGATCAGTCGCCGTCGTATCTGTGCCTGGCCTACCCGCTCAACGATTACGACGTCTACGAATCGCGACTGCGCTTCAAGCACCTGTTCGAGGCGCACCCGCAGCCGATGTGGGTCTACGATCTGGAGACGCTGCGCTTCCTGGTGGTAAACGCGGCCGCCGTGGCCAAGTACGGTTACACCGAAGAGGAATTCCTGCAGCTGACCATCCGCGACATCCGCCCGCGCGAGGACCTGGACCGGCTCAGCAACAACCTGCAGGCGGCGCCGGCGCGCGGCGCGCAGCAGTCCGGCGTGTGGACCCACGTCAAGCGCGACGGCACCCGCATCGAGGTGGAAATCTCGTCGCACTCGGTGACGCTGTCGGGCCGCCCGGGCCGCATGGTGATCGCGCACGACATCACCAACCGCCTGGGCCTGGAAGCGGCGCTGCACGCCTCGCGCGAACTGAAGCAGCTGGTGATCAACCACATCCCGCACCAGATCTTCTGGAAGGGACTGGACGGCGCCTACCTCGGCTGCAACACCGTGTTTGCGCGCTTTGCCGGCCTGGCCAACAACGGCGACGTGGTCGGCAAGCGCGATCAGGATCTGCCGTGGGCGCACAGCGCCGAAAGCATCCGCGCCGACGATCGCGCCATCATCGCCAGCGGCGAAGCGCGGCTCAACGAGGAAGGCCACATGACGCTGGCCGACGGCAGCGCCCACTGGTACGTGATCAACAAGATGCCGTTCCATGACCAGTACGGCAACACCGTCGGCATCGTCGGCACCATCGAGGACATCACCGAACGCAAGCAGGCCGAACTGACCCTGCAGCTGCGCGGCCGCGCGCTCGAGGCCAGCGTCAACGCCATCGTCATCACCGCCCACGCGCCCGAGGGCGAGCTGATCGAATACGCCAATCCGGCCTTCCTGCGCCTGCTCGGCCACGCGCCGGAGGCGGTGCGCGGCAGCGACCTGCAGACGCTGCTGGGACCGCAGGACCGCGACAAGCAGGAAGCGCTGCGCGCCGCCATGCGCACGCGCCAGGAAGTCACGCTGATGCTGCGCATCCGCCACCGCGACGGCGCCCAGCTGTGGACCCAGCTGCACGTGGCGCCGGTGCCGGCGCCCGGCGGCGAGATCAGCCACCACGTCTGCGTGCTGACCGACATGACCGCCATCATCGATTACCAGGCCCAGCTGGAACACCAGGCCAACCACGACGCCCTCACCGGCCTGCCCAACCGCGCGCTGCTGAACGACCGCATGGCGCAGGCGGTCACCTTTTCGCAGCGCTTCCAGCACAGCATGTGGCTGGTAGTGATCGACCTCGACAACTTCAAGCTGGTCAACGACCACCTGGGCCACCAGGCCGGCGACCAGTTGCTGTGCGCGATCGCCACGCGCCTGCAGGCCTGCGTCGGCGAAGGCGACACGGTGTCGCGCCTGGGCGGCGACGAATTCGTGCTGCTGTTGCCGGTAGCCGATCTGCGGCCGCTGCCGACCGTGATGCAGCAGGTGCAGGATGCCATCGCCGCGCCGGTGGAGGTCTACGGCCAGACGCTGACCGTCACCGGCAGCATCGGCGTCAGCGTCTATCCCGACGATGGCGACGAGGCGCGGCAACTGCTGAAACATGCCGACATCGCGCTGTACCGCGCCAAGGAAGCCGGCCGCAACCAGGTGCAATTCTACGAGGCGGCGATGAACGAGCGCATCACCGAACGCGCCCTGATCGAAGCCGAGCTGCGCCACGCGCTGGCGCGCGATCAGCTGAGTCTGGTGTACCAGCCCAAGGTCGACCTGCACAGCGGCGCCATCACCGGCATGGAAGCGCTGCTGCGCTGGCGCCATCCGACGCTGGGCATGGTGTCGCCGGCGCGCTTCATCGGTGTGGCCGAAGAGACCGGGCTGATCGTCGGCATCGGCAGCTGGGTGCTGCGCACCGCCTGCGCGCAGGCGCGCGCGTGGCAGGATGCCGGACTGCCGCCGCTGCGGGTGGCGGTCAACCTGTCGGCGCGCCAGTTCCAGGACCAGCGCCTGAGCGACGAAGTGCAAGCGGCGCTGGAAGACAGCGGCCTGGCGCCGCCCTACCTGGAACTGGAACTGACCGAAAGCCTGATGATGCACAACGTCCAGGCCGCGGTCGGCGCCATCGAAAGCCTGAAGCGGCTGGGTATCGCGCTGTCGATCGACGACTTCGGCACGGGCTACTCCAGCCTGGCGTACCTGAAACAATTCCCGGTGGACTACCTGAAGATCGATCAATCGTTCGTGCGCGACATGCTGACCGAACCGAAAGTGGCGGCGATCGTACGCTCCGTCATTGCGCTGGGACACAGCCTGGGCTTCCGCATCATCGCCGAAGGCGTCGAGACGGCCGAACAGCAAGCCTATTTGCGCGAACAGCGCTGCGATGAAATGCAGGGTTACTACTTCAGCCGCCCGCTCGCGCCCGACGCCTTCGCCGCTAAAGTTACAGCGGCGCGAGTTTGCGCAGGCGCAGGGCGATGAGCAGCGCCAGCGCCAGCGCGCCGGCCAGCACGGCCACCACGCCCGGCCACGCCGCCTGGCCCCACAGGATGCCGGTCGCCGAGCCGATCACGCTGGAGCCCAGGTAGTAGAAGAACAGGTACAGCGCCGATGCCAGGGCTTTGTTGCTGCGCGCGCGCCGGCCGACCCAGCTGCTGGCCACCGAGTGGGTGGCGAAAAACCCGTAGGTGAAGATGGCCACGCCCAACAGGGTCAGCGGCAGCCAGTCCGACAAGGTCAACAGCAGCCCGGACAGCATGATGACGGCCATCATCCACAGCACGTGGCGGCGGCCGTAGCGGTCGGCCAGCCGCCCCGCCCACACCGAGCTGTAGATGCCCAGCAGGTAGAAGAACGACACCGCGCCCACCACGCTCTGGCTCAGGCCGAACGGCGCCGCCAGCAGGCGGTAGGCGATGTAGTTGTACAGGCTGACGAAGGCGCCCATCAGCAGAAACGCCAGCGTGAACAGCCACGGCAGGCCGGCGTCCGACAGATGCTGTCTGAAGCCGCCCGTCAGCGCACGCCAGCCGCCACCGGCCGGATTGAAGTGGCGCGACGCCGGCAGGCTGCGCCAGAATTCGGCCGCCGCGCCAATGCCGGCCACGCCCACCATCGCCAGCGCCAGCCGCCACGACAGGTGGTCGCTCAGCACCGAGGTGATCACGCGTCCCGCCATGCCGCCGAACGCACTGCCGCTGATGTACAGCCCCATCGACAGGCCCAGCGACGCCGGTTCGATTTCCTCGCTCAGGTAAGCCATGGCGATGGCCGGCATGCCGCCCAGCGCGATGCCGAGCAAGGCGCGCAGCGCCAGCAGTTGCGGGTAATTGCCGGCAAATGCGCACAGCACGGTGAGGATGGCGGCGCTCGCCATTGCGCCCACCATCAGCGGCTTGCGGCCCAGCCGTTCGGACACCGCGCTGGAGGCGATCAGCGACAGCGCCAGCGCGCCGGTCGAGATCGACAGCACCATGCTGCTCTGCGCCGCGCTCAGCACGAACTCGTGCGACAGCAGCGGCATCAGCGGCTGCACGCAGTACAGCAGCGCAAAGGTGGAGAAGCCACCGAAAAACAGCGCGCGGTTGGTGCGCTTGAATTCGGGACTGCCGACGGTGATCCGTCCGGCGGCGACCGGCGCGGCGGCGATGGTGGTGGCGGCGGAAGTGGCGCTCAGCGACATGGTGCGATCCTGCTGGAGAGGTACGATGACCTCATCTTAGGATTGCCACAGTAAGCTGTCCAATATATATTTAAACCGTCAGTCATACTTTAAAAAGATAATGGAACTGCGCCACCTACGTTATTTCGTCGCCGTCGCCGAGGAGCTCAGCTTCACCCGTGCGGCCGAGCGGCTGCACATCGGCCAGCCGCCGCTGAGCCATCAGATCCAGCAACTGGAAGCCGAAGTGGGCGCGCAACTGCTGGAACGCAGCAAGCGCTGGGTGCGCCTCACGGAAGCGGGCAAGCTGTTCCTCGACGATGCGCGCCGGGTGCTGGCCCTGTCGGAACAGGCGGTGCAGACCGCGCGCCGCGCCGAACAGGGCGAGGCCGGCGAACTGCGCGTCGGCTTTACGTTTTCAACGCCGCTGACGCCGCTGTTCGCGGCGCTGATCAACCGCTACCGCCAGCGCTATCCGGGCGTCCGGCTGACCTTGCAGGAAATGTCGACGCTGGGCCAGATCGAAGCGCTGGCCGGCCGCGAACTGGACCTGGGCCTGGTGCGCCCGCCCGAGCTGACCTTGCCCGACGCGGTGACACTGACGATACTGCGGCGCGATCCGCTGGTGATGGTGCTGCCGGACGGCCACCCGCTGGCGGCGCAAGACAGCATCGCCATCAGCGATCTGAAAGGCGAGCCATTGGTGATGTATCCGGAAAGCGCCGGCACCGGCATCCATCCGCAGATCAACCGGCTGTGCCGCGAAGCCGGCTTCCAGCCGACCATCGCCATGGAGGCCGGGGAAGCCTCCACCATCATCGGCCTGGTGGCGGCCGGACTGGGCGTGTCGGTGCTGCCCAGTTCGTTCAACATCATCCAGATGCGCGGCGTCTGCTATCGCCCGCTGGCCGACCCGCAGGCCACCACGGCGCTCTACCTGGCCAGGCGCAAGGATGCGACCTCGCCGCTGGTGGCGGCCTTTGTGGCGGTCGCCACCGAGGCCGCGCGGACGCCGGAATAGTCAGGAATAGTCGGCGTCCAGCTCGGAGCCGGCGTAGTTTTCCAGCTCGGCGAACAGGGTTTTCATTGCCGCGCGGGTCTTGATGCTTTGCAGCACCGTGCAGTGCTCGCGGTAGCTGTTGATGCGCTCCAGCAGCACCGGGTGATGCTGCGCCGGCACCTGCGCCACCAGTTCGGCCCAGCCGGCCTCGTAGTCGGGCTTGTTGGCGCGCACCGCCTTGACGAAGCGCTCGAATTCCTTCTGGCCGGTGCGCGCGACGATGCGGCCGCCGCCCTCGACCGCGAAGATGATGGCCAGCGCGATCACCCCTTCCGCGTTGAGGTCGGCGTCCTTGACCGCGCCTTCCGTGTTGTGGCGGCGCAGCCAGTTGGCCAGCCGCACCACCGCCTGCACTTCCTTGCGCTGCTTGAGCTGGCCCTTGTAGCGTTCGAAGCCATTCCAGTTCTGGTTCGGATCGGTCAGGCAGATGTCGAAGAACTTGTCGCGCAGGCGCCGCTGCGCATACACCGGATCGGTATCGTACTCGCCGACCAGCGCATCTTCGGGCATGGCCACCAGGTCCTTGATCATGCGGAAGCCGATCTGGAAGGCGTGTTCGGCGCCCTCGTCGATCAGCAGGTCCAGCGCGGCCAGGTCGTCCTCGCCCGGCAGCGCCTCCTCCAGCCCCAGCGAGACACAGCCGGCGGTCAGCTGCAAGGCTTTCTGGATGCCTTCCGCCGTGCGGTCGTTGGTGAACTTCTCGGCCACCATGGCGGTGATGCCGGTCAGTTCATCGGCCAGGGTGTAGGCGGCGTCATCGTCGGGATGGGCCGCCAGTTGCTGGATCGCGCGCGTCAGGCGCGGCAGGGTTTCTACTACGATTGCCGGCAGCATGTATCCGCCACCCATCACGAGAAAATGTTGGTGCCGACGGTGCGGCGCGAACCGCGCGCGACACGGGTCGACGGCACCTGCTTGCGCAGACGGTACAGCAGTTCCTTGGTCGAACGCTGCAGGAAGTTCGGCTCTTCGTCGGGATCGTCGTTGAACTCGGCGTCGGCCAGGTCGGCGCTGTGGCGGAATTCGGGGAACAGCTCGAACAGCGCGCGGTCCCAGCCGTCCTCCGACGCCTGCGCCAGCGCGATCGCCACCGGCACGATGTCGCTGTCGGACGAGGTCTGGCCGGTCAGGTAGGGGCCCTTGGAGATGACCTCGCCGGCCACTTCCAGGATTTCCTTCGGCGCCAGCGAGAACAGGATGGCAAAGATGGTGGCGCCATGGTCGCTGGCCGAGGCGGCGGCCAGCAGCTCGTTGCGGCGTTCCTCGTCGTCGGTGGCGAACACCACGCCGTGGACGTGGGCGAACAGCGATTCGGCGATGCGCTCGGGATCGTCCTCGATCATGTCGTCCGGCCAGGTGGCGGCGATGAAGGCCAGGCTGTCGGCCCAGGCCTTGGGCGGCACCAGCAAGGTGGTCAGCGACATCTTGCCGCCGTCAAAGCCGGCCATGTGCAGCGCCGTCACCTGCGGCGGGATGTTGTTGAGCACCTCCACCACCGCCAGGTCGCCGTACTGGTCGGCCGCTTCGGCGAAGGCTTCCTCGGCATGGCTCAGCGAGCCGGCCAGCACCAGTTCCGTCACCTGCTTGCTGAGAGCGGGCAGATTGGATTTTTCAGACATGGGCTTATTCTCCATCCTGATCGAAGATCTGGGCGAAATCGTCGGTCGAGCCCATTTCATCGTCATCAATATCGTCGCCGTCGTCGTTGGCCGACAACTGCTCCAGCGACTGGTCGTCGTCATCCCAGCGGCGCGGGTTCTTGTGCAGGAAGGCGGTGATGATGGCCTGGCGCGCCAGGTCCGGCATGCTCTCGGCGATCGCCGCGTACATGCGCGCCGGCTGGTCGCCCTTGCAGGACGCCATGGCGAACACGCGCGAGGCGTCGCCGAACTCGTAGTCCTGGGCCGCCGCCAGCAGGCCCTTCGGATCGCTGAACTCGATATGGTCGACCAGCGCGAAGGCCAGCATGTTGACGTCCTCGATGCCGCCGCCGTCGGCGTACTCGCCCACCAGCGCATCGACCATGCGCTGATAGTTCTTTTTATCGGGCGGATCGCCGAGGATGCCTTCGATCTGGCCTTCCAGTTCGCGCGACTGATAGGCGAACTCCGGGTGTACTTTTCTCATTGCTTGCTTTCTGTCTAAATCTTGGAGGGGCAACTCAGGCGGCCGGCAGCGTCGTGCCGTGCAGGCTGAACAAGGAACGCCACAACTGGTAAGCCTCGGCCTCGGCATCGATGATGATGCGGTGATTCAGGCTCTGGTTGTATTCTTCACGCTTGACCGGGTCCGACAGCACTTCATACGCCTTGGCGATGGCCTTGAAGCGCGCGTCCGCGCCGGGCGCCTGGTTGCGGTCCGGATGGAACCGCATGGCCAGCGAGCGGTACACCTTTTTGATCTCGTCTTCGCTGGCGTTAGGAGCAATACCCAGTGTGTTGTAATAATTTTCCATTTTGGAAACTCCGGGCCTAAATTAATCGATCATTATACCGCGCCGCCATATCGCTACTGGGGATACGGTAAAATGCCCCATCATAGAACTTTTGCATAGCCAACCTTTCAGATGAGCAACGACAAAAACAGCCCAGCGCCCGCCCTGCCCTCCAATTTCCTGCGCGCCATCGTAGAGCACGATCTGGCGGCCGGCACCCACGTCCGCGAGGGCATGCCGAGCGTGATCACGCGTTTCCCGCCGGAGCCGAACGGTTATCTGCACGTCGGCCATGCCAAGTCGATCTGCCTCAACTTCGGCCTGGCGCGCGACTACCAAGGCCGCTGCAACCTGCGTTTCGACGACACCAACCCGGCCAAGGAAGAGCAGGAATACGTCGACACCATCATCGACAGCGTCAAATGGCTGGGCTTCGATTACGACTATCCCAAGGCGGACGGTTCGGTCGAACATCATTTGCACTATGCGTCCGACTATTTCGAGCAGCTGTACCAGATGGCCGAGTGGCTGATCGAACAGGGCTACGCCTACGTCGACAGCCAGTCGGCTGAGGATATGGCGGCCAACCGCGGCAATTTCAACACGCCCGGCACCAACTCGCCGTTCCGCAACCGGCCGGCAGCCGAATCGCTGCAGATCTTCCGTGACATGAAGGCCGGCAAGTATGCCGACGGCGAACACATCCTGCGCGCCAAGATCAGCGAAGACGCCATGGCCTCGCCCAACATGAACATGCGCGACCCGGCCATCTACCGCATCCGCCACGCGCATCACGTGCGCACCGGCGACGCCTGGTGCATCTACCCGATGTACGACTACACGCACCCGATCTCGGACGCGCTGGAAAACATCACCCATTCGATCTGCACGCTGGAATTCCAGGACCACCGGCCGTTCTACGACTGGCTGCTGGAAACCCTGTCGAAAGGCGGCTTCTTCCAGCTGCCGGTGCCGCGCCAGTACGAATTCTCGCGCCTCAACCTGACCTACGTGGTGACCTCCAAGCGCAAGCTGCGCCAGCTGGTCGAGGAAAACATCGTCGACGGCTGGGACGATCCGCGCATGCCGACCATCGTCGGCCTGCGCCGCCGCGGCTACACCCCGGAAGCCATCCACCTGTTCTGCGAGCGCATCGGCGTCACCAAGGCCGACGGCTGGATCGACATGAGCACGCTGGAGGGCTGCGTGCGCGAAGACCTCGATCCGAAGGCGCCGCGCGCCACCGCCGTGCTGCGTCCGCTCAAGCTGATCATCGACAACTATCCGGAAGGCCGGACCGAGGAATGCACCTCGCCGGTCCACCCGCACCATCCGGAAATGGGCGTGCGCACTTTCCCGATCTCGCGCGAGCTGTGGATCGAAGAGGAAGACTTCATGGAAGTGCCGAGCAAGGGTTATTTCCGCTACTATCCGCCGATCGGCGACAATCCGGGCAGCCGCGTGCGCCTGCGCCACGGCTACGTGACCGAGTGCGTGGGTTACGACAAGGACGAGAATGGCAAGGTCACCGCCGTGCACGTCAAATACTTCGAGGATTCCAAATCGGGCACGCCGGGCTCGGACAACTACAAGGTCAAGGGCAACATCCACTGGGTCTCGGCCGGCCACGCGCTGCAGGCGGAAGTGCGCCTGTACGACCGCCTGTTCAGCGACGCCCACCCGGACGCCGGCGGCAAGGATTTCCTGTCGGTGCTGAATCCGAACGCCAAGGAAGTGGTGACCGCCTATCTCGAGCCGGGTATGGCCGCGGCCCAGGCCGATCAGCGCTTCCAGTTCGAGCGCCACGGCTACTTCGTCGCCGACCGCGTCGATTCGCAGCCGGGCAAACCGGTGTTCAACCGCATCGTCACGCTGAAGGACAGCTGGGTCGCCAAATAAGTCTCGCGGCCCTCGCTAACGGCGCCCTCCGGCAGGACGGCGCCGTTTTTTTGCGCCCGGCGCCGCCGTCGCTAACAAAAAATAAGTTGACTGGATAAACCAAGATTTCCTATAGTAAAAAAGTCAATAGCAAAACAACAGGTCGACGGTGACGCTCTTTCCTGGTCCAAAACAGCTGTTTTCCTCGTCCCGGCCGGTCTGGTGGGCGGGCGTGCTGCTGTCCCTGGGGATCGGCACGCTGTTCTATCTGGCGGCCTACCGCATGATCGAATACGACGCCAACGAACGCTTTCTGCACCAGGCGCAGAACGCGCAGTACAACATCGATTCGCGCGTCGATTCCTATACCAACGTGCTGCGCAGCGCCGCCGCCTTCTTCCGCGCCTCCGACCATGTCGACCGCGCCAGTTTCCACACCTATGTGGAAGGCCTGCAGATCGCGCGCCAGTATCCGGCGCTGGACAACATCAACTACGCCGAATACTTCACCGACGCCGAGCGCGAAGCGTTCGAGCGGGTGTCGCGCGGCAGCAACGACGGCCGCGCCGCCGGCTACCCCGCGTTCGCCGGCATCTGGCCGCCCGAACGGCGCCCGGCCTACTGGGTGTTGACGATGATCGAGCCGCTGCCCGAATTCCGCGAAAAAATCGGCCGCAACATCGCCGCCCGCGCGCCGGTGGCGCGGGCGCTGGAGGAAAGCCGCGACACCGGTGCCATGAGCGCCTCCGGCATGCCGATCGACAGCGTGCACCAGCCGCTCGGGGCCGGCCTGGCGCTGCGGCTGCCGGTGTACCGCACCGGCCTGCCGATCGATACGGTCGAACAGCGCCACCTTGCGTACATGGGCTCGGTCGGGATCGGCTTCAGCGTGCCGCGCCTGATGCAGGCGGCGCTGGAACAGATGCAGGTGCGCGACACCCGCCTGGTGCTGTACGACATCGGCCGCACCGGTGCCGCGCCGCAGGCGCCGGTGCAGCTGTTCGACAGCCGGCCGGGCGGCCTGGCGCTGCGACCGGCCCAGCTGTTCTCGGTGGTGCTGCCGGTGGCCTTCAACAACCGCCAGTGGAGCGCGCATTTCAGCTCGCCCAAGACCAGCTGGTACAGCCATTTCGACCTGTGGCTGCCGTGGCTGGCCATGCTGTGCGGCTTCACCGGCTCGCTGCTGTTCTACCTGCTGTTCCACACCCTGTCGTCCTCGCGCATGCGGGCGGTGCAGATGGCCAAGGAAATGACGCGCGAACTGCGCACCAGCCAGGCCCGGCTGCAGCAGTCGCACCAGCGGCTGCGGCGGCTGGCCGCGCACGCCGATCACATCAAGGAGGAGGAGCGCAAGCGCATCGCCCGCGAAATCCACGACGACCTGGGCCAGAACCTGCTGGTGCTGCGCATCGAGGTCGACCTGCTGGCCACCCGCACGCGCCAGCGCCATCCGCGCCTGCACGCGCGGGCCCAGCAGATGCTGCGCCAGATCGACGCCACCATCAAGAGCGTGCGCAACATCATCAACGACCTGCGGCCCACGGTGCTGGACCTGGGCCTGTACGCGGCGGTCGAATGGCAGATCGCCCAGTTCCGCCACCGTTCCGGCATCATGTGCGAGCTGATCGATCACGACACCGAGATCAACATCGGCGATCACGGCGCCACCGCGATCTTCCGCGTGGTGCAGGAGTCGCTGAGCAATATCCTGCAACACGCGCACGCCAGCCTGGTGCGGGTGGAACTGCGCCAGGCCGACGGCGTGCTGAGCCTGACGATCACCGACAATGGCGTCGGCCTGCGCGAAAACAGCCGCAACAAGGTGGGCTCGTTCGGCCTGGTCGGCATCGAGGAACGCATCCACCTGCTGAACGGCACCTGTTCGATCGCGGGCAGCCCCAACGGCGGCACCACGGTGGCGATCACGGTGCCGGTCGGCGCCGCGCAGGCGCCGCGCCAGCCCAGTTTGGCCGCGTGAACTTTCCTTCCGACTATTGATTAACCTCAAGGAACAGTCATCGCCTTGGAGCAAAATCAAGTCCGTCAGCCGTTCTCTTCAACCCACGTCAACACGGAAGGAAAACTCATGGACGTCATTGCTGCCCTGGATCTGGAACCGATCAAAGTCAAACTGATGCACGAAGCCTCCGGCGAAGGCTGGACCCTGGAACGCGCCAACGCGGTGGAATTCGAATATCGCCGCTTCCTGTATCTGATGAAGAAGTTTCCCAACGAACAGACCGCACCGCTGGATGACGTCGACACCTTCTGGCATTACCACATCCTCGACACGCTGAAGTACGCGGCCGATTGCGACGCCGTGTTCGGCTATTTCCTGCACCACTTCCCCTACATCGGCCTGCGCGGCGAGGACGACGAGGCGGCCCACATCCGCGTCGGCAAACGCATGCAGGAGCTGTACGAAGCCACGTTCGGCGAAGATTACCTGCGCAGCGCGGCCCGCTTCGCGCACTCGGGCGTGGTCGATCCGCAGATTGCCCATTCGGGCGTGGTCGACCCGCAGGTGGCGTACTCGGGCATGGCCGCTGCGCGTTTCGCCCATTCCGGCGTGGTCGATCCGCAGATCGCGCACTCGGGCGTGGTGGACCCGCAGGTGGTGGCCGCGCAGCAGGCCGGCTTCTACAGCCAGCGCCCGCGCCTGACCTCCGCCTGAGGTGGCAAAACGGACGGCGCCGCGCCCGCACCGGGCCGGCCAAAAAAAACGGCGCGTTACCGCAAGGTACGCGCCGGTTTTTTCGTGGTTCCCGCTATCAGGACGCCATCATTTCGCGCAACTCGCGAATGCTGAAATCGCTGATCTCGTGCATGCGGATCAGGATGGTGGCGCCGATCGGCAGGGTGTTGTGGCGGATTTTGCTGATCACTGGCGGGGCCACTTCCAGTGCACGCGACAGGGCTGCGTCGTTTTTCAGTTGCAGTTTCTCGATGATGGCGTCCAGCACACGGTTGGGATTGTAGGTGGGAGACGCGGTGATTTCTTTCAAAGCGGACATAGTGATTAAGTAGGTTCGTGGTCGTCTTTTGTAAAAAAACGACACATGGGTAAAAAAAATTTTTAGCTCAATTACCAATGAAGCACTACAAAACGCAACATTTGTGCCGGTTTTTAGTGCTTAACCGAGATAATACACGTTTTCGTTACGAAAAGGCTAACTCGTCAGACATTTTGGTGAGATTTAGAGAGATTCTAACCCTATTTTTCATGCTAGCGAGCACCTAGTTGCAAAAAAAGGTATCAATCCATGTAAAGATCAGCGAGGACGGCCGAGGCCGGCGGCAAGAAAGCACCATTCGACTGCCAACAACGTGGTCAGCCGGACGATCGCTCCTGGAAGAAACAGCGCGGAAGTGGAGAGGTGGTCGGTCTGCTGCAGGGGAGTGTAATGCCAGTTCAGCTGCCGCCGGATTTCTTCGGGCATCGGCGGCGGGCGATGGCAAAACTCATGCTGGCGGCGCTGCATGTAAGCCCGGACTTGCTCCTTGGTCGGCTGCAAAGCGGCTGACATGCGTGCGCTCCCTCCTGTAGATGGCTAACGATATCGTAGCTGTCGACACCGCGCTTGCGCTGCATCAAACAGACGATGTTAGAATTTTGACACACCAATCCGGCATCCAACCTTCAACCAGTTTCAGTTTGGACATTCTTTACCGATCTTTACACATCGCACGCTTGCTTTTCCAAAAAATCTTCGACTGTCGGGAATCGCAAGCGCACACCCAGTTCACGCTTGATGCGTTGATTGCGCAGGCGGCGCGACTCCGACATGAACGACCACAGCGACGGGGTCACCACCTGTTGCAACTCGGCACGCGGCAAGCGTGGCGGCCGGGGCAGCCCATAGGCGTCGGCGACCGTATCGAAATAGTGGGCCATGTGCATATCGCTGTCATCCACCGCGTGGTAAATTCGGTTCGGTAACGCACGCAACAGCGCACGCACGATGATGCGGGCCAGGTCGTCGGCGTGTATGTGGTTGGTGTAGACGTCATCCGCCGCGATCAATGCCGGCGTGCCCTGCTGCAAGCGCTTGAGCGGCAGCCGGTCCGCCGCATAAATGCCGGGCACGCGCAGGATGGACACACGGGCGCCGCTGCGGCGCGCCCAGCCGCGCAACACCCGCTCGGCGTCGACCCGGCGCTGCGCGCGCGCATTACGCGGCGCCACCGGCCGGCTTTCATCGAACAGTGCGCCGCCGCAGTCGCCGTAGACGCCGGTGGTGCTGACGTACACCACCCGCCCGCCGGCCGGCAGCACCGCGCTCAGATTGCGCGTGCGGCGGTCCAGCGCCCCGTCCGACGGCGGCGGCGCCAGGTGCACCACCCAGGGTGCGATGCCGTCCAGCCGGCGCAGCGTGGCCGGACGGTCGAGGTCGATCAACAGCGGCACGGCGCCGGCGGCGCGCAATTCCGCGCGGCGCTCGGGCTGGCTGGTGGTGGCAAACACGCGAAAACGCGCGCTCAGCAGCGGCAGCAGACGCATGCCGACATCGCCGCAGCCGACGATCAGCAGGCGCGGGCGGTCAAGTTGTGATGGTTTCATGCCATGAATTGTACGGCGATTATCAATGCGGCGTTGAAAGTGTTAGCGCCCGCCGCCAGTCCTCAAGCCGGTGCCCTTCTGCCACACTCCAGCCATCAACCATTGCTGGAGGACACCATGAAATATCTGCACACCATGGTCCGGGTCGCCGATCTGGACCAGTCGCTGACGTTCTACCGCGACGCGCTCGGCCTGGAAGTGGTCCGCAAGATGGACAACCCGGCCGGCCGCTACACCCTGCTCTACCTGGCCGCGCCCGGCGACCGCGGCGCCGAGCTGGAGCTGACCCACAACTGGGACGAACATGCCTACACCGGCGGCCGCAACTTCGGCCATCTCGCCTATGCCGTGCCCGACATCTACGCCGCCGTGCAGCGCCTGACCGACCATGGCGTGACCATCAACCGGCCGCCGCGCGACGGCCACATGGCCTTCGTGCGCTCGCCGGACGGCATTTCGATCGAACTGCTGCAGCAGGGCCGGCCGCTGCCCCCGGCCGAGCCCTGGGCCTCCATGCCCAACAGCGGCAACTGGTAAGGGGGCGGCCATGGACTATCCGCATCACACCGTGGCGGAACTGCACGGTTCGCTGCCGATGGGCGGCGTGGTGGCGCGCACGCCGGTGCACGCCTTCCAGCACCTGCCGCCGGAGTTGCGACTGCGGCAACGGCCGGAATTGCGCCAGCAGCGCCGCGACCTCGACCTGGACGGTCAGCTCGCGTTCGAAATCACCAACGTGCTGACGGCCGACGAGGCCGACGCCCTGGTGCGCTGGTCGGAGCAGCTGGGCTACCGCGCCGAAGCGCCCGGCATTACCACCCCGCCCGGCATGCGCATGAACAAGACCGTGCACTGGGTGGCGGACCACGCCCTGCTGGGACCGATCTACGAGCGCATCGCCGCCCTGCTGCCGGCCGAGATCGGGGGCGCCGCCTTGCACCCGGCGCTCAGCCACCGCATCAATATGTACCGCTACGACGCCGGCGACGTGTTCAACCGTCACCTGGACGGCGACTGGCCCGGTTACAGCCTCGGCCCCGACGGCAGCCGCATGGAAGCCTGGGACGGCCTGCGCTCGCGCCTGACCATGCTGCTTTACCTGAACGACGCCGGCGACGGCGTCAAAGGCGGCAGCACCCGCTTGTACGGACGTGGCGGCAGCGTGGTCGACGTACCGCCGCGCAAGGGCTCGGCGCTGTTCTTCCGGCACGGTTTTTCGCTCGATTCGGTATCCCATGCCGGCAGCCGGGTCGGCGCCGGCACGCCGAAATACGTGGCCCGTATCAACGTCATGTACGCGCAGGGCGCACCGCTGCGGCGGCCTGCGGGAGTGGCCGACTGAGGTAAAATAGAGGGTTTCCGCCTCTTTACCGAAGAATTCGTATGACGTTTCAAATTACTGTACAGCCGAGCGGCCATCAATTCAGCTGCGAGGAGGACGAAACCATCCTGGCGGCGGCGATGCGCGCCGGCGTCGGCCTGCCGTACGGCTGCAAGAACGGCGCCTGCAGCTCGTGCAAGGGCAAGGTGCTGGCCGGCAGCGTGACCCACAAGCCGCACCAGGAGCGCGCACTCAGCAAGGAAGAGGAAGCCGCCGGCATGTCGCTGTTCTGCTGCGCCCTCGCCCACGGCGACGTGGTGATCGAGGCGCGCGAGGTGGCCGGCAGCGACGATTACCCGATCCGCAAGATGCCGTCGCGCGTGACCACGCTGGAAAAGGTGGCGTCCGACGTGATCGTGATGACGCTGCAGCTGCCGGCCAACGAGACGCTGAAATTCCGCGCCGGCCAGTACATCGAATTCATGCTGAAGGACGGCAAGCGCCGCAGCTACAGCATCGCCACCGCGCCGGAACAGGACCAGCCGCTGACGCTGCACATCCGCCACCTGCCCGGCGGCCTGTTCACCGACCAGGTGTTCGGCAGCATGAAGGAGCGCGATATCCTGCGCTTCGAAGGGCCGATGGGCACCTTCTTCGTGCGCGACGACAGCGACAAGCCGATGGTGCTGCTGGCCTCCGGCACCGGCTTCGCGCCGATCAAGGCCATCGTCGAGCACCTGCGCGCGCGGGGCTCGACGCGCCAGATGGTGCTGTACTGGGGCGGCCGCCGGCCGCAGGACCTGTACATGGATGCGCTGTGCCGCGCGTGGGCGCAGACCCTGCCGAACTTCCGCTACGTGCCGGTGCTGTCCGACCTGCAGCCGGCAGACCACTGGGCCGGCCGCACCGGCTTCGTCCACCAGGCGGTGATGGCCGACCTGCCCGACCTGTCCGGCCACCAGGTATATGCCTGCGGCGCGCCGATCATGGTGGAATCGGCCAAGCGCGATTTCGTCGCCCAATGCGGCCTGCCGGACGACGAATTCTACGCCGACGCCTTCACCACGGAAGCGGACCTCAACAACTAACCACGGCATCCAACCCGACGGCGGGGCATTCGGGGATGCAGAGTCCTCAGGCTCCGCTCCCCGAAAGCACGAATGAGCACTTCAACCAACGGCTTCAGCGTCCTCCGCCACCGCAACTTCACCCTCTACCTCACCGCCCGCACCTTCGCCACCCTGGCGGTCCAGATGCAAAACGTCGCCATCGGCTGGCAGGTATATTCGCTGACGCACAACCTGTTCGACCTGGGCCTGATCGGTCTGGCGCAATTCCTGCCGTTCCTGCTGCTGATCCTGATCGCCGGCCACGCCGCCGACCGCTACGACCGCCGCAACCTGATCGCGCTGGCGCTGGGCGCGCAGCTGCTGTGCGGCCTGGCGCTGCTGGCCTTTACCTACACCGGGCTGCCGGCCGTCTGGCCGGTGTTTGCCGTGCTGGCCGTGTACGGCAGCGCGCGCGCCTTCATGGGACCGGCCACCCAGGCCATCCTGGTCAACCTGGTGCCGCAGGAAAGCTTCAGCAAGGCGGTGGCGCTGAGTTCCTCGTCGTTCCACGTGGCCGTCATCCTCGGCCCGACGCTGGGCGGCCTGTTCTACCTGGCCGGACCGAAAACCGTTTATATGATTTCCTCCGCCTTGCTGGTGCTGGCGGTGGTGATGATGTGCATGGTGAAGTCGGTCAAGCAGGCCAGCGCCAGCGGCCCGGCCTCCTGGCACACGGTGCTGGAGGGACTGCGCTTCGTCTGGCAGAAGAAGGTGGTGCTGGGCGCGATTTCGCTCGACCTGTTCGCGGTGCTGTTCGGCGGCGCCACCGCGCTGCTGCCGGCGCTGGCGCACGACGTGCTGCACATCGGCCCGAGCGGCCTGGGCGCGCTGCGCACCATGCCCGGCGTCGGCGCCGCGCTGTGCTCCATCGTGCTGGCCTTCTTCCCGATCACGCGCCGCGTCGGCGCCTGGATGCTGGGCGGCGTGGCGGTGTTCGGCGCGGGCACCATCGTGCTGGGCGCCACCAGCAGTTTCGTCATCGCGCTGGTGTCGCTGTTCCTGATGGGCGCCGGCGACATGATCAGCGTCTACGTGCGCCACCTGCTGGTGCAGTACGAGACGCCGGACGAAATCCGCGGCCGCGTCAGCGCCGTCAACTCGGTATTCATCGGCGCCTCCAACGAACTGGGCGAATTCGAATCTGGCCTGACCGCCGGCTGGTTCGGCCTGACGCGCGCGGTGCTGTTCGGCGGCGCCGCCACGCTGGCGGTAACCGGCGCCTGGAGCGTGCTGTTCCCTGTATTGTCGCGTATGGATAAATTCCCGCACGAGGATAAAAAGTGAAGCATCTGCCGCTGCCCGCCATCATCCACAGCCGCCCGCATCTGAGCCTGGCGATCGCGCTGGGCGTGGCGGCGGCGCCGTTGCTGCCGGCCGGCTGGCCGTGGCTGACGCGGGTGCTGACCTGCTGGGACATCCTGGTCTGGACCTATCTGGCGACGATGGCCTGGATGATGGTGCAGGCCGACCACCACGACATCAAGCGCGCCGCCTGCCGCCAGGATGAAAAGGGGCCGGTGATCCTGGCCACGTTGTCGCTGGCGGTGCTGGTGAGCCTGGTTGCCATCGTCTCGCAGCTGGCCAGCATCAAGGAAGTGCAGGAACCGGAACTGGCGTGGCGTTACGCGCTGGTGGTGCTGACCCTGATCGGCTCCTGGTTCATGGTCGGTGTCATGTTCTGCTCGCACTACGCCCACCTGTATTACAGCAACGACGGCGAGGAAAAACCGCTGGCCTTCCCCGACCAGGCGTTGCAGCCCAATTACTGGGATTTCCTGTACTTTTCCTTCACCATCTCGGTGGCGGTGCAGACCTCCGACGTCGCCGTCCGCAACCGCGGGCTGCGCAAGGTGGTGCTCGGACAGTCGGTGCTGTGCTTCTTCTACAATCTGGCCATCCTCGGTTTATCGATCAATATCGCCGCTTCGTTGATCAACGCCTGAGACCAGGTTTTCTCCAGACAAGTTAGGCAATTAACGTCAGCTTAAGCCCGCAAGGAGTAAGATGGCTACGCAGTCTAACAACAGGAGCAAGCTATGCAAATCCAAGTGAATACCGACAAAACCATCACTCGTCACGCCGGTCTGGACGATCACGTGCAATCGGTCGTAAGCAATGCCCTCCACCGCTTCGGCGAACAGATCACCCGCGTCGAAGTGCATCTGAGCGATAATCTGGGCCAGAAGTCGGCCGACGGCGATAACCGTTGCCTGATGGAAGCCCGCGTGACCGGCCTGCAGCCGATCGCCGTCAGCGACCACGCCGCCACGCTGCACCAGGCCATCACCGGTGCCGGCGACAAGCTGAAACGCGCGGTCGACAGCGCGATGGGGCGCCGCAACGATACCTCGCGTCACGCCGAAGGCAGCGGTTCGGTCTCGGCGGCCATCGCGGCCGACACCGAAGAGTAAGACCGGCGGCGGGAGTCAGCCTTGCGCCAGCTCCCGCAAATACCGCAACCCCTGCAGCGAGCGGCTGCCGTACCAGGACATCATCTCGCCGTCGACCAGCAACACCGGCTTGCCGATCTGCCGCTCCAGCACATCGGCATGCGCTTCGGTGAAGCGGTAAGGTTCGCTCGACAGCAGCACCCCGTCGACACTGTCGATCAGTTCGCGCGACCAGCGGAATTCGGGGTAGCGCTCCTCGCCCAGATCCGGCACGCTCCAGCCGATCTCCGCCAGCATGCGGGCGATGTAGGTAGCGCGCGAGACGGTCATCCACGGGTCCTGCCACACGCAGTACAGCATGGTCTGCGGCGGCCCCTTGGGCGCGGCCCGCAGCAGCGCATATTCCGCCTCGAACGCCGCGCACCAGTCGGCGGCCTGCTGTTCGCGGCAGAAGATGCCGCCCATCAGGCGCGCCAGTTCGAGGTTGTCGCGCGGCCGCATGGGATGGGTGACCACCAGATGCGGCACGAATTCGGCCAGCGCATCGGCGGTGGGCTTCTCGTTTTCATCGATATTCAGCACCACGTGGGTCGGCGCCAGCGCGCGGATCTTGTCCAGGTTGACGTCCTTGGTGCCGCCGACCTTGGGAATGTTCTGCACCACCTCCCACGGATGGATGCAGAAACCGGTGCGTCCCACCACCTGCGCCGCCAGACCGAGGTCGCACAGCAGTTCAGTGATCGACGGCACCAGCGAAACGATGCGCGCCTGCGGATCGGGTTGATGCACGCTGCCCAGCGCGTCGGTGTAAGCCATAAGGAATCCGTTGGAATATCGATGGCGGTATTGAAGCACCGTCCGATACAGTGCGCAACAACAAGCTGTGGAAAATTTACGCCGGCCATGTCTGCGAAAGGTGACGGCCCGAGTTTGTTTCGGATAAGATAACAGAGATGGCATCCAAGAAAGAACCAGTCCTTGAAACAGATCAGCACATTCGGCTCATCGAGCTACCAGGTCGGCGATTTGCAGCTGCTGCGCAATGCCGACGATGACAGCGCCATCGCCAGGATGCTGGCCAACTGCCCGATCGTCCTGCTGGAAACCGGCGAGGAACTCGGCGACGCCGGCCGCGCCCGCCTGTACATCCTGCTGCGCGGCGCACTGTCGGTCGCCACCGACACCCGCACCGGCATGGCCGACGGCACCGTCAGCAAGATACTGCCGGGCGAAAGCGTGGGCGAACAATCGGTGCTGGACGAGGAAGCCAACCTGTCCAGCATCACCGCGCTGGAACAGAGCGAAGTGCTGATGATCGAGGCCGACCTGGTATGGCAACTGATCGACGAATCGAACATCCTCGCGCGCAACCTGCTGCGACTGCTGTCGTTCCGCATCCGCGCCGCCAACGCGCAGCTGCGCCGGCGCCAGAAACTGGGCGAGTTCTACCGCCAGCTGTCGATGATCGATGGCCTGACCGGCCTGTACAACCGGGCCTGGCTGAATGACCTGCTGCCGACCATGGTCACCACCGCGCACAGCTCGAACGCGCCGCTGGCGCTGATCATGATCGACCTCGACCACTTCAAGAAATTCAACGACACCCACGGCCACCTGGCCGGCGACCAGGCGCTGCGCGCGGCGGCGCAGGTGCTCAGCGGCGCGCTGCGGCCCACCGATTTCGCGGTGCGCTACGGCGGCGAGGAAATGATGGTGCTGCTGCCGCAGACCAGCGACAAGGTGGCGGCGGCGGTGGCCGAACGGCTGTGCGAACGCATGCGCCAGGCCAGCGTGTTCGCCGACATGCGCCAGCCGCTGCCGCACATCACCGCCTCGCTGGGCGTGGCCGTGCTGCAGCCGCAGCAGAACGAGCAGGACCTGATCGCCGCCGCCGACGCGGCGCTGTACCGCGCCAAGGAAAGCGGCCGCGACCGGGTGGCGGCCGCTTAAGCCGCCTTGGCGCGGTTGCTGTCGTTCCTGGCGTCGGTGGACGGCGTGGTCTGCTGCGGCTGGTGGGCGGCCAGGAAATCGTCGAAGCCCTTCTGCACCAGATCGTAGGTCTTGTCGATGTTGCTGGAGATATCGCCGTTCAGCACGTTCAAGCCCTGCAGCACCTCGCGCGCTTCCTTGAATCCCTGGTCCACGCCTTTTTTCAGCGTATTGACGAAATCGTTCAAGGTCTGGGATTCATCCTGGCCCGGATGCTGCTGCTTGTAGGCTTCGTAAAATGCGGTCGAGAGCGATACAATGCGGCCTGCGGTACCTTCCGGCGTGTTATCTTGCGAGGTGGCGTTCTGGATCGCGTCGTCGCCGAAATCGCCCTTGAGCGCCTCGTTGATGCCGGTCAGCGCCGTTTTCAGCACCATCGACATCGGCTCGTTCGACGACTTGATGGACACCGACAGGGAAGCCTGCACCACGGACGCGTTAAACTCCGCCTTGGCCTTGGCCACCGGCGACATGGTCTTGCCGTCCGTAGACTGAACTTGCGCTGCCGAATTAGTATTGCCTGAGGTAACCGATACTGGAGTAGCCATGATATGTGCTCCTCATTGAAGACTCTGGAATTATCGGCAGTTTTTTAAATAACTGTAGCACCCTATGACCACACAGACTTTTCTCTGGCACGATTACGAAACCTTCGGCGCAGTGGCGCGCCGCGACCGCCCGGCGCAGTTTGCCGCGATCCGCACCGATGCCGACCTGAACGAAATCGGCGAGCCGATCATGATTTACTGCAAACCGGCAAATGATTTCCTGCCGGATCCGCAGTCCTGCCTGATCACCGGCATCACGCCGCAGCAGTGCCTGGAATGGGGCGTGCCCGAGCACCAGTTTGCCGCCACCATCGAACAGGCGTTTTCGCAGCCGGGCACCATCGGCGTGGGCTACAACACCATCCGCTTCGACGACGAGATCACCCGCTTCATGTTCTGGCGCAACCTGATCGACCCGTACGCGCGCGAATGGCAAAACCAGTGTGGCCGCTGGGATCTGCTGGACGTGGTGCGCATGACCTATGCGCTGCGGCCGGAAGGCATCCAGTGGCCGGTGAAGGAAGACGGCAAGCCCTCGTTCAAGCTGGAAGACCTGGCGCGCGCCAACGGCCTGGTACACGAAGCGGCGCACGACGCGCTGTCCGACGTGCGTGCCACCATCGCGCTGGCGCGGCTGATCAAACAAAAACAGCCGCGCCTGTTCGACTTCTGCTTCGCGCTGCACAAGAAAGACCGCGTGGCCGACGAGATCGGCATGCACCTGGCCGCCAACCTGCGCGCGCCCTTCCTGCACGTGTCCGGCATGTTCCCGGCCGAGCGCGGCTGCATCGCCCTGGTCTATCCGCTGGGCACGCACCCGACCAACAAGAACGAAGTGATCGTCTGGGACTGCGGTTACGACCCGAGCGAACTGTACACGCTGGACGCCGACACCATCCGCACCCGCATCTTCACCCGCAGCGACGCACTGCCAGAAGGCATGACGCGGCTGCCGATCAAAAGCATCCACCTGAACAAATCGCCGATGCTGGTCGCCAACCTGAAAACCCTGTCGCCCGGAATGGCGAAGCGCTGGGGTCTGGACCTGGAACAGGGCAAGGCCCACGCCGCGATCGCCGCCGCCGGCCGTGACCTGAGCGACCTATGGCAGCAAGTGTTTTACCGTCCGCCGGGCGAACCGCTGGACGTCGACGAAGACCTGTACAACGGCTTCGTCAGCAAGGAAGACCGGCGCCTGCTGGACACGCTGCGCAAGGAATCGCCGGCGCGGCTGGCCGCGGCCTCGCCGGCGTTTGCCGACGCGCGTCTGGACGAATTGCTGTTCCGCTACCGTGCGCGCAACTTCCCGGACACGCTGTCGGAAACCGAGCACGAACACTGGGAACAGCACCGCGCGGCGCGCTTCTACGAAGGCGCCGGCGGCGCCCGCACCATCGACGACTACTTCGCCCGGATCGACGACCTGCAGCAGCACGCCGACGAGCGCGCCGAGCAAATCCTCGCCGACCTCTACGAATACGCCGAACTGGTCGCCCCCGCCCACTAACCCGGGGGCAAACCCGGGGTCAGGTCTTCCATTGCGTCACGGGCTCTACCGTAGCGGTCGCTACGGTAGAGCCCGTGACGCAAT
>NZ_SPVG01000213.1 GCF_004614165.1 Duganella callida | reverse complement strand
TAGCGCATGCGCTACGGCAGAGCCCGTGTGCGATTGGCAGAACTGACCCCGGATTTCAGCCGTCGATAGGGTGGGCGGGAGTGTCGAGGGTGAGCTGGTAGAAGGCCAGGTCCAGCCATTTGCCGAATTTGAAGCCGACTTCGGGCAAGGTGCCGACGTGCTTGAAACCCAGCTGCTGGTGCAGCGCGATGCTGCCGGCGTTGGCGGCGTCGATGCCACCCATCATGGCGTGCAGGCCCTGCCCGCGCGCGGCGGCGATCAGTTCCTGCAGCATCAGTTTGCCCAGCCCCTTGCCGCGCTGGTCCTTGTGGATGTAGACCGAGTGCTCCACCGTGTACTTGAAGGCCGGGAAGGCGCGGAAGGTGCCGTAGCTGCCAAAACCGAGCAGCGTGCCGCTTTCATCTTCGATGCCGATCACCGGGAAGCCGCCATTGCGCTTGGCTTCGAACCATGCGGTCATGGTTTGCATGGTGCGCTCCTTGTATTCGTACAGCGCGGTGGAGTGCAGGATGGCGTCGTTGAAGATGTCCAGGATGGCCGGCGCGTGGCGCTCGAAGCTGCACTGGACGATGGCGTGCTTGCTCATGATTCCCTCTTGATGGTGGATGCCTCCACTATACTGGAATCAATCTCCAGAATTCAAGAACAACACGCGATTCACCCACGCTCGGCCATCTGCGACAACAGTCTGACCAGTTCGGCAGCCACCCGCGCGGCGAAGTCGGAAGGAACGGCTTTTTCGGCATTCAAAGCAAGCGTTTGCATTTCAGTCTCCCTGCGAGAAAAACTTGTTCATGGAATTTTGTCGGCGTATGGGTTATATTTTCGGCCAATATAAATTCGGTATCAAACGAGTTATTTTCGAACCTAGCGCAAGAAAAACTTAGCCATGCCCAATACTTTGCGGTCCCTGTCCGGCTTGATCGATTTCGATTGCGCGGCGCGCTGGGGCAGTTTCAAGCTGGCGGCGCAGGAGCTGCACAAGACGCCGGCCGCGATCAGCCTGCAGGTCAAGCAGCTGGAGGAGGCGCTGGGCTTCGATCTGTTCGTGCGCCATCCACGCCACATCACGCTGACCGACAAGGGTCAGGACCTGGCCGCCACAGTGCGCCGCATGCTCGGCGAACTGAATACCAAGGTCGCGGCGCTGCAGGGCGGCGACGAGGAAAAAATCCTGCGCATCTCGACCACGCATTCGCTGGCGATCAAGTGGCTGGTGCCGCGCATCGCCCGCTTCACCAAGCTGTATCCGGAACTCGACATCCGCATCGATTCCAGCGACCAGCTGGCGAACATGAACGATGGCAGCACCGACATCGCGCTGCGCACCTATGATGTGATCCCGGGCGACCCCGATCTGCTGTTTGAGGATTATCTGGTGGCCGTGTACAGCCCGTCGCTGCTGGCGCCAGG
The DNA here is from genome assembly GCF_004614165.1 of Duganella callida. Lineage (GTDB taxonomy): Bacteria > Pseudomonadota > Gammaproteobacteria > Burkholderiales > Burkholderiaceae_D > Rugamonas > Rugamonas callida. The sequence goes on along the minus strand of NZ_SPVG01000213.1, from coordinate 71,865 downwards.
CGAAACGGAGATCACCTTGCAGACGCTGGACCGCTACCCCCTGCTGCACGAAACCACCACCGATACCTGGATACGTCTGCTGCGGCATAACAATGCGCTCAACGGCCAGTACAACTTCTCGCGCAGCTACACCAACTTCGCGGTGATGGTGCAGTCGGCGCTGGCCGGTCAGGGCGTGGCGCTGGTATCGCACGCCATCGCTTACGAGGATTTGTGCCAGGGCGCCCTGAAGATGGTGGCCTGCGAGAGCGCGCCATACCGGCGCGGCTATCGCCTGCTGTTCAACCGCAGCGTGCAGGGCATGAGCAAGATCACCCGCTTCCGCGACTGGCTGTATGAGGAAGTCGCGGAAATGCAGAAAGGATTGAACTGATGCTGTTCTCATTGCTGGGCGCCGCGCTGATCGCCGCCTTGCCGGGCCAGGGCGCCACCGCCAAGGCGCCGCTGCGCTACGTCGAAAAGGCCGATGGCAATCTGCCCGCCAACCGCAAGGGCCGGCCGCTGTTCCAGGACGCGCTGGGCGCCGCCATGGCACGCCAGTTGGGCCGTCCGGTGAAGTATGTGCAGCTGCCGCGCAAGCGCGTCATGGCGGCGCTGGAAAACGGCGACGGCGATGTGCTGTGCTCCTATCTGCCGCAATGGCTGCCGGGCGAGGTGGAATGGAGCAAGCCCTTCCTGCCGGTCAGCGAGGTGGTGATGTCGTCGCCGCGCGTGGCGCCGCTGGCGGCCCTCGACGATTTGCGCGGCAAGACCATCGGCACGGTGCTGGGCTTCCGCTATCCGGAGCTGGAGAAGACGCTAGGCAAGGACTTCGTGCGCGACGATGCGCCGTCGACCATGCTCTCCATCCGCAAATGGTCGGCCGGCCGTTTCGATTACGTGATCACGCCGCGCACGGTGGTCGACAGTTTCAGCGCCGAGAAGATCATCGCGCCCGGCTATCACCTGCTGACGGTGTACGAAGTGAAGACCATGTGCGCGATCTCGCGCAAGAGCAGCATCAGCGTCGCCGAATTCAACGCCGCGATCGAGGCGCTGGAAAAAAACGGCGAGCTGACACAGATCATGAAGCTGCGCTGATCAGCGTACCAGGCAAGGACGCTTCGGATCGAAACTCCAGCCGGGGATCAGGAACTGCATCGCCATCGCGTCGTTGCGCGCGCCCAGTCCCATGGACAGGTAGAGCTGATGCGCCGCCTCCACCTGTTCCATGTCCAGCTCCACGCCCAGGCCAGGCCTGGCCGGCACGTCCACCAGCCCGCCGACGATTTGTAGCGGTTCTTTGGTGAGGCGCTGGCCGTCCTGCCAGATCCAGTGCGTATCGATGGCGGTGATCTTGCCCGGCGCGGCCGCCGCCACGTGGGTGAACATCGCCAGCGAAACGTCGAAGTGGTTGTTGGAGTGCGAGCCCCAGGTCAGCCCCCATTCGTGACACAGCTGCGCCACCCGCACCGATCCCTGCATGGTCCAGAAATGCGGATCGGCCAGCGGGATGTCCACCGATTGCAGCTGGATCGCATGCCCCATTTCGCGCCAGTCGGTGGCGATCATGTTGGTGGCGGTCGGCAGGCCGGTGGCGCGGCGGAATTCGGCCATCACCTCGCGTCCCGAGTAGCCGTTCTCGGCGCCGCACGGATCTTCCGCGTAGGCCAGCACATCGCCCCTGCCGCGGCACAGGCGGATCGCATCCTTGAGCAGCCAGCCGCCGTTCGGATCGAGCGTGATGCGCGCGTCGGGGAAGCGTTCGGCCAGCGCGGTGACGGCTTCGATTTCCTCTTCGCCGCGCAGCACGCCGCCCTTCAGCTTGAAGTCCTTGAAGCCGTAGCGCTGGTAAGCCGCTTCGGCCAGGGCGACGATGGCCTCGGCGTCCATGGCCTTTTCGTGGCGCAGGCGGAACCAGTCGTCTTCGGCATCCGGCTCGCTGGCGTAGGGCAGATCGGTCACGTTACGGTCGCCGACGTAGAACAGGTAGCCGAGCATGGGCACCTGCGCGCGCTGCTGGCCATCGCCGAGCAGCGCCGCCAGCGGCACGCCCAGGTGCTGGCCGAGCAGGTCGAGCAGCGCGCATTCGATCGCCGTCACCGCGTGGATGGCGATGCGCAGATCGAAGGTCTGCAATCCGCGGCCGCCACTGTCGCGGTCCGCAAAGGCCGCGCGCACCTTGTTCAGGATGGCGTTGTACTGACCGATGGACTGGCCGACGATCAGCGCCTGGGCATCCTCCAGCGTGGCGCGGATCTTCTCGCCGCCGGGGACTTCGCCGACGCCGGTGTTGCCGGCGCTGTCGGCCAGGATCAGCAGGTTACGGGTGAAGTACGGCGCGTGCGCGCCGCTCAGGTTGAGCAGCATGCCGTCGCGGCCCGCGACGGGGATCACCCGCATGGCGGTAATGGTAGGTGTGGTCATTATTGTGTCAGTGTCAGATTGCTTTCGAGGCGGATGTCATCCGATGCGCTGCCGACCATCAGCTTGAAGTCGCCCGCTTCGGCGCCCCATGTCAGCTGGCTGTTGAAGAAGGACAGCGTGTCGCGGTCGATGGTGAAGCTCACGCGGCGCGTCTCGCCCGGCTTCAGGTGCACTTTCTCGAAGCCCTTCAGCTCCTTCAGCGGGCGCACCACAGAGGACACCATGTCGCGCAGGTAGAGCTGCACGATTTCCGTGCCCTCCACCTTGCCGCTGTTGGCCAGGTCGAAGGACAGCGTCACCTTCTGGCCCTTGCCCATGGTCGGGCTGCTGAGGGTCAGCCCCGAATATTTGAAGTCGGTATAGCTCAGGCCATGGCCGAAGGCGTAGCGCGGCGTGTTCACCGAATCGATGTAGGCCGATTTGTAGACCACATTCTTTTCGTCGGTGACCGGACGACCGGTGTTGTACTGCACGTACGACAGCGGAATCTGGCCCACGCTGCGCGGGAAGGTGATCGGCAGCTTGCCCGACGGGTTGTAGTCGCCGAACAGCACGTTGGCCACCGCGTTGCCGCCTTCGCTGCCGGGGAACCAGGCGTAGACGATGGCGTCCGCCTGGTCGGCGATGCTGTTGAACACCAGCGGACGGCCGGCCAGCATCACTACCACGATCGGCTTGCCGGTGGCCTTCAGCGCGGCGAACAGCGCTTCCTGCTGTCCCGGCAGGGTGATGTCGGTGCGCGACTTGGCTTCGCCGCTCAGGTCCCAGGTCTCGCCCACGGCCAGCACGATCACGTCCGACCTGGCGGCGGTGGCGACGGCGTCGGCAAAGCCTTCGCTGCTTGCGCAGCCTGGTTTGCAGGCCGCCGCGTAGCTGATCTCCGCCTTGCCGGCGTGGCTGCGCATGCCTTCCAGGATGCTGACCACCTTGGCACGCTCGCCCTGCACCACCCAGCCGCCTTCCAGGTCGCGCTGCGAATCGGCCAGCGGGCCGATCACCGCGATACGTCTGGCCTCGCGCGACAGGGGCAGGAAGTGGCTTTCATTCTTCAGCAGGACGATGGACTTTTGCGCCACGTCCAGCGCGGCGGCGCGGTGCGATTGATCGCCCAGCACGGACTTCTCGCGCGCGGCGTCGGAATAGCGGTAAGGATCGTCGAACAGGCCCAGTTCGAACTTCTTGTACAGCACGCGGTGCACGGCCGCGTCCAGCGTGGCCATCTTCACCTTGCCGGATTTGACGGCGGCTTCCAGATGCTGGCTGTAGGCATAGCCTTCCATGTCCATGTCGTTGCCGGCGTTGATGGCCTTGACGGCGGCATCGGCCAGGTCGGACGCATAACCATGCGGCACCATCTCGCGCACCGAACCCCAGTCGCTGACCACGAAGCCCTTGTAGTTCCAGGCGCCCTTCAGGATGTCGCGCTGCAAAAATGCGCTGCCGGTGGCCGGCACGCCGTTCAGCGTATTGAAGGAGTTCATGAAGGTCGCCACACCCGCATCGGCGGCGGCCTTGAACGGCGGCAGATAGGTTTCGTACAGCTGCTGGTTGCTCATGTCGACCGCGTTGTAATCGCGGCCGGCAATCGCGGCGCCGTAGGCGGCGAAGTGCTTGGCGGTGGCCATCACCGAATCGGTGGCCGCGCCCAGCTTTTTGCCCTGGAAGCCGCGCACGCGCGCGGCGGCAATCTTCGAGCCCAGATAGGTGTCTTCGCCGGCGCCTTCCATCACGCGGCCCCAGCGCGGGTCGCGCGCCACGTCCACCATGGGCGCAAAGGTCCAGTGGATGCCGGCGGCCGCCGCCTCCCTGGCGGCGATGTGCGCGGACAGTTCGATCGCGTCCAGATCCCACGAGGCGGATTCGCCCAATGGCACCGGGAACACGGTCTGGTAGCCGTGAATGACGTCGAGGCTGAACAGCAGCGGGATCTTCAGGCGCGATTGCAGCGCCAGCGCCTGGATCTCGCGCGTGTCGGCCACGCCTTTCACGTTCAGCATGGAGCCGACCTTGCCGTTGCGGATATCGGCCAGCTTGTCGGCGTATTCGCTGCTGGTGGGACCGGTGAACTGGCGGCCGGACAGCTGGTGCAGCTGGCCGACTTTTTCAGCCACCGTCATTTTCTTCATCAGCTCATCGACCTTGCGATCGATCTGTGCGTCCTGCGCGTGCGCGGACAGGGCGAAGGCCGCGCTGACGGCGGCAACGATGTGGTGTGGTTTCATTTGTACTGTTGTTGTTTTTGGTCGTAATACGACTTCAGCGTGTAGAAGGCTTGCTTCTTCTTGCCGGTCTCCGAGATCAGGCCCTTGCGGTTCCAGTAGTCCTGGTAGTAGGGATGCGGACGGCGCGGCGAACGGAAGTCCGCCAGTACCCAGGGCGTCATGCCGCGCAGGCCGGGGATCGCGTCCAGCATCTTGAAGGTGTTCTTGTACAGCTGGTCCTGATATTCCTCGCTCCACTTGGTGTCGCTGTCGGCGTGGTAGCCGCCCAGCGCGTCGGCGCCGAACTCGGTGACGATCACCGGCTTGTTGTAATCGACCTTGAAGGAGTACTTCAGCATCTCCTTGTTGTTGGTCCAGTACCAGCCGGCGTATTCGTTGAAGCTGGCGAGGTCGATCTTCGCCGCCAGCGGATCTTCGACGGTGATCACGTCGCCGCTGCGGTGCACCTCCAGCGCCGCGCCCACCAGGCGGGTGCGGTCCAGCGAGCGCACGGTGTCGGCCAGCTTGCCCATGAAGTCGGTGCGCACGGGGCTCACCGGCGTCTCGTTACCGATCGACCAGATGATGACGCTGGCGCGGTTCTTGTCGCGCACCACCAGGTCGGTCAGCTGCTGCCTGGCGTTGGCGAAGACTTCCGGCTTGTCCCACGAGATGGTCCAGTACACCGGCACTTCGGCCCAGACCAGGATGCCCATTTCATCGGCCAGCTTGATCATCTCCTCGCTGTGGGGATAGTGGGCCAGACGCACGTAATTGCAGTTCATGTCCTTGGCCCACTGCAGCATCATGCGCATGTCGCCTTCGCCGCGCAGACGGCCGGGGATCAGCGGATTCTCGTCATGCAGCGAAATCCCGCGCAGGAAGATCGACTGCCCGTTCAGCAGAATATCGTGGCCGCGCGTCTCGATGGTGCGCAGGCCGATGCGGTCTTCCAGCTTGTCGGTACCGCTAACAATCGAGACTGCGTAAAGCTTCGGGTCTTCCGGCGTCCAGTAGCGCACCTTGTTTTTCGGCAGGGCGATGCTGACGGCGGCGCGGCCGTTGGCGTCGGTATGCACGGTGGTCTTCAGGTTCAGCTCAGCAATGGCGATGGTGACGTCCTGCGCACGCTTGTCGCCGGCCAGTTGCACATAGCCTTCGATGCGGCCCATGTCGCCCTTGGCCAGCTGGATCTGGTAATCCTCGACATAGTTCGACGGCGTCTCCACCAGCATCACGTCGCGCGTGATGCCGCCGTAGTTCCACCAGTCGGTGTTGACGGTCGGGATGTCATCCTGGTGGCGCGTGTTGTCGGCCTTGACCACCACCGCGTTCTGGCCCTTCAGCAGGCTGCCGGTGACTTCGAACTGGAATGGCGTGAAGCCGCCCTTGTGGCTGCCGATCTTCTTCCCGTTCAGGTAGACGTGCGCTTCGTAGTTGACCGCGCCGAAGTAGAGGAAGTAGCGCTTGCCGTCCTGCGGCTGGGCGTTGAACTTCTGGCGCAGCCACACCGTGCCTTCGTAAAACTCCATCTTGGCGCTCTGCGAATTCCAGTCGCCCGGAACGGCCATGGTCGGCGAAGTGTCGAAATCGTATTCGACCGCGTCGTCCTTGCTCTTCGGCTTGCGGTCGTCGTAGAAGCCGCCGGCGCCGCTCGGCGACTGGTCGAACGGCTGGCGACGATAGTTGTAGAAGCCCGTTTCATACGGATCGACGATGTAGTTCCAGCGACCGTCCAGCAGCACGTGCTGGCGGCCGTAGATGTTCTGCAGCGTCGGCGGTTGCTTGGCCAGTTCCGCGCGTTTGCCCGTGCCCTGGTTGGCCTGTGCCTGTCCCGGCGCCTGATCGTCCTGCGCCATCGCCGCGAAGCTCGCGGTGAGGCAGCCTGCCAATAACAACGACTTCCACACTTTTTGCATGCATGTCTCCTGAAGTTTTATTAGTTGGTGAATTTGCCTTCGTAATCCGACGGGGTCGCGTCGACGTGCAAGGTCAGACGCAACGGCAGCTTGTCCATCACCCCCGCCAGTTGTTCGCGCGCGGCGGACAGCAGCGTTTCGCCTATGGTCCGCACCAGCTCCGGGCTGCGGCCCGGCGTGATACGCAGATTGAGGTAGACGAACGCCCTGCCCTGCTCGCCGTCCGCCACCGCGTACTGCACGGCGGGATACGCCAGCACACGGGTGCCGTACAGCGGAAATACCAGCGCGCCGGTCGCGTCTTTCAACGTGACCAGCGTGTGCGACAGCGCCTTGCACAAGGCGCCGACATCGGCATGCGCATCCAGATTGGCGGTGTATTCGATTTTCAGATGCGGCATGGTGCTCCTTTTACTGATTTTACTGGTACTTGATGGTCCACTTGATCGTCAGCGGATCTTTCATGGTCAGCTTGCCGGTGCTGCAGCTGACCAGGGTCTTCATCGGGCCGTATGGCGCCATGAAATCATGGTTGCCGTTGGTCGGCGCCGACTGGCATTGCTGCAGGCCGCTGACACTGTACTCCTTCACGTCGCCCTGGGCGAACGTGACGGTGTTGCCCTTAATGGTAGCCTGATCCGAGAAAGAGGCGAATTCCAGTGACACCTTGTCCACTTCCTGCGCGCCGACCGGGGTGTAGACGTCGGTGCGGGTCAGCTGGCCGTGTTCCAGCGTGTAGGTGGTCTGCAGCTTGATGCGCGCATCCTTCTGCGGACCTTTCTTGCCCAGCTTATCCAGTTCGTCCTGGCGGTAGGTGACGGTGTAGCGCTGGCCATCCTTGGCGGTCTTGATGTCCTTGATCCACGCCGCGCCGATCAGCTGTGTGCCGTCGGCCAGGGTGAACTTGGGCAGCAGCTGCGGATGGGCATAGCCGCTGTCCGCCACACCGGAGACGATGCCTTGCGCGAACGGCAGCGGGTAGTAAGGGCTGTTGTCATGCTGACTGCTGCCGCCGTTGATCATGTTCAGGCTGACCACGTGCTTCCCGTCGCGGAAGATGGCCAGCGCGCGGTCGTAATCGCCCTGTGCGAAGGTGGTGACGCTGAACTGCGGGCGGTTCTTGTCCAGCCATTGCTGCAGGTCGGCCTTCGGCGCGGCGTCCTTGAAGCCGGCCTTGTTCCAGGTTTCGTTGGTGTAGATCAGCTGGTGCAGCAGCGAGAAGTTCTCGCCCAGGATGCGGTGCTTGCCGCGATAGGTGTCGGTGCGGCGGCCCTTGCCCCACATGTCCAGCGAGTGCATGGCCGGGTCGTACCAGAAGTCCATGTAGCGCGCCGCCACGCGCGAGGAGAAGGCGTAAGCGTACTGCTTCTCTTCCGGCGTGAGCACGTTCAGGTAGGCGGACACCGACAGGATTTCCACCAGCGCCGTCTCGCCATACGGTCCCAGGCTGCGGCCGAAGCTGAAGCCGTCGCCGGCGGTGTTCATGGAATTCAGCGCGATGTCGGCGGCCTTGCGCAGCAGGGTTTTCAGTTCGTCGGTCGGCTGCAGGCCGGTCTCCAGGAAGCGTTCGCAGATCTCGGCGATCAACAGGATGCTGTAACGGTCGAAGCGGCCCTCGCCGTCGGTCTCGTCGGAGAAGCCATATTTGCCCGAGTACTTCTTGTAGTGGGTGAGCATTTTCTCCAGCAGCACCTTGCCGGCGCTTTCATCTTCCCAGCCCATCAGCATGCGCAGGCGCGCGATGCTGAAGGCGACGCCGTAGTAGTTGGTCGGAAGGCTGATCAGGTCCCACTGCGGGGTGACGAAGGTGCGCCAGTCCAGGTTCTTGCGCAGCTTTTCCAGCGTCTGCGGGCTGATGGCGCGCTCCAGCAGGCCGGCTTCCTTCAGCTTCACCAGGGTGCCCATGTAGTAGTAGATGCCCCAAGTGTGGTTGTCCATGTCGACCGTCAGGTCGGCGATCTGACGGTATTCCTTGAGCTTCTGTTCCAGCGACGGATCGTCCTTGGGGGTGTTCAGCAGCACGTGACCCAGGCCGGCGGCGACTTTACCGGGCAGGAATTTGTCGCCGCTCTTGAACGGCGCCGAGCCGTCCATGACGATGGCTTCCTTCTCCGCCACCAGTTTCTTGAAGAAGTAGTCCAGCTGTTTGTACGCGTTGTCCTGCACGATGCGGTTCATCGGCGTGGTGGCGTTGGCCGGCACGTAGTTGGCCGGCGTCGTTTCGGCTTGCACCAGCGGGGCGGAGGCGAAGGCCAGCAGCACGGCCAGCGCGGTGGAAGTGAGGCGGAGGGTCGTCATGTGTGTCTCAGAGGGGTGAAGTTATTATGGAAAACGTTTAACCGGATGGTATGTGATTTTCTGGATGAGGTAAAGCGATTATGCGTGCGTCTATTCCGTGCGTTATTCGTTACGATTCGTGGTGGAGCTGCGCAGCACCAGTTGCGGCTCGATGATGCCGGTGCGCGGCGCGTCCTTGCCGTCGATCTGCGCCAGCAGCTGCTCCATCGCCGCCGCGCCCAGGCGCTCGCTCTGCAGATCCACCGTCGTCAACGGCGGAGAAGTGTAGCTCGCGAAGGCGATGTTGTCGAAGCCCGCCACCGAGACATCGCCCGGCACGCGGAAGCCCAGCGTCTGCGCCGCCTTCATGAAGCCCATGGCCATCAGATCGTTATAGCAGATCAGCGCATCGGGATGGTGGGCGCCCAGCATGATGAAAGAACTCATGCGTTCCCCTTCCTGCGCCGACGGCTCGGCGCCGTCGTACACCGCCAACTCGATGCCGCTGCCGGCCAGGCAGTCGCGGATGCCGGACAGGCGCTCCTCGTCGCGCCGCGATTTCGAAAACCCCAGGTAAGCCAGCTTGCGATTGCCCAGCGTGATCAGGTGGCGCGTCAGCATCGACGCGCCGCGGTGGTCGTCGCCGGTCACCCACGGGATATCGCGCTGCAGGCGGCCCAGGAACACCAGCGGCTTGCCCAGCTCCAGCATCCAGTCCATCTGCGCCTCGGTCATGCGCGAGATGACGATCATGCCATCCACGCGGCGGCTCAGCGCCTCCAGCAGCGGACGTTCGCGGTGCGGATTTTCCTCGGTATCGACCAGCAGCAGGTTATAGCCGTGCGCCTGCGCCACGCGGTTGGCGCCCTTGACCACGGCGGCGAAGTGCGGATTCGCCACATCCAGCACCGACACGCCGATACTCATGGTACGCCCGGTGATCATCGACTGCGCCAGCGGATTGGAACGGTAACCCAGCTCCGCGATCACCCGCGTAATCGCCTCCTCCACCTGCGGCGAGAAGCGCTGCGCGCGGTTGACGAACTTGGACACCGTCGCGGTGGAGACGCCGGCGCCGGCGGCCACGTCGCGGATGGTGGGGATGGGCTTTTTCATGAATCGATTGACCTCGGGGAGAATTTCGCTATACTTGCGATTAAACGTTTAACCACAATACCTTTACCCTCCTATAAAAGCAACCCATGACCACTACTAAACCATTCAAACGCATCCTGCTGACCGGCGCCGGCGGCGGCCTGGGAACCGTCCTGCGCGAGCGCGCCAAGGCATGGGCCGACATCGTCCGCCTGAGTGACGTCAAGGATCTGGGCGAGGCCCGCGAGGGCGAGGAAATCGTCATCGGCGATCTGGGCGACCGCGACCAGGTGCTGAAGATGATGGAGGGCGTGGACGCCGTGCTGCACTTCGGCGGCATCTCGGTGGAAGACAAGTTCGAGCCCATCATGAACGCCAACATCCTGGGGCTGCAGCACCTGTACGAAGCGATCCACAAGTGCGGCGTCAAGCGCGTGGTGTTCGCCAGCTCCAGCCACGTGGTCGGCTACTACAAGACCACCGACCTGGTGGACGCCAGCATGCCGCTGCGTCCCGACGGTTTCTACGGCATCTCGAAAGCCTTCGGCGAGGCGCTGACCCGCTACTACTACGACCGCTTCGGCATCGAGACCGTCTGCCTGCGCATCGGCTCCTCCTTCCCGGAGCCGAAGAACCCGCGCATGATGGTCACCTACCTGGCCTACGACGACCTGGTGGAGCTGATCCGCTGCTCGCTGTTCACCGCACGCGTCGGCCACACCATCACCTTCGGCACCTCGGACAACGCCACCAAGTGGTGGGACAACAAGCACGCCTCGCACCTGGGCTATGTGCCCAAGCACAGTTCCAGCGAGTTCGCCGCGAATTTCCCGGATAGTGCAGAATATCCGGCAGCCGGCGACGCGCCCACGATTTATCAGGGCGGCCCGTTCGTGACGGCTGGACCGATGTACAAATAAATCCAACCGCGAAAATTATAATCAGAGACACCTACATGAAATCATCGCATCTGCGTATCGCCGTACTGGCCGCCGTGGCAGCCATGTTCCCGCTTGTAAGCGCTGTCGCCGCCGACGCTGTCGTCGCGCAGGCGGCGGCACCGTCGGCCGCCATCAATCCGAAAGCCGTGCTGTCCGTGATGGAGCGCGTTGCCGACTGGCAGCTCGCCAATCCGAGCAAGCACCGTCCGGACGACTGGACCCAGGCGGTGGGCTACAACGGCATCATGGCGCTGGCCGGCATCTCCGGCGACACGCGCTTCCGCGATGCGATGACCGCCATGGCGGTGAAAAACGACTGGAAGCTGGGTCCCAACCACTACCACGCCGATGACCACATCGTCGGCCAGACCTACGTCGAGCTGTATTTGCAGTCGCACGATCCGAAGATGATTGCGCCGATGCGCGCCCATTTCGACGACATCCTGGCCAACCGCCGCAGCGGCACGCTGGACTTCACCGTCAAGGGCAATCAGGAACGCTGGTCGTGGTGCGACGCGCTGTACATGGCGCCGCCGGCCTGGCTGCGCCTGTGGGCCGTCACTGGCGACCCGCGCTATTTCGACTTCGCCATCAGCGAATGGTGGGCGACCTCGGACTACCTGTACGACAAGGAAGAACACCTGTACTACCGCGACAGCACCTACTTCGACAAGCGCGAAGCCAACGGCAAGAAGGTATTCTGGGGCCGCGGCAACGGCTGGGTGATGGGCGGCCTGGTACGCATGATGGAATACCTGCCGGCCAACCATCCCGCACGCGCGCGCTTCGAGCAGCAGTACAAGGAGATGGCGGCCAAGATCCTGACCCTGCAGCAGAGCGATGGCCTGTGGCGCGCCAGCCTGCTGGACCCGGACAGCTATCCGATGAAGGAGTCCAGCGGCTCGGCCCTGTACACCTATGCGCTGACCTACGGCGTGAACCAGGGCCTGCTCGATGCCAGGACCTACGGCCCGGCCGTGCGCAAGGCATGGAGCGCGCTGGTGGCCAACGTCAACCCGGACGGCAAGCTGACCCACGTGCAGCCGATCGGCGCCGCGCCGAAAGTGTTCGACGACCAGTTGACCGAAGTCTATGGCGTCGGCGGCTTCCTGCTGGCCGGCAGCGAGATCTATCGCATGGCGGTGCTGGAGAAAGCCAAGCCGCAGGTGGTCAGCGTCAGCAATCCTGACAAGACCCTGCGCGGCGACGAGCTGGCGGAAGTCGCCGTCAAATCCGGCGTCAGCAAGCCGGTGGTGATGGATGCCGCCACCTCGGCCATCGTCAATTCGCAGGTGATTGGCAAGAACATCCTGTTCCCGGTGAATCTGGCGGCCGGCGAAACCCGCCGCTACCTGGTACTGCCGGCGGCCAGCCTGGCCGTGACGCCGAAGCCGGACGTCAAGACCCACGCCCGCTTCGTGCCCGAGCGCCTCGACGATTTCGCCTGGGAGAGCGACCGCAGCGCGCACCGCGTGTACGGCCCGGCCATCATCAAGGATCCGAAGGAACACCTGATCAGCAGCGGCGTGGACGTCTGGGTCAAGAAGGTGCGCTACCCCATCGTCGACACCTGGTACAAGCGCGGCGAATATCACCACGACGTCGGCGAAGGCCTGGACTTCTACGACGTGGGCCAGAGCCGCGGCTGCGGTGGCACCACCATCCTGGCGGACGGCAAGCTGCATAACTCGTCCAACTTCAGCAAGTGGAAAGTGCTGGCAGACGGTCCGCTGCGCTCCGTGTTCGAGCTGAGCTACGCCGACTGGGACGCCGGCAACGGCCGCAAGGTGTCGGAAGTAAAACGCTTCTCGATCGACGCCGGCTCCAACATGACGCGCGTGGAGACCCGCTTCAAGGCCACCGGCAAAGGTCCGCTGACCGTGGGCGTGGGCATCGTCCAGCGCGACGGCGAAGGCCACTACACCGCCAACGGCGAACAGCACCTGACCAGCTACTGGCAGCCGGCGCACGGCGACGACGGCAACATCGGCTGCGGCGTGATCCTGCCGGCCGGCGCCGACAAGTTCGACGTGATCGACAAGCAGCAGCTGACCATCGCCAACGCCGAGCCGGGCCAGCCCTTCGTCTACTACTTCGGCGCCGGCTGGAGCAAGAGCGGCGACTTCGCCGACGCGGACGCCTGGGACGGCTACGTCTACCGCTACGCGCAAAAACTGAAACTGCCGCTGAAAGTATCGACCGATTAAACACAGCTTGCGGCGCCGACCGGACGGCGCCGCTTTTTTATAGCGCACGATGGAAGCGCTACCATCAACTAGATGAAGCAGGAGGCAAACCACCACGGAGACAGGCGGACCCAAGTAATTCCGAAGCACAAAGAGACACCGCATCAGCGGAACAAAAACATCGGAGATCACCACATGCAATCGAAACAACCGCAACTGCGCCTCCTCACGGCGGCAGTATCCCTCGCCCTGCTGGCCGCGGCCGGCCACGCCGCGGCGCAGGACGCCGACACCGGCAAGCTCGAATCGGTCATCGTGACCGCCAACAAGCGCGCACAGAATCTGCAGGACGTGCCCGCCTCCATCACCGTCCTCAACGACGCGGTGCTGCAGCGCGCCAACGTGCGCGACCTGGAAGACATCCCGGCATTGTCGCCGGCGCTGACCCTGAGCTACGGCACCCAGCCGGGCAACTTCAGCATCAACATGCGCGGCATCGGCACCTTCTCGCTGGGCATCGGCGTCGAGGCGGACGTGGCGGTGATCGTCGACGACGTGCCGCTGGGCATGCAGGCCGGCGCCTTCAAGGACCTGGCCGACGTCGGCCGCATCGAGGTGCTGAAAGGCCCGCAGAGCACGCTGTTCGGCAAGAGCTCGATCGCCGGCGCGATCAACATCACCACCAAGCCGCTCGGCGGCCCGTGGAAGACCAACGCCACCAGCTACATCACCAACGACGATGAATGGCGTGTCGGCTTCAGCACCGGCGGCTCGGTGTCGGACACCCTGCGCGTGCGGCTGGCGGCCAGCAAGACCAATTACGACGGCACCCTGAACGACCTCACCACCGGCAAGAAGCTGAACGGTTCCAAGGGCGACAACCTCAGCGGCAAGCTCGAATGGCAGCCGCTCGACCAGCTGACCCTGACCCTGACGCCGCACTACAACCGCACCGAGAAATTCTGCTGCTCGACCGCGTTCACCTCGATGACGCCGGGCGCGCTGTACCGCAACGCGCCGCAGCTGCCGCCGTCGGTGGTCCTGTCCGGCATCACCATCGGCCCGGACAACCGCAGCGTGCGCAACGATTACCCGACCGGCGGCAAGTTCCACGACGCCGGCACCGGCGTCAAGCTGGACTGGGCCTTCGACGACAACAGCCCGCTGAAAGGCCACACGCTGAGCTCGATCTCGTCCTACAGCAGCTACCACATGGACGACTACCAGGACAACGACAACACCGACGTCGACATCCTGCCGTTCCTGCTGCTGCCGAACGGCCAGCCGACCGGCATGCATGGCGGCCTGTACCAGTATGGCTTCTTCGACGTCAAATCGACCACCCAGGAATTCCGCCTGACCTCGCCGGACAAGGGCGCGATCCGTTACGTCGCCGGCCTGTGGTACGGCAAGAACGCGCTGACCCGCGAGCTGACCAAGGCGCCGCTGATCCAGGCCTACGGCACCTCGTACGGCGCCGACGCCTGGAACGTCAGCAAGGCCGTCTATGGCCAGGGCTCGTGGGACTTCCGTCCCGATACCAGCCTGATCCTGGGCGCGCGCTACAACCTGGAAGACACCGGCTACAACTTCCGCCGCTACACCGTGCCGCCGCAATCGTTCGCCCTGACCGAGTTCTACACCAAGGCCGACACCGACAAGAGCACCACCGGCAAGCTCGGCCTGGAGCACCGCCTGAACAAGGACACCATGTTCTACGCCATGGCCTCGACCGGCCACAAGGGCAAGGCCTACGACCTGACCTCGGGCTTCACCGCCGCCACGGCCAAGCTGCCGGCGGTGGCGCCGGAAACCGCCAAGAGCTACGAGCTGGGCTGGAAGCAAAGCCTGCTGGACAACCGCGCCATGTTCAGCCTGGCCCTGTTCCGCACCAACTTCCGCCATTTCCAGCAATCGTCCAGCTTCTTTGACGACGACGGCACCTACCGCACCGGCCTGAACAGCATCGGCGGCCTGCGCACCCAGGGCGTGGAACTGGAAGGCAGCTGGCGCGTGACGCGCGGGCTGCAGCTGAACGGCAGCTTCGCCTACACCGAGGCGACCATCCAGGAATTCGAGAACGGTCCCTGCTACAACGTGCTGAACGCGGCCGGCACCGCCGGCGTGCCCGGTCCGGGCTGCGCGCTGAGCGCCAAGTACAACAACACCTACGTGCAAAACCTGGCCGGCAAGACCCTGCCCAACGCGCCGAAGGTGAAAGTCAACCTGGGCGCGCAGTACGACGTCACGCTGCCATACAGCTTCAACGGCTTCGTCGCCGGCTCCACGCGCTACCAGAGCCGCACGCAGTTCTCGCTGAACCAGGACCCGAACACCATCCAGGGCGCGTACAACATCGCCAACCTGAGCTTCGGCGTCAAGGACAAGCAGGACCGCTACAAGGTGACCTTCCTGGTCAACAACCTGTTCGACAAGCGCTACGCGGCCGGCCTGAACAGCGCCATCGCCAACGGCACCTGGAGCCCGAAAGCGCCGAACACGCCGATCGCGGTCAACACCACCGAATGGCTGCCGCCGCGCGACTTCCAGCGCTACTTCGGCGCCCGCCTCGACGTGACCTTCTAAACACCGGGGACAGACCACGATTTTGCAACAAGCGCGCTTGTTGCAAAATCGTGGTCTGTCCCCAAACGCGCATCTCCCGCGACTCCGCTGTAAGTCGCTGCTTTGTCCCGCTGACCGACGCTTGTCTCCCCCGGTCAGCGGGATTTTTTTTCATTTCCCTGTCAGCGGGCCAGATTACGCTTGAGTCAGATTGACAACGGCCGCGGCTGAACATGGTAAGCTTCGACCCCGGCGCCCTGCTCGCCTCCCTCACTTCCCCAACTTCCACGTGTAAAAACTTAATTCATGGATATCGTTCTCGCGCTGAAAGCCCTTGTCATGGGCCTGGTTGAAGGTTTCACGGAATTCCTGCCGATTTCATCCACTGGCCACCTGATTCTGGCGGAGCACCTGCTGGGCTTCCAGGGCATGGAAGAGAAAATGAAGGTGTTCGAGATCGTGATCCAGGCCGGCGCCATGCTGGCCGTGTTCTGGGAATACCGCGCCCGCATCGCCGCCATCCTGGGCGGTCTCGGCGATCCGAAACAGCAGCGCTTCGTCATCAATGTGCTGATCGCCTTCCTGCCGGCCGCCGTGCTGGGCGTGCTGTTCAACAAGGCCATCAAGCAGGTGCTGTTCGCGCCGGTGCCGGTGGCGCTGGCCTTCATCATCGGCGGCTTCGTGATCCTGTGGGTGGAAAAGCGCGCCAAAAACAATCCGGGCGTGGCCCGTATCAATTCGGTCGACGACATCACCCCGGTCGATGCGCTGAAAATCGGCATCGCCCAAGCCTTCGCGCTGATTCCGGGCACCAGCCGCTCGGGCGCCACCATCATGGGCAGCATGATTTTCGGCCTGTCGCGCCAGGTCGCCACCGAGTTTTCGTTCTTCCTGGCGATGCCGACCCTGGTCGGCGCCACCGTGTATTCGCTGTACAAGGAACGCGCGCTGCTGTCGGCGTCGGACTTGCCTCTGTTCACGATCGGCACCATCTCGGCATTTATCTCCGCCTTCCTGTGCGTGCGCTGGCTGCTGCGCTACATCAGCTCCCATACTTTCACCGCGTTTGCGTGGTATCGCATCGCATTTGGCCTGCTGGTGCTGATCACCGGTTACACTGGCGTTATTATCTGGGCCGATTAAATCTTTGAAAGCAGTTGCAGTAGCACCATGAGTCATCAGGAAATCCACGAACGCGCCATCCACCTGCTGCAGACCGTCTTCGGCTATCCAGCCTTCCGCGGCCAGCAGGCGGAGATTGTCGACCAGGTCGCCAATGGCGGCGACGCGCTGGTGCTGATGCCCACCGGCGGCGGCAAGTCGCTGTGCTACCAGATCCCGGCCCTGCTGCGCGACGGCGTCGGCGTGGTGGTGTCGCCGCTGATCGCGCTGATGCAGGATCAGGTCGATGCGCTGGCCGAAGTCGGCGTACGCGCGGCCTTCCTGAACTCCACCCAGACCTACGAGGAAGCCAGCCGCATCGAACGGCTGGTGCGCACCGGCGAAATCGACCTGGTGTACGTCGCCCCCGAGCGGCTGATGACGGAGCGCTGCCTGAACCTGTTCCTGGATTCGAAGATCGCGCTGTTCGCCATCGACGAGGCGCACTGCGTGTCGCAATGGGGACACGACTTCCGCCCCGAGTACATCAAGCTGTCGGTGCTGCACGAGCAGTTCCCGAACGTGCCGCGCATCGCGCTGACCGCCACCGCCGATCCGCAGACGCGCGCCGAGATCGTGCACCGGCTGCAACTGCAGGACGCGGCACAGTTCGTGTCCTCGTTCGACCGTCCCAACATCCGCTACCAGATCGTCGAAAAGGGCAATGGCCGCAAGCAGCTGCTCGATTTCATCACCACCGAGCACGGCGGCGACTGCGGCATCGTCTACTGCCTGTCGCGCAAGAAGGTGGAGGAGACGGCGGAATTCTTGAACGAAAACGGTGTGCGCGCGCTGGCCTATCACGCCGGCATGGAGCATTCGGTGCGCGCCGCCAACCAGGCGCGTTTCCTGCGCGAAGAAAACATCGTCATGTGCGCCACCATCGCCTTCGGCATGGGCATCGACAAGCCGGACGTGCGCTTCGTCTGCCACCTGGACCTGCCCAAGAGCATCGAGGGCTACTACCAGGAGACCGGCCGCGCCGGCCGCGACGGCATGCCGGCCAGCGCCTGGATGGCCTACGGCCTGCAGGACGTGGTGCTGCAGCGGCGCATGATCGACGAATCCGAGGCCGACGAAACCTTCAAGCGCGTGCTGGGCGCCAAGCTCGATGCGATGCTGGGCCTGTGCGAGACGCTGAGCTGCCGGCGCGTGCGCCTGCTCGACTACTTCGGCGAAAAGGCCGGCCCGTGCGGCAATTGCGACACTTGTCTGATCCCGCCGGTGTCGTTCGATGGCACGGTGCCGGTGCAGAAACTGCTGTCGGCCGTGTACCGCGTCGACCAGCGCTTCGCGGCCGGTCACGTCATCGACGTGCTGCGCGGCCAGGAGACGGACCGGATCAAGACCTGGCATCACGACTCGCTGTCGGTGTTCGGCATCGGCGCCGACCGCAGCGAACAGGAGTGGCGCGCCATCCTGCGCCAGGTGATCGCGCTCGGCCTGCTGACGGTGGATCACGAGCAATTCAGCTCGTTGAAACTGACCGAGGCCGCGCGCCCGGTGCTGAAGGGCGGGCAGAAGGTACAGCTGCGCCAGTACCAGAAACCGGTCAAGCAGAAGCCCAGCCGCGCGGTCAAGGATTACGTGGAGACCGATCTGTCGGCACAGGAACAGCGCATCTTCGACCGCCTGCGCTCGTGGCGCATGGGCACCGCGCGCGAACACAACGTCGCCGCCTACATCATCTTCAACGACGCCACCCTGCGCGAAATCGCCAAGGCCCGCCCCACCGCGCTGGACGACCTGCGTGGCATTTCGGGCGTGGGCGAGAAGAAGCTGGCCTCGTATGGCGACGAGATTGTCGCGCTGATCAGCGAGATGGACTGATCAGGCAAGAATGCTCCGGTAGCGGCTGGGGGCCGCGCCGACCGCGGCGCGGAAGCGGTGGCTGAAGTGGCTGAGGTCGGCGTAACCGCAGGCGTCGGCGATCTGCTGCAAGGGCTGGTCGGTATGCTTCAGCAGACCGCGTGCGTGATCGATGCGGCGCGCGGCGATCCAGGCGGAGGGCGACATGCCGAACGACAGTTTGAACATGCGCACCAGGTGATACTCCGACATGCAGGCCAGTTCGGCCAGCATGCCCAGCGTGATGGTCTGTGCCAGGTGCGCCTCGATGTAATCGGCCAGACGGCGTCGCACCACCGGCGCCAGGCCGCCGCGCACGCACTGCTGGTGCTGCGGCACCGACTGCGCCAGCAGCAGCTGACTCAGGGTTTCATGCGCCACCTCGTTGGCGCGCAGCTGCGCGTCGGCACCATCCCATGGCATCGCCGCCAGCGTGGCGCACATCTGCGCGATGCGGTCGTGCTCAAAATAGGTGCGGTCGCTCAAGGTCAGCCCGCGCGGTTCGCGGTCCAGCTCCACCACCGCGCGGCGCGTGAAATGCTCGGGCAAAAAGTACAGGTGCATGAAATGCATGTGCCCGCGCACCGTCCACGACGACTCGTGCCAGTCCGGCAGCGTGCACAGACGTTTCGGCCCGCCGTACAGGCCCGGCAACTCCCAGCGCTCGGTGCGGTGGCCGCCATTCATGTAGCACGACAGCGTATGGTGGCCCGGCTTGTCGTAGCTGGTCTCGGCCACCACCGTCTCGCGGCGCCAGATCGCCACGGCCAGCTCATCGCCGAGCCAGGCAAAGCGCTCCAGCTGCGCATCCGTCTCCGACATGGTCTTGAAGACCGAGCGCGACAACGCCCCCTCCGGCACGGGAGGCGATTCAAGCGCATGAGCGATGGCGGGACGGGCTGGCATAGTCCGAAAAGTCTAGCACGCCCCCGGCGCCACCGCCGGCCACTACCGCAAAATGCGCAATTTCAGACAACTCCGGGGTCAGGTCTTCCATTGCAGCATGAGCTCGTGACGCAATGGGAGACCTGACCCCGGATTTACGCAATTTCAGACAAGCGGGGTGGCCGCGCGGGCGGCATGCTGGCGGCATGAATATCTTTCTCTACATCCTGACCGTGCTGATCTGGGGTACCACCTGGATCGCCATTTCTTTCCAGATCGGCGTGGTGCCGGCGCCGGTGTCGATCGCGTATCGCTTCTGGATCGCCAGCGCGGTGCTGCTGGCCGGCCTGCTGATCGCCCGCAAGACCTGGTGGCCGCCGCGCCAGGCCTGGCCCTACCTGTTTGCGCAGGGTATCGCGCTGTTCTGCCTGAACTTCCTGTGCTTCTATTACGCCAGCCAGTGGATCACCAGCGGACTGGAAGCGGTGGTGTTTTCCACCGCGCCGCTGTGGAACGCGATCAACGGCCGCATCTTTCTCGGTCGCGCCATCAAGCCGCAAGTGATACTGGGCGCCCTGCTCGGCCTCGGCGGCATCCTGCTGCTGTTCGCGCCGCAAATGGCCGGCCACTGGCATGACAGCCATACGCTGACCGGCCTCGCGCTCACCATCGGCGGCACCCTGTGCTTCTCGTGCGGGAACCTGCTGTCCAGCCGCATGCAGTCGCTGAACCTCGGCCTGACGCCATGGCTGACCAATACCTGGGCCATGCTGATCGGTTCGACCACGCTGGGCGTCGCCGCGCTGGCGCTGGGGATGCCGTTCATCGTCGATCCTGCGCCGCGCTATCTGGGCGCGCTGCTGTACCTGGCGATACCGGGGTCGGTGGTCGGCTTTACCGCGTATCTGTTGCTGGTGGGCCGCATCGGGCCGGACCGCGCGGCCTATTCCACGGTATTATTCCCCATCGTAGCGCTGACCATTTCGACCATTTACGAAGGCTATCATTGGACGCCGCTGGCCTTGTGCGGGCTGGCGCTGGTACTGGCGGGGAATCTGCTGGCGTTTCTGCCGCCATCCCTGCTGGCCAGGCGCATGGGAGCCACTTAGACGAGGGATTATATGATCAAGACCGGCTTGCTCGCAGTTCTGGCACTGGGCCTTTTCGCCACGGCGCAGGCCGAGACCAGGCCGGCCGATACGGTCTACCGCAACGGTTATATCTATACTGTCGATGGCAAGGACAGCGTGCAGCAGGCGCTGGCCGTGCGCGGCGGACGCATTGTGTATGTCGGCGATGACGCCGGCGTGACAGCCCATACCGGCCGCAAGACGGAGGTGATCGATCTGCACGGCCGCATGCTGATGCCGGGCCTGATCGATGGTCACATGCATCCGCAATCGGGCGGCAGCCGCCTGCTCAACTGCAGCCTGAATTACGAGAAGCTGACCGTCGCCGAATTCCAGTCGCGCATTCAGGCTTGTCTCGACAACGACAAGAAGTCCGGCCCCGATCGCTGGATGATCGTGGTGAACTGGTTCCAGCAGGGCATGCAGCCCGATGGCGTGGAGATGACGGCCGCCACGCTCGATGCGCTCAAGACCGAGCGCCCCATCATCGTCCGTTCCTCGTTCGGCCACTCGGCGCTGCTGAACTCCAGGGGCATCCAGACCGCGAAGATAGAACGCGCCACGCCCGATCCCGCTGGCGGCAAGATCACCCGCGACGACAAGGGCAACGCCACCGGTCTGCTCGAGGATGCCGCCCAGGATCTGGCCATGAATCTGCTGCCCCCGCTGACGGTGGCAGAGAACCTGTCCGCCTCCAAGGCCGCGCTGGCGGCGATGCGCCAGCAGGGCATCACCAGCTTCCTCGACGCCTACACCGATCCGGAAACCATGACCGCCTTCACGGACCTGCAGAAACAGGGCAAGCTGACGGCACGCGCGCACTTCGCGGTGCTGATCGATCTGGATAAGGGCGCGACGCCGCAAAGCGCGGTGGCCGAACTGCTCAAGCAGCAGAAGCAGTTCGACCAGGGACCGACCAAGGTCGCGCCATCGATGCAGGTACGGCACGCCAAGCTGTTCATGGACGGTGTGATCTCGGCCCCCGCCTTCACCGGCGCGATGATCGCCCCCTACCTGGTCAACAAGGGCACGCCGGACAAGCCGGACTGGCAGCCCGGCCCGTCCAGCGGCCCGGCCAGTTATTTTTCGGCCGAATCGCTGCGCCAGACGCTGGATGCACTGGCGCGCGCCCACATCGATCCGCACATCCACGTCGATGGCGACCGCGCCGTGCGCGAATCGCTGGACGCCATCGAATGGCTGCGCGCCACGCCGGCCGGCAAACTGGTGCGCCCGGCGCTGGCGCACGATGAAATCGTCGATCCCACCGATTATCCGCGCTTCGCCAAGCTGGATGTGACGCCGGTGTTGTCCTTCCAGTGGGCCAAACCGGCGCCGGACACTTTGGGCGCGCTGAAGGATTACATGGGACCGCAGCGCTATGCCCTGGTCGAACCGCAGGCGCTGCTGCTCAACGCCGGCGGGCGCATCGCCTATGGCAGCGACTGGCCGGTCGATCCGCTCGACGAATGGTTCGCGCTGAAGGTCGGCGTGACCCGCACCGCCGCGCCGGACGCGGGCCCGGAATACGGCGGCACGCTGACCGCGCAACCGGGCATGCCGCGCGCCGAGGTGCTGCGCGCGATCACCATCAATGCCGCCTACACGCTGCGCCAGGAGAAGGAAACCGGTTCGCTGGAAGTCGGCAAGCTGGCCGACCTGATCGTCCTCGATCGGAATTTCTTCACCATCCCGGCCGAGGACATCGCCAACGTCAAGGTGCTGCAGACCATGGTGGGCGGCAAAATCGTCTACGAGTCCAAGGGCATGCGGTAAACTGTCGGCCTTTGTCTGATCGAAGCGCTCCATGCAAATGCTCATTTCCCTGCTGATCATCGTCGCCACGGCGGCGGTGGTCTATGCCATCATCAAGACCAACCCGGTCAAGGCCAAGCCTTTGCCGCTGCCGAGCGGCGTGCCTTATGAACCGGTGCTGCCGGACGCCGCGCCGGCGCTGCGCTGGTCCGACGGCGGCCGCTTCATGGTGGAGGTGATGACGGAATCGCGCTACCAGCCGACGCTGAAGGCGCTGGCGGGCGATCATGGCGACGTTGCGGCGGCCAAGCATTACGTGGCGACGCTGATGCCCGATGATCGCAACGCCTATGAGAATCTGGCCGTGGCGGTCTTTATCGAAGGCCGGATGGTCGGCTATCTGTCGCAGAAGGCAGCCGTCAATTTCCGTGAGCTGCTGCGCAAGAAGGAAGCCGTGGGACAGTTGAGCAGCTGCGATGCGCAAGTGCGCGGCGGCGCGGCGTGGCAGGGCAAGCGCCTGCAGTACGTGGTGGTGCTGGACGTGGAGCCACTGGAAAAATGAACGCGCGGCCGCGCCGCCACTTGTCATTCCCGCGCACGCGGGAACCATGCTGACTATGCCCATCTGTTCTATGGATTCCGGCCTTCGCGGGAATGACAGGGGGCGAGGCTGCCGATGGGCCAGGTTTGCGGCCGCGCTGGCGCTTATCGCGGCTGGCCCGGCCGCCGCCACGCCACTGATCATCCACTACAACGAGCGCCCGCCACAGCACTACACGCAGCACGGCAAGCCGCAGGGCGAAGCCATCGCCAAGGTGACAGCCGCGCTGAAGACCGCCGGCATCGCCTACGGCATGCGCGGCACGCCGGCCAAGCAGCAGCTGGTCCTGCTGAAGGAAAACAAGGCGCCGGCCTGCATGCTGGCCTGGGTCGATCTGCCAGGCCGCGAGCGCCACGGCAAATTCTCGGCAGTGCTATACAAGGACCAGCCCAAAGGCTCCGAACGCCGCCTGTGGTGCACGCTGGCGACGCCCGATGAGACGATGCAGCGCCTGAACGCGGCGCTGATCAAATAGCTGACTTCAAATAGCTTACTTCTTGGTGAACACCAGGTCCCACACGCCGTGACCCAGCTTGATGCCGCGGTTTTCGAACTTGGTCAGCGGACGATAGGCCGGCTGCGGCGCGTAACCTTCCGCCGTATTCTGCAGGCCTTCCTCGGCACTCAGCACTTCCAGCATCTGCACCGCGTAATCTTCCCAGTCGGTGGCCAGGTGGATGTAGCCGCCCTGCTCCAGCTTCTGCACCAGATGCTGGACGAACGGCGCCTGGATCAGACGGCGCTTGTTGTGGCGCGCCTTGTGCCACGGGTCCGGGAAGTAGATATGTACGCCGTGCAGCGAGCCGTCCGGGATCATGTGGTTCAGCACTTCCACCGCGTCGTGCTGGATCGCCTTCAGGTTGCTCAGATTCTGCTCGCCGATCAGCTTCAACAGGCTGCCCACGCCGGGCGTGTGCACTTCCACGCCGATGAAGTCCTTATCCGGCATCACGCCGGCGATGTGCGCCGTGGTGCCGCCCATGCCGAAGCCGATCTCCAGCACCACCGGCGCCTTGCGGCCGAACACCGCCTCGTAATTCAGCGGCGCCTTGGCGTACTCGATCAGGAACTGCGGTCCCAGTTCCTCCAGCGCGCGCGCCTGCGCCGTCGACAGGCGGCCGGCACGGGTCACGAAACTGCGGATGCGGTGTTCGGTCGGGTCGTACAGCATGCCCCGCGCTGGGGCGTCTTTAGGCGTATCGGAAGACATGGTGGAATCGGTCAGGAAATTTATTGAGGCGGCATTATATCAGGCTCCGGCCTTGCTTTTTTCAAATCGATTGACACCCGCAGGCACTTGAGGTCTAATCATGCGACGAGGCGTGAAATCGTTTTCAAACGTAGCAATGTCCTCCCATCCGCACCCGTTAATTCTGACAAAACGATAAATACATGACCGATTTCACGCAATTCCCGCCCTCGTTCGTCTGGGGCGTCGCCACCAGTGCCTTCCAGATTGAAGGCGGCGCGAACGCCGACGGCAAGGGCCCTTCGATCTGGGACACCTTCAGCCACACCCCTGGCAAAGTCATCGACGGCACCAACGGCGACGTCGCCTGCGACCACTACCACCGCTACCCGGAAGACGTGGCCATCATGGCCGGCCTGGGCGTGGATGCGTACCGCTTCTCGATGGCCTGGGCGCGCGTGCAGCCGCAGGGCAAGGGCGCCTGGAACGAGGCTGGCTGGGACTTCTACGACCGCCTGCTGAAGGAACTGGAAAGCAAGAACATCGCCGCCCACATCACCCTGTACCACTGGGACCTGCCGCAGGGCCTGCAGGATGAAGGCGGCTGGCTGAACCGCGACACCGCCCACCACTTCGCCGACTACGCGGCGGAGGTGGCGCGCCGCTTCGGCAACCGTGTGAAAACGATTGCAACGCACAATGAACCATGGTGCACCGCCAACCTCGGCTACGGCAACGCGCAGTTCGCGCCGGGCGTGGCCGACCTGAAGCAGTCGATCCAGGTATCGCACCACCTGCTGCTGTCGCACGGCCTGGCGATGAGCGCCATGCGCAAGGTCGGCAGCGCGGCCCAGCTGGGCATCGTGCTGAACCAGTGGACCGCCGATCCGGCCACCGACAGCGAAGCCGACAAGGCCGCCGCCGCGTTCGAGTATTCGCGCTCGGTCGAATGGTTCATGGACCCGATCTTCAAGGGCCATTATCCTGAGCTGGCGCTCAAGGTGCACGGCGACAACGCCCCGGTGGTGCAGGATGGCGACCTGGCCATCATCCACCAGAAGATCGACTTCATGGGCCTGAACTACTACTTCCGCGCCTTCTGCTCGACCGAAACCCCGCCGCGCCAGCCTGAATTCAAGCTGGGCAAAACCGACATGGGCTGGGAAATCTACCCGGACGGTCTGACCGAGCTGCTGCTCAAGCTGCACGCCGACTATGAACTGCCGCCGATCTACATCACCGAGAACGGCATGGCCAATGCGGACACCATCGTCAACGGCGAAGTGCCCGACGAAGCGCGCATCGACTTCGTGCAGCGCCACCTGAAGGCGCTCAACGACGCCCGCCTGCAGGGCGTGAACATCCAGGGCTACTTCCTGTGGAGCCTGCTGGACAACTTCGAATGGAACTCGGGCTACGCCAAGCGCTTCGGCATCGTCCATGTCGATTACGCCACCCAGAAGCGCACGCTCAAGCACAGCGCCCACTGGTACCGCGACTACCTGATCCAACAGCGTCCGCAACGCAGCGCGCACGCCGCCTGAGCAACGCAACAGCAGTACCGCCGCCGGCCCTGAAAAGCCGGCGGCGCCCGTTTTAAAACCTGCCGCAGAGCCGGTGCTACACTCCCCCGAGAATCACGAGGACGACAATATGACCACCGCACCATCCGCCATGCAGAAGCAGGAGCAGCCGCCGCAGGCCGTCTCGCCGGACACCCCATCGCCATCGCTGTTGCGCGCCATGTTTGCGCGCGGCACGCCCATGCTGTGGGTGCCGAGCGGCTACTTCGCCATGGCGCTGACCTATATGATGCTGACCAGCGTCACCTCCATCATGTTCAAGAACCTGGGGATGGACAACGGCCAGGCCGCGCAGTACGCCAGCTACCTGATCCTGGCCTACACCATCAAGCCGCTGTTCGCGCCGCTGGTGGAAATGTACCGCACCAAAAAATTCTTCGTGCTGTGCGCGCAGCTGATCGTCGGCGCCGGCTTCGCCGCCGTGGCGCTGGCCATGTCGCTGCCCGACTACATGGTGATCATGGTGTTCCTGTTCGGCGTGCTGTCGCTGGTGGGTGCGACCCAGGACATCGCCTCGGACGGCGTGTACGTGACGGCGCTGGACTCGAAGACGCAATCGCTGTTCTGCGGCATCCAGAGCCTGAGCTGGAATATCGGCCCCATCGTCGCCTCGGGCGGCATGGTGTACCTGAGCGGCTGGCTGCACACCCATTACTTCCACCACCAGGCCGGCGTGTTCGGCCCGGAGTGGATCGATTCCTGGCGCATCATCTTCTTCATCGTGGCGGCGATCACCATCGTCACCGCGCTGTGGCACGCGCGCGTGATGCCGGAAGGCGCCAGGGCCGAGAACGCGCCCAAGTCGATCGGCGACGCCGCCTTCATCCTCAAGGATTCCTTCGTCACCTTCTTCCAGAAGCGCGATGTGTGGCTGATGGTGGGCTTCGCGTTCGTGTTCCGCCTCAGCATCGGCCTGCTGGAAAAGATCGGTCCGTTCTTCATGGTCGACCCGGTCAGCCAGGGCGGCCTGGGGCTGTCGAATGAAATGCTGGGCCTGATCTACGGCACCTACGGCCTGATCGCCGTGCTGCTGGGCTCGCTGCTGGGCGGCATCTTCGTCGCGCGCCGCGGCCTGCAGCAAACCCTGTTCATCCTGTGCTGCGCGGTGAACATCCCCAACGTCACCTTCCTGCTGATGAGCATCTACCAGCCGGGCAGCCTGATCGTGATCTGCGCCGGCGTAGCGGTGGAGAAATTCTTCTTCGGCTTCGGTTCGGTGGGCTTCATGATTTACCTGATGCAGCAGCTGGCGCCGGGCAAGTACAGCACCACCCACTACGCCTTCGGCACCGGCCTGATGGGCCTGTGCATGATGGTGACGGGCGTGGTCAGCGGCCACCTGCAGCAGGCGCTGGGCTATGTGCACTACTTCTGGCTGGTGATGGCGGCTACCATCCCCTCCTTCCTGGTGACCTGGTTCGCCCCGTTCCACCACAAGGACTGAGATCGGGGTCAGAGCCGACTCAGGCTTCGCCGGCCAGGGAGCGCAGGTCTTCCTCGCGCACGCGCCGCTCGGGCGACAGGACGCGGGCGATGACTTGCGGATTGAGACCCATGTTCTGCAGCAACTCCACCGCGCCCGGCGTGCCGATGTCGCGCTGCACCTGCAGCGCCTGGCGCACGATGAAATCGTACGAATGCCAGCCGGCCGTGTCCGACGTGGGCGGCCTGGCCTGGCGTCTGTCGTGTTCCGGTATCATGACGTACTCCTCTGACTGTGCGTGCTGACTGCTAGAGTAACGCAAGATGGGCCCGAATGGACGTACGCTAGCTCACTCTTTGCCCGGATCGTAAGCCAGTTGCGCCTTGTAGTTCTCTGGAGCAATCGAGCTGTCGAACGGGTAGCTGGCATAGTTCTGCTGGTCCACCATGCCCAGTTTGACCAGGATGGTGTGCGGCTGTTCCTTGGCCCGTCCCTCCAGCAGGTTGACGGCGGCGTTGATCGCCACCCGCGCCTGGCTCACCGCGCGCGTGTCCGCCGCCGCATAGATTTCACGGTTACGGATCAGGTGGGCGATCTCGTCCGTCAGGTCATAGGCCACCACGCGTATCCGCTCGCCCAATCCGGCCGCTTTGATCGGTCCCAGCGCGGCCGGCGCGCAGCTGGTGCAGCCGAGAATGTAGTCGAGCCGCTTGCCGTGCCGGTTCAGGATGCGCCCGGCCAGCTGGGCTTGCAGGCCGCGCTCGCTGTCGCCGTAGCGGATGTCGAGGACGTTGACTTCGATCGGCGCCTCCTGCGCAGCGATGCGCGTGCCGTCCACCTCGCCCTTGACCCAGCCGGCGCCCATGGGGCCGGGCAGCAGCGCGACGTTGATCGATTTCAGCCCGCGCTGGCGGGCGTCGCGGATGGCCCAGCGCATCGCTTCCATACCCATGCCACGCAGCGAGGTGGTGACCTTCAGATGCAGATCGTCGCTGCGGCTGTCGTTGGCCAGCTCCAGCACCGTGATGCCGGCCGCGCGCGCCTTGGCGATGGACGGGTTATTGGCCGTCATGCTGATCGGCGACACCACGATCGCATCGTAGCGGGCGGCGATGGCATCATCCATGCGCTTCAGCTGCCCATGCAGGTCGTCGTAGCCGGTGGCCGGCAGAATGTCGGCCACCACGCCCAGCCGCCGCGCCTCGCTGATCACGCCATAGGCGCAGCCGGCCCAATACGGATCTTTCATGTGCGGGAACAGGAAGGCGATGCGCCAGCGCTTGCTGGCGTGGGCCGCCGGCGCAAAGCTGCCCTGCGTAAGCCGGCCGCTGGCCAGCGCATCATCGGCCGTGCCGTTGGCCTGCAGCGGACGGAATATCGAGGTTACCGCGATCGGCGCAAACTTGGGCGGCGCCGGCGGCACGGCCTGCGCAGCGCCGGTCGCCAGCATGGCCAGTGTCAGCAGGATCCGGTTCATCGCATGCCCCTGCCGCGTTCCGGCTGGCCGCAGGCGACGGGACGCGCGCCGCCATCCGGCACCAGCACGCCGTTGCGCGCACCCAGCCGCGCCAGTTCGCCGGAGCGCACCATCTCGCCGAACAGGACGTTGTACCGCGCGCGCACGGCGCTATAGCGGGCGTCGCGCGGGAAGGCCATGTAACCGTCCAGCTGCGCGATGTCCGGACACAGCGCCGTCAGCGTGTCGTTCAGATGCAGGTTGTCGACCAGCCGTGTGGTGTTGCGCTGATTGGTCGCCAGCAGATCGACGCGCCCCAGGGACAACATCTGCAAGCCGTTTTCCAGCATCGGCACCTCGCTGACGTCAAGCTGCGCGCGCGCCTGGTCGAACTGCGCGCCATAGTGCCAGCCGCGCACCGCCACCAGGCGCCGGCCCTTCAGCGCCGCCAGGTCGCCACGCCACGCGATGTTGTCGTCACGGCGCGCGTAAAAGATCATGCGGTCGCGGTAGAACGGCAGATCGATGAAATCGAAGCGCTGCAGGCGCTCCGGCGATTTGTAGGGGCCGACCAGAATATCGGCCTGCGCCCGCTCCACCATGGCCTGCGCGCGCGGCCAGGGATACAGCTTGAAGTGAATGGTGTCGCCGGCGCGCGTCGCCAGCGCGCGCAGCACATCCACGCCCAGGCCCTGCCATTGGCCATCGGCACCCTGTTCGAAGATGTGGCTGAAGGACGCGCCCACCGCCACGCGCTCGGCCGCGGCGGCCTGCCGCGGCGCAGATGCAGCCAGGGTCAAGGCCAGCAGCAGGGAAATCTTGTTGCGCATTGTCGGGCTTCCGGATCGGTCAGAAATCAAACTTTATACTAGCATGGCCTAGTGCAGGTATCGATGCAGGAACGCCACAGTGGCGTCGGTGGTGGGCTGCAGCCACGGGTCGAACAGCCAGAAGGAATGCGGGGTGCCGTCCAGCACCAGCTGGTCGCTGGCGACGCCCAGTCGCGCCATCTGCGCCATCATCTCCTCGCGCCCGGCGGAGAAGCGCGGCTGCCCGCTGCCGATGAACAGGATCGGCGGCATGCCGGCGTGGACGTGGCGTATCGGCGACGCCGCGCGCCACAGTTCGCCCTTGTCCTCGTAGCGGCCGCCGAACCAGGCGCCGGCCGAGGAGGGATTTTTCTTCGGATCGTTTTCGTACTTGAGCGCCAGTTCGGTCGTGAAATCGGACAGGCCATCGATGTTGACGATGGCCTGCACCTCGGCGCCATCGCCGCCAGTTACGCCGGCCAGCGCGGCGATCTGGCCGCCGGCCGAACCGCCGGCCAGGGCGATGCGCCGCGGATCGATGTGCAACTGCGCCGCATGCGCGCGCACCCAGCGCACTGCCGCCTGCGCGTCCCGCACCGCCGCCGGATAAGGCGCCTCGCCGGACAGCCGATAACTGATGGTCACTGCGGCGTACCCCTGCAGCGCCAGGCGCAGCGCCATCGGCACGAATTCCGAACGGTAGCCGGACTTCCAGCCGCCGCCGTGCACCAACACCACCACCGGCAGTTGCTCGCCGGCCGGTAGATAGGCGTCCAGCATCAGGCAGCGGCTGCCGTACTGCGCATAGACCTGGTCCGGCAACTTGCGCACACCTTCCGGCAGCGCGGCGCTGGCGATCTGGATAAAGGGATAGTCGCGCACCAGCTTATCGAAAGTATGCGGCGCATCGTAAGTATTGGTCGGATCGGCGGGCGGCTCGACGCAGGCGGCGGTGGCGACTGCGGCGGCGAGGAGAAGACTCAGGGCGGGCATCGCCAAATTATAAAGGGGACAGACCACGATTTTGAAATATTTCAAAATCGTGGTCTGTCCCCGAAAAAAAACCCCTCGGCCGGTGAGGCGCGAGGGGTGGGTAAGACCACAGACAACACTGGACTACATGAAAAACCTTAGAACGAGCGGCCGACGTTGATGCCGAAGGTACGCGGCGGCAAATACTGCGCCTGCCATACGCCGTTGAACGAGTTCATGGCGCTGGTCTTGACCTTGCCGTCTTCGACGTTGCGGACGAAGGCGTCGAAGTACCACTTCGAGTTGGCGTCGTAACGCAGACCCAGGTCGGTACGGTTGTACGCTTTCTGACGATCCTGATCACCCAGGTTGAACACGCTCAGCCAGCTGGCGGTTTCGTAGTGGGTGCTGATACGCGGAATCAGCGTGCCGTCCGCCAGGTGGAAGGTGTGCTGGTACATCAGCTGCGCGCTGAATTTCGGCGAGTGCGGCATGGTGTTGCCGGTCACGTCCAGGCAGGTGCTGATGCCAGGTACCGGGCAAGCCGGCAGCTGGTAGTCGTTCGAACCGCCGATCAGGTGCTTCAGCGTGGCGTGGGTGTAGGCGGCGGTCAGCTGCACACGGTCCACTTTGGTCAGCTTGGCGGCGATCTCGGTTTCGATACCCCAGATGTTGGCGCCTTCGGCGTTCGAGGTGGCCAGGCCGCGCGAACCGTCCGGATAGGTGACCGGGGCGCTGAACTGGAAGTCCTTGAACTTCTCGAAGTAAGCCGCGTTGTTCATGCGCAGCGCGCCGCCCAGGAACGTCGACTTGGAACCGACTTCATAGTTGGTCAGGGTCTCGGAGCCGTAAGGCTGGCCGCCATCCTGCAGGCCGCCCGACTTGTAGCCGGTCGATACGCTGGCATAGACCATGTTGTTCTTGTCGATGTCGTAGTTGACGCGCACCAGGCCGGTCAGCTTGTGGTCCTTGAACTCGCCGTCGTTACGCTGGTAGGTGACGAAGCCCGACGCCGGGTTCAGCGGATCGATGCTCGGGCTGATCGGCAGCTGCGGCAGGTCCGGGTTGGTGTACTGGTTGTTGGTGCCGCCGATGTTGCTGCGCTTGTCAGAGGTGTAGCGCAGGCCGCCGGTCAGGTGCAGCGATTCGCTGACGTTCCAGGTGGCCTGGCCGAACACGGCGCTCGAATCCACGGTCTCCTTCGGTTGCACGAACGAACCCTGCCAGCCGACGGTGCCCTGCTGGGTGCCGTTCATGATCGGGATGTCGAAGCGGATGCCGTTGTCTTCGTTGGCGTAGTACAGGCCCAGCAGCCAGTCGACGTCACGCTTGCCGGTCGACTGGATTTCCAGTTCGTGGCTGTAGTTCTTGTACTTGGACCAGACGGTGTTGTCTTCCTGGTGGCTGCCGCCGGTCAGGAAGCTGGTCGGCACCACGGTGCCGCCGTCCTGGTCGAAGGTCGACGAGCCGGTGAAGTGCGAGTAGCCGGCGATGTAGGCCAGCGCCACGTCGTTGTTGATCTGGTAGTCCAGGCGGCTGCGGAACGAGTTGGCGTCGCGGTGGATGTATGGCGCGGTGTCGGCCAGCGTCGACCAGAAGTCTTCGCCGGGACGCGCGACCTGCAGCAGGTTCATGTTCGGGGTGCCGCGGTCGATATAGTGCTCGAACGAGACGTTCCACTTCAGCTGGGTCGACGGCTGCCACAGGAAGCTCACGCGCGCCGCGCTCTGGTCCTGGGCGTTGTACTTGGCGCCGTTGCGCACGAACAGGTTGGTGTTGATCGGCTGGAAGGCGATCGGGTTGCCCGGATGGGCGGCGTTCCACTTGGCGATTTCCGGATCGGCGGCGGCGTGCTGCGCGGCCAGCGAGACGTTCGGCGCGGCCTGGTAATCGACATAGCCGTCGTGCTGCTCGTGCACCACCGAGACGCGCATCGCCATGGTGTCGTTGATCGGGATGTTGAAGGCGCCGCGTGCGCCCAGACGGTTGTAGTTGCCGTAGCCCAGCTCGAAGTTGCCGGCGTTGCTGCCGATTTCAGGCTTCACGGTCTGCATGTTGACGGCGCCGACCGACGAGTTACGGCCCCACAGCGTGCCTTGCGGGCCGCGCAGGACTTCGATCGCTTCCAGGTCGAACAGCAGCGCGGTCGCGCCTTCCGGACGCGGCGAATAGATGCCGTCCACGAAGGAAGCCACTTCCGGGTCGGCGTATTCGGTCTTGGCGGAGTCGTTGCCGATGCCGCGCAGGGTCAGGGTGGTGACGCCGTGGTCGCCCTGCGAGGTGGCGGCGAAGCCGGGCACCAGGTTGACCACGTCCTGCAGGGTCTGCACATGGTTGTCGTCCAGCGCGGCCGAGTTCAGCGCGGTCACGGCGACCGGGGTTTTCTGCAGCGAGGTCGAACGCTTGGTAGCGGTGACATACACCTCGGTCATCTTGCCGCTGTCGGCGGCAGGGGCCTGGGCCTGGGCCTGGGCTTGTTCGGCGGCGCCGGCCTGGGCGTCGGCCGCTTCGGTTGCGTAGGCTACATTGGTGCCGGCCACCAGGGCGAGGATGGCCATTTGGATTGGGGACAGCAAGCGCTTCCCGGAGTGCGGTACGTTCATAAGTCTCCTTGTGCGTAGCGAACGCCGAGGGGGAGGGGCGGTGCTACGGATTATCGTGGAAAACGATTTCAAGTTATGTGAAAACGTTTTCAGTTTACTTGAAATCGTTTTCTGTATTTGTGAAATCGATTTCATGGTACATAATTCATATTGAGGATGTCAATTTAAAATTTGTAGCAGAGTTGTAACTTCGGCATCGTCCGTAAGGGATAGCCCTGCTTTCATAGGAGACAGGGCGGGATGAAAACGTTACCAAAACAGGGCGTCAGAAATGTGCTGATCGTCGGCGGCGGCACCGCCGGCTGGCTGACGGCGGCGTTTTTGGCCAGGCAACTGGGCACCGGCGCCGATGAAAACGCGGTGCGCATCACGTTGGTGGAGTCGAAGGAAATCGGCATCATCGGCGTCGGCGAAGGCACCTTCCCGTCGATCCGCGGCACGCTGGCCACCATCGGCATCGACGAGGCGCGCTTCATCCGCGAATGCGACGCCACCTTCAAGCAGGGCATCCACTTCCAGCACTGGGTGCGCGAGCCGGGCATGCCGGGCGCCGACCATTA
Organism: Duganella callida; assembly: GCF_004614165.1. GTDB lineage: Bacteria > Pseudomonadota > Gammaproteobacteria > Burkholderiales > Burkholderiaceae_D > Rugamonas > Rugamonas callida. The sequence continues at coordinate 38,300 of NZ_SPVG01000213.1, read as the reverse complement.
CTTCCATCCCTTCAGCCTGCCGAGCCAGCGGCCCGGCGGTCCGGAACTGCTGCCGTACTGGCTGCAGGGCGGCGCGCCGGCCGGCGTCGGCTTCGCGGCGGCGGCGACCATGCAGAAGCGCGTGGCCGACGCGGCGCACGCGCCCAAGCGTCCGAGCGACGCCGATTTCATGGGGCCGCTGAACTACGCCTATCACTTCGACGCGGGCAAGTTCGCCACCCTGCTGGCCACCCACGCGAAATCGCTGGGCGTGCAGCACGTGCTGGCGACGGTGGAGCGGGTGGAACTGGACGACCGGGGCGCGATCGGCGCCGTCCACACCAGGGAAGCGGGCGCGCTCACGGCCGAGCTGTACATCGACTGCACCGGCTTCCGCGCGGCGCTGATCGGCGAGGCGCTGGGCACCTCCTTCCGCAACATCAACGACGTGCTGTTCGTCGACCGCGCGCTGGCCATGCAGGTGCCGTACGAGCGTCCGGACGCGCCCATCCCCTCCTACACCATCTCCACCGCGCACGAGGCGGGATGGACCTGGGACATCGGCCTGCACCAGCGGCGCGGCATCGGCTACGTGTATTCGAGCCGCCATACCGACGACGCGCGCGCCGAGCAGGTGCTGCGCAACTACATCGGACCGGCCAGCAAGGATCTGCATCCGCGCCAGCTCAAGCTGAACGTCGGCTACCGCGATGTGCACTGGGTGAAGAACTGCGTGGCGGTCGGCTTGTCGGGCGGTTTCCTGGAGCCGCTGGAATCGTCCGGCATCGGCCTGATCGAAACGGCGGCCTACCTGATCAGCTACCTGTTCCCGCACGACGGCGACATGGAACCGGTGGCGCGCACCTACAACGAGATGATGAAGGCGCGCTACGAGCGCATCGTCGATTTCGTCAAGCTGCACTACTGCCTGACGCAGCGCAAGGACAGCCGCTTCTGGACCGACAACACCGATCCGGCCTCGATCCCGCAGACGCTGCAAGACAAGCTGGCCATGTGGCGCCATCGCGCGCCGCACCGCATGGACTTCGTGGTGGATTACGAGATGTACCCGCCGTCGAGCTGGCAGTATGTGCTGTACGGGATGGAGTATCCGACCGACCTGTATGCCAACGCGCGCACGCTGCCGCGCATGGAGGAGGCCCGCAAGGAATTCGCCATGATCGCGCAGATGTCGCAGCGCGCGCTGGCCGACCTGCCGCCGCACCGCGCCATGGTCGAACACCTGGCGCAGCGCGGGCAGCGCAAGAGCGCCTAAGCCCTGCGGCCAGCGCCCAGCCGGGCGCTGGCCGCGATCACCAGCATCGCGCAGCCGAGGCCGGCGAAGGCCAGGTTCAGGCTGACCGCATGCGCGACGAAGCCGATCATCGCCGGCCCGGCCAGGATGCCCGCGTAGCCCAGCGTGGTGACGGCCGCAATCGCCAGGCTGGCTGGCATGGCGTGCTGGTTGCCGGCCGCCGTGAACAGGATCGGCACGATGTTGGACGCGCCCAGGCCGATCAGCACAAAGCCCAGCAGCGCCAGCGGCGCCGATGGCGCCAGCACCGCGCCGAAGAAACCGCAGGCGCCGCACAAGCCGCCCAGCAACAGCACGCGCTTGCCGCCCAGCTTGCGCACCACCCGGTCGCCGGTCAGGCGTCCGACCGTCATCGCAATCGCGAACGCCGCGTAACCGAGGCCCGCGCGGCTGGTGTCCAGCCCCTGCTCCGCCGTCAGCAGCAGCGCGCTCCAGTCGAGGATCGCGCCTTCGGCCAGGAAGCACAGGAAGCACAGCACGCCGATGAAGATCACCGCGCCGTGCAGCATCACGAACAGTGGCCCGCCGCCCTTCTGCACATCCGGTTCCGCCAGCAGATCGGGCGCGCAGAACACCAGGCACGCCGCCACCAGCACCGCGATGCCGCCGGCCGACGCCAGCGGCGACAGACCGGCCCACAGCATCAGCGCCATCAGTCCCGCGCCGATAAAGCCGCCGACGCTGAACAGGCCGTGGAAGCCGGACATCAGCGCGCCGCCGCTTTCGCGTTCGACGATCACCGCCTGCACATTCATCGACACATCCAGCGTGCCCATGGCCGCGCCGAACGCCAGCAAGGTGACGGCCAGCGCCGGCGGCGTCGGCGCAAACGCCAGGCCGGGCAGGATCAGCGCCGTCAACGCGCCGGAGATCAGGATCACGCTGCGGCAGCCGTAGCGCGCCGTCAGCAGGCCGGTGACCGGCATCGCCAGCAGTGACCCGGCGCCAAGGCACAGCAGCAGCAAGCCCAGTTCGGCCTCGCCCAGCGACAGCCGCTGCTTGGCGAACGGCACCAGCGGCGCCCACGCCGACATGGCCAGTCCGGAGGCGAGAAAGGCGAGACGCGTGGACAACCGCTGCTTGGGACCGACGATATTCATGAGGATGCCTTTGATGGATAAGCGCCACAGTATAGACAATCCTTCAGTTATGTTCGAGCACGAACATACTGCGGACGCGTGGCGACGCATGATGAAGTCCAATAACTAAAAGGAGCCATCATGCAAACACAACCTCTGAACGTCGGCACTCCCGCCGTGGTCGAAGCCGGGGACGGCAACGCCTCCGGCGTCTCCTGGGGCGCCATCTTCGCCGGCGCCGCCGCGGCGGCGGCGCTGTCCTTCATCCTGCTGATTCTCGGCGTCGGGCTAGGGCTGTCGTCGGTCTCGCCGTACCAGTACAACGACAAGCCCATGGGCACGGCCAGCGTGGTCTGGATCGCCTTCACGCAACTGGCCGCGGCCGGCATCGGCGGTTACATGGCCGGCCGCCTGCGCATCAAGTGGGCCAGCATCCACACCGATGAAGTCTACTTCCGCGACACCGCCCACGGCCTGCTGACCTGGGCCGTGGCCACGCTGGCCACCGTGGCCCTGCTGGCCGGCGGCGTGCGCGCCGTCATGAGCGGCGCCATCGACACCGGCGCGGCAGTCGCTCCGGTGGCCGCCACCGCCGGTGCGGCTATGGGCGCCGGTGCCGCTTCGGCCGGCAATGGCCGCGGCAACACCTACTTTGCCGATATGATCCTGCGTTCGCCCGACGGCGAAGCGGCCACCGACGCCCAGCGCATGGAAGTCAACCGCATCCTGCTGACCGATCTGGCGGCCGGCAAGATCAGCGGCGAAGACCGCACCTATCTGGCCCAGCTGATCGCCAAGCGCACCGGCATGAGCCAGGCCGACGCCGAACACCGCATCGACCTGATTTATGCGCAGGCGACGCAGGCCGCGGCCGACGTCAAGGCCCGCGCCGCCGCCGCTGCCGAGGAGGCGCGCAAGGCTGCCGCCCACTCGGCACTGTGGATGTTCGTCGCCCTGCTGCTGGGTGCTTTCATAGCGGCCATCACCGCCATCATCGGCGGCCGTAACCGCGACCATGCGCGCGTGCTGATCGCGCGCCAGCTCATTTAAAACAAGGAGAACAACATGCGCTCTATCTTACTGTGGCTGCTCGGCGTGCCGATCCCCATCATCATCCTGATCGCGCTGATACGCTGATCACGCGTCATCGAGTATCACCGTGGAGAGGCTGGCGCCATCATTGACGCCGGCCTCGAACGCATACGGGTCCACCCCATCCAGACAACCGATATTCACGCGCCACAGCAGCGGGTCCTTGCGCGTCTGGTGGAAGGGATAAATCCCGCAGTGCTTGCAGAAGTAATGCTTGGCCACCCTGGTGTTGAACTGATACAGGGTGAGCGCATCCTCGCCCCGCACGATCTTCAGCGACGACGCCGGGAACAGCGGCGACATCAGCGCGCCCTTGCGACGGCACAGGCTGCAGTTGCAGCGGGCGGCCGGCGTCAGCGCGGCGCGTACTTCGAACTGGACCGCGCCGCAGTGGCAGGAGCCGTGATGCAGATCGTTGGACATGGTGCGCTCTCCCTTTTCAGCTCAGATCAGATTGATGGTCACGTCCATATTGCCGCGCGACAGTTTCGAGTATGGGCAGGCCTGGTGAGCGCCATCGACCAGCGCCTGGGCGGTGGCGCGGTCCACGCCGGGCACGCTGACGTTCAGGCGCGCGGCCAGGAAATAGCCTTTTTCTTCGCTGTTCAGCAAATCGACTTCGGCATCGACGGCAGTGTCGGCCGGCAGCTTCACTTTCAGCTTGGCGGCGGTCAGGCCCATCGCGCCCATGAAGCAGGCCGACCAGCCGGCCGCGAACAGCTGCTCGGGATTGGTGCCGGCGGCGCTGCTGCCTGGCGAGCTCAGCTTGATATCCAGACGGCCATCGTCGCTGCGGGCGGCGCCTTCACGGCCGCCGGTGGTGTGGGTTTTGCCGGTGTACAGTACTTTGCTCATGGTCTTGCTCCTCTGGGATTGATTTGTTACGCATACGATTGCAGCGCATGCGATGTATATTACGCCGAAATTTTTTGATGTCAAGCTTTTTCGATCTAATCGCATCCGATGTATAATGGACGCATCTATCAATGGAGGTATCCATCATGAGCAAACCCGAAACCCCGCGCCTGTCCGACTTCCTCTGCTTTGCCGTGTATTCGGCCAATCTGGCGTTCGGCAAGGCATACAAACCGATCCTGGACAAGCTGGGCCTGACCTACACCCAGTACGTCACCATAATCGCGCTGTGGGAAGAAGACAACCAGACCGTCAGCGGCCTGGGCGAGAAGCTGTTCCTCGAATCCAACACCCTGACGCCGATCCTGAAGAAGCTGGAAGCCATGGGCTACGTGCACCGCGCGCGCGACGCTGCCGACGAGCGCCAGGTGCGTGTCGGCCTGACCGACGCCGGCCGTGCCCTGCGCGAAAGCGCCCTGCACATGAGCCTGCGCGACGCCACCGGCCTGACCAAGGAGGAATTCCCCGTCCTGCAAAAATCCGTCGCCCAGTTGCGCGATAACCTGCTGAAGACGGTGCCCGGCAAGGGCTGACGGGAAATATGGTAAGGTAAGAACAACCTATTCTTACCGAGCCATCATCATGCCAGGCGCAAGCAAGAAATCTATCGCGCTTGCAATCGACGCGGCCATAAATGACCGCGTCGAACGCTTGGCGGAGCGGCGTAACAGCCCCCCCCCAAGGCGTGATGCAGGAAGCGCTGACACAATATCTGGACCGAGAGGACAAGCGCGAATCCTACCGAAAGGACGCGCTGGAAGCTTGGACCGACTACCAGAATACCGGCTTGCATGTAGATGCAGCAGAGGTAGCGACCTGGCTAGACTCTTGGGGGGATGACAATGAGCTGTCAGCCCCCGAATGCCACAAGTAAAATTATCCCCAACTGCCTTACGTGATATTCAACGATTGCGGGATTTCTTACGTACGAAAAATCCGACCGCAGCCAAACGTGCGGCAACAGCAATTAAGAAGGGCATTCAGTTGCTCGAACAGCAGCCGGAGATCGGCCGGCCAGTCGAGGAAATGGAGGCGGCGTATCGGGAGCTCACCATCGAATTTGGTGGCAGCGGCTATGTTGCACTCTACCGCTACGACGGCGGCGACATCAAAAAGAGGCAGGCTATTGAAATGGAGCGGGTGAAGGGAATCGAACCCTCGTATGAAGCTTGGGAAGCTGCCGTTCTACCATTGAACTACACCCGCACGCCACGCATTTTATGCGGGTTTCACCACTGTTGACAACCTGGTCGGCGGTTGCCGATGCGAGCGGCCTCCAACACCCTCCCGCCCGTGCCGATAAAGTGACAGAAAATCATAAGCATGTTGACGTTTTGTCACCGCAGGCGCATGCTATCCATCCACCAAGGAACAGTTGTCAGGAGGTGTCTCGATGGCCAATCCAACACCGTATCTGGGTATCCATAAACGACTCGTCGACGCGGTGCAGACGCCCGACAAATATGCGAGCCAATGGAAAAGCATTGCCGACGCGCTGCCCAAGCTGGTGCGCAACGACGGCTTCAATTATCTGCATGGGAAGGTTCCTTACGATATCCGCCGTAAGCTGGAAGGCGCCCAGTCTCCCGCCAAGGTGATTCGTGCCGCTGCCAAAGCCGAAGGCAACCTGATCAGCAAACCATCCGACAACGCGCGCGGCCGCGCACTGCTGCTCAAGACGCTGGCGCACCTGTACTTCTTCGAAGTGGGCGGTGAGCGCAAGCTGTGGATATTGTCCTCGCCCTCCGCGCTGACCGCGCATCCCATCCAGTATGCGGACGCCTCGGACGCGCTGGTCGATCAGGTGCTCAACGCCACCACCGAGATCTACACCGACGAGCAAAAAAAACGCATCGACGGCGCCGTGATGATGGCGCTGCGCTGGGTCGAACGCGCGATGATCGTCGCCGCCGATCCGCAACGACCGGCGCACAAGGCGCTGTTGCGGCGCTGGTTCATCCCCGCCACGCACGCCGATGTCGATGGCGCCATCGCCACCTTCGCGCCGACGCTGCGGCGCGGCCTGCTGAAGATCGCCATCGGCCTCAAAGTGGGAGACCTGATCATCCTCGACGATCCGGCCCAGCGTGGCTCGGGCAGCAGCTGGGAACATAGCGAGGCCTATACCTTCACCCACAACGACGTGCACGCGGTGTGGGTCGAGCCTGGCTTCTGGGGCAACGGCAACACGCTGACCGGCGCGACCAACTGGGCGCGCATCCTGGTGCACGAGCTGACCCACAATTATTGCCAGACGGACGACCACAGCTACAGTTGGCAGGGGCTGTTGCCGCGCGAATCGGATGTGTTCCGCCGCGTCAATAACGCGCGCGTCGCGCTGCAGCCCGGTTATGCCGCGGTGCGTACGCTCACCATGGCACAATGCCAGAACAATGCGGACAGCTGGGCCTTCTTCTGCGCAGACGCCGCCGGCGCGCTCGGCGACGGCGATCGTATAGCCGCACTGGGCAGCAAACTGTATGCCGACACCGGCTGGACCCCGACGCAGGCCGTCGAACGCAAGCTGGTCACCCAATGAGCCGTGGCGTGGCCATTACCGCGGCACTGATCGTCGCTGCCGCGTGCGCAAGCTGCAACAACAGTGAAAAGGAAGTCGCCATGACGCACCATACTCAACCAGGCGCCAGCCGCGCGCCAGCCCCGCGCGTCGCGCCGGTATTCATCGCCGGCGTGCGCTACGCCCAGGTCGCGGGTAACCAGGACACGGACGGCCAGGTCGGCGGCATTCTGGCCGCGTATGACGCGTCCAATCGGGAGTTGTGGCGCCTGAAGGTCTACGCCAATGCACGCCGCCCCGATCTGGAAGGCGATGTGCAGGATGTCTGGTTCCGCTCCTTGCGTGTGCAAGGCGACCGGCTGCTGATCGAAAATGAGCGCGGCGAGCAGTTCGAGGTCGATCCGGCGGCACGGCGTGTCCTCGACCGCCATGCGCCAGCCACGCAGCCGGCATCCGACATCGATCCGATCTCGGGCCAACCGCGCATCCGCCTGCCGGAGTAAAGAGGACGCAGCCGCCTCACTCAGTGATCGGCCTCCTGGTCCTCCCACAGCGCCATGTACAGGTCGGATCGGTTCAGCAGGTTCTGATCCATTTCCGCCATACGTTTTTCAGGTGGCGCCAGATCGTGCTGATTGAAGCCGCTGTAGCCCAAGCCCATGCGTCCGCCCTGCACCGTGTAGCCGGCGAATTCCAGGATGGTCGGCATCAGGTCGAAGTGCAGCAGCTGGCCGCGATTGGGCAGCGGCCTGTCGCCGGAGATGAAGCGGTTGTAGATGGTCCGCGCCGGCAACTGCTCCAGCTGCGCCGTCAGCGGATTCTTGCGCGACAAATGGTCGCCGAGGATGACGATGTTGGTGTCCTCCAGATAGCCGTTCTCCCGCGCGTAGCGCACGAAATCCGCCACCTCCGCCGCCGTGCACGAGATCACGCCGTCAAACCCGGCAAAGCCGCGCCGCGCGCAGCTGTCCGACAGATGCCCCTCCGGTTCGTGCGTGTCCACCGTCAGCAGGGTCAGATTGAATTTCTGCTTCGACGCCGACAGCTCGCGCAGCTTGGTTCTGGCGCGGCTGAACAGGTCCGCGTCGTACAGCCCCCAGCCGTTCATGTCGCTGGCCTGCACGCCGCTCTTCAACCATTCTTCGCGGCCGTAGACTTCGTGATAATGATGCTGACTGAGGAATTTGTCCTTGCCCGCGAAGCTGGTCGCCGCGCCGCCCATGAACACATTGCGGTAGCCGCGCGCCGCCAGCAGGTCGGTCAGGCAGACGGCATTCTTCAGGAAGGAGTTGATCACCTGCCCCTGCGTGTTCCCATCGAAGATGGTGACGCGTTCCAGCGGCACGCCGCACTGCGTCGCCACCAGCGCGGCGATGGTCCAGCCGGTGCCCGGCACCTGTTCATAGGATGGGAAGCTGGTGCCCGGCAGCGCGTTCAAGGGCGCCAGCAGATCGTGGCCGAAGGCGGCTTTGTTGGCGTAGCCCTGCTCCAGGCTCTCGATGTAAATCAGGACCAGGTTCTTGGGCTTCTGCGCCGCCATCGCCACCGTCGCCGGCGCCACGTAGTTGGCGCCGAAATAATCGGGGCCGAAATCTGCTGTTACATATTTAAACGCGGAGACGTCGCACATCCAGAACGTGGTGGCGCTTAAAACCAACAGCGACGGCAGCCAGCGGTGCACCCGAGCCAGTACCACGCGCAGACGTTCAGGCGCCGTCACGATGCCTCGGCGCACGCGCGGCCCGGCATAGGTCAGCAGCGTCATGCAGATCACCGGGGCCAGCACACACCAGCGGAAGAAGCGCCAGGTGATGCCGGGGTCCACGGAACTGGCCAGTTCCATGCCGAAGTTCATGTGATAGACGATCTGCGACAGGTCCGGTTTGCCGAATGATCGGTGGATCCAGTAGCTAAAGCAGAACAGGAAGATGGCGAGCAGATACAAACTGCTGCGCAACAGACGGGTTCCAGTCATTTTCTGGGAATGGAGTGGTGTGGACAATGTCTCCATCTTCCCGGCTGTAGTTGTCTGTAACGTTGCGCCGAGTGCCCGTTTTGTATCCTAGTGTTGTGCGGCGCTTACATGGATTTACGTCACGCCCCGACTGATGCAGAATGTCCGGGCCTCTTCCACGACAATAAAAGGATGGACCATGAAAGCAGTTGTAGCTCTGAGCGTTGCACTGGCATTCGCCACACCACTGGCGTCGGCCCAGGATGATCCCATCTCCACGCTGGTCAAACAGCTGGAGCTGGAAAAATACAAGGCCACCATCAAGGGCCTGACCACATTCGGCGACCGTCGGCAAGGCACACAGCGCAACCGCCAGGCGCTGGACTGGATCGAGGCGCAGCTCAAATCCTATGGCTGCACCAATACCGAGCGTCTGCAATACATGTACACCCAGCCTGCTCCCGGCGAGCCGGCGAAGAAGCGCGCGGCGGGCCTGCCCAGCGGCGGCGCCGGCGGTCCTGCTGGCCAGGGCGGCAGCACGCTGTTCGGCAACCGCATTCCGACCGGCGTCAACACCGATCCGATGAAACAGCCCGACGAGCGCCTGCGCGCGCTGAATGCCGAACAGACGCCGGTCGGCACCTCGCAACGCGAGAACGTCTACTGCACCAAGGTGGGCAGCAAGCACCCGGAAGAGATGTACATCGTCAGCGCGCACATGGACGGCATCGGCTTCGGCGAAGCGGCCAATGACGACGGCTCCGGCACCGCGCTGGTGATGGAGTTGGCGCGCATCTTCAGCATGCCCGGCGTGGAGACCGACCGCTCGATCCGCTTCATCCTGTGGAACAACGAGGAGACCGGCCTGAATGGCGCCGCCGCCTACGTCGAGCAGCGCAAGGATTTGCAGGGCATCGAAAACCCCAAGGGTTCGGGCAAATATCCGGAACCGAAGTGGCTGGGCATGATCCAGCACGACATGATGATGTACGACCATGGCATGCCCATTCCAAAGCTGGACGCCAGCGGCAAGCCGGTACTGGATGACAAAGGCCAGCCGGTCTACGTGTCGCCGCCGGAGCAGCGCCGCGAAGCCGACGTGAATATCGAATACCAGGCGGTGTCGAAACAGGCCGAAGGTTCGGCCAAGCTGGCCTGGGCCTTCCGCAGCGCCAACGACAAGTACGCGAGCAACTACCCGGCCGCCGTCGGCTTCCACATGACGAACACCGACTCGACGCCGTTCATGGACCTGGTGCCATCGATCTCGATGCGCGAGAACGAGCGCGGACAGCAGATCGGCGCCGGCTGGAATCCGAACTGGCACCAGCCCACCGACCTGTATGCCAACTATTCGGACAAGGACTTCCTGCTTGGCCTGAACGCGGCCCAGACCACGCTGGCCGGTGTGGCGCAGCTGGCAGGGGTGCGTATCAGGAAGTAATCAATCTCGCCTGCAGCGCCTCCAGCACGATGTCGTGCAGGCGCTGCGCGGGCGCATTCAAGTCGGCCTGGGCGCGGTGCAGGCGCAGGCCGATCTCACCCAGCCGAGGCAGGCTTGCCGCATCGAGCGTGCGCAGGGATGGCGGCATGCCCACGATGGAACGCACCGTCACGCCCAGCCCCGCCGCCACCGCCGCCCACACGCCCGCCAGTCCCGGGCTGCTGAAGGCGATGCGCCACGGGATACCCGCCTGGTCGAGCGCGCGGATGGCGGCGCTGCGCATGATGCAGGGCGCATCCATCATCACCAGCGGCAACGGCTCGCCGTCCGCCAGCGCCAGCCGCGTTTCGTCGGCGCAGGCGATCCAGTGCAGCGGCAGGCGGCCGACGTCCAGCATATGCGGCGTCGTCACGCCGCCGTCCCAGGCCAGCGCGAGATCCAGCGTGCCGGCGCGCATCTGCGCCATCAACTCGCTGTTACGGGCGTTGCGCGCCTCGATGCGCAGCTTCGGATGCACGCGCGTGAAGCTGCCCAGCACCTCGGTCAGCAAATGCTCGCCGAAGTCCTCCTGCATCCCCAGCCGCACGCTGCCCGCCAATTCGGCGCCGCGCACCGCGTTGACCGCTTCATCGTTCAGCTCCAGCAGCCGGCGCGCATAGCCGAGCAGCGATTCGCCGGCGGACGTCGGCACCATGCCGCGGCCCTCCTTGCGCAGCACCGGTGTGCCGAGTTGATCCTCCAGCTTCTTCAGCTGCGCGCTGACGGCCGAGGTGGAACGGCCCAGCCGGTCGGCCGCCTTGGCGAAGCTGCCCATGTCGACACCGGTGACGAAACTGCGCAGCACGTCGAGATCAAAGGTAATCCGCCGCATGACCATCCTGTTTTTCTGAATGATAGATCAAAATATTCCTGATTTTCAGGATCAAGATAGGCCGCTATGCTGGTCATGTCAATCTTCAGGAGGAATGATCATGCCGATGAGCCGTATCTCTTTGTTGAAGGGGAAGTCGCCGGAATACCTGCGCGCGCTGGCCGACAGTTTGCAGCGGGCCATGGAGGAAGCGTTCAAGGTGCCGAAAAACGACCGCTTCCAGCTGATCCACCAGCACGAGCCGAACGAACTGATCTTCGACCGCCACTACGAAGGCGGCCCACGCTCGGACGACTTCGTGCTGATCGCCATCACCACCGGCAAGCCGCGGACGACCGAAGTCAAGCAAGCCTTCTACCGCCACCTGGCGGCGCTGCTGGCGGCAGCGCCCGGCATCGCGCCGGAAGACGTGATGGTGGTGATCACCAGCGCGCAAGGCGACGACTGGTCGTTCGGCGGCGGGCGGCCGGCGGTATCGCTGCTGGGGGCAGCATGATCGCGATGCAATACCGCTTCGTGCTGCCGGCCGACTACGACATGGCGATCATCCGCGAGCGCATCGCCACACGCGGACCGCAGCTGGATGGTTTGCCGGGTCTGGCGTTCAAGGCCTACCTGCACGGCGAACAGCCGGACAAGAGCTACGCCCCGTTCTACCTCTGGCGCGACGAGGAAGCCATGCACGGCTTCCTCAACAGCCCGGCGTTTGCGGGCGTGGCCCGCGCGTTCGGCTGGCCCGCCGTGCAGACCTGGACGCCGTGGCACGCGACGGTCGGCGCGGACGTACGGCAAGCGCGGCATGCCACGCACAGCAGCGCGGCCATCGTCCCCTACAGCACGTTGGCCGAACGGCGTGTGCAGGAAGAGGCGTACGCGCAGCTGGCGCTGGCACGCGGTGCGTTGGCGGTGGTGATCGGCTTCGAACCGGTGACCTGGAGCATCACCCGCTTCTGCCTGTGGCGCAAGGAGCAGCCAGCCGCACCAGAAGAACGCCACTACCTGGTCGGCCACGTTTCCTAGATTCGGGGTCAGAGCCTTAGACGGGTAGGCGTTCGCGGGCGAGGGCCAGCTGGTTGGGGTCCATGCGGCTGGCGGCGTTCTTCAGGTAGCGCGCGGCGGCGGCATAGCCGGCGCGGTCGGCCATCGACAGCCACATCCAGGCTTGGCCCGGGTCTTTGTGCACGCCTTGCCCGGTCAGGTACATCAGGCCCAGGTTGAATTGCGCACGCACGTGGCCTTGCGAGGCCGCCTGCAGATACCAGTGGTGCGCCTGCTCGTAGTCGCGCAATACGCCCTGGCCGTTGTCGTAACGGAGGCCCAGCGCGAACTGGGCTTGCGTGTGACCCAGTTCCGCCGCCTTGCCATACCAGTGCGCAGCCTGCATGACGTCCGGCTGCGGGCCGTCGTCGTTGTCGAACAGCAGGCCGAGGCTGTATTGCGCCGCGGCGTAGTCCTGGTCGGCCGCGCGCCGGTACCAGCTCATGGCCTTGCGGTAGTCCTGCGGCACGCCGCGCCCCGTTTCGTAGCGCAGGCCCAGGTCGAACTGGGCGCGCAGGTGGCCCTGGTCGGCCGCCTTGCGGTACCAGAATATCGCTTCCTGATGGTCCGGCATGACGCCGTGACCGGCATCGTACAGCTGCCCCAGATGGTATTGCGCGCCGGGGAAGCCCTGTTCCGCCGCCTTGCGGTACCACGCGTGCGCCTGTTCGTAGTCCTGGTCGACACCCTGGCCATGGTAGTAGCGCAGACCCAGGGTGTTCTGGGCGCCGGCGTGGCCCTGCTCGGCCGCCTTACGGTACCAGTCCAGCGCCTTCTGTTCGTCGCGCGGTACGCCCTGGCCGTTGTCGTAGATCAGGCCGAGGTTGAACTGCGAACTGGCGTGATCCTGCTCCGCCGCGCGGCGGTACCAGAGGATGGCTTTCTGGCTGTCCTGGGCGATGCCGTCGCCCTTGTCGAAGCGCAGCGCGAGGTTGAATTGCGCCGGTGCGTAACCCTGGTCGGCCGCCTTGCGATACCAGGACATGGCCTGGCCCACGTCTTTCGGCACGCCCTGGCCGTTGTCGTAACGCAGGCCGATGTTGAACTGCGCGCGCGCATAGCCCTGCTCCGCCGCCTTGCGGTACCAGAAGATGGCCTGCTTGAAGTCCTGCGGCACGCCCTTGCCGGTGTCGTACATCATGCCGAGGTTGTTCTGCGCGCCGGCGTCGCCCTGCTCGGCCGCCTTGCTGAACCAGTGCATGGCCTGCTGGGTGTCGTTGGGCACACCCTGCCCTTTCGCATACAGCCACCCCAGGTTGTACTGCGCGGCCGCGTAGCCCTGCTCCGCCGCCTGCCGGTACCAGGCCGCCGCTTCCTCGAAATTCTGTTCGACGCCCTGGCCCTTCTGGTACATCACGCCCAGGTTGTACTGCGCGTGCTCCAGGCCCGCCTGCGCCGCCTGGCGATACCAGACCACCGCCAGTTCGTAGCTCTGCGCCACGCCCTGCCCATTGAAGTACATGAAGCCCAGGCTGTGCTGGGCGTTGGCGACGCCGCGCTCGGCCAGTCCCTTCACGCGCAAAAACTCGGCAGTGTAAGTGCCGCCGTTGTCCGTGTCGGATTCGTTGGGACTGTATTTCGTCATGCTCGTTTATCAGGCCTGGATGGCGATCATCGCCGGCTGGTGTTCTGCGTTGTTGTTGGGGACCGGGTGCAGCATGGTCACGGCAGGCGCCGACAGCCGGTTCTGCTCCTGCAGCACGTCCATGAAGCTGGCCAGCGAGATCGGGCGATGGTAGTGATAGCCCTGCATGGTGGTGCAGCCGTTGGCCTGCAGGTAGCGTTCCTGGATTTCGGTCTCCACGCCTTCCGCCACCAGGTGCAGGCCCAGGCCGCGCGCGATGGAGATGATCGCCAGGATCACCGGATAGTGGCCGTTCTCGTCGTGGATCTCCTTGACGAAGGACTGGTCGATCTTGATGGTGTGGATCGGGAAGCGGTGCAGATACGCCAGCGAGGAATAGCCGGTGCCGAAATCGTCGATCGCCACAGAGACGCCCAGCTGGCACAATTTGTTCAGCTGCTCGATCGCATACTGCGGATTGCGGATCGCGATGTTCTCGGTGATTTCGACTTCGATCTGCGCCGGCGAGATGCCATAGCGCGTCAGCGCCCCGCGCATCTTCTCGAAGAAATCGCCGCGGTCCAGGTATTGCGGCGACAGGTTCAGCGACAGGCGGATGGTTTCGCCGCCGGCCATGTTCCACTGCACCAGGTCGCGGCACAGCGCGCCCAGCATCCAGTCGGAGATCGGCAGCATCAAACCATTCTCTTCGGCGAACGGCAGGAACTCGCCGGCCGACAGCAACCCGCGCTGCGGATGGTTCCAGCGCATCAGTCCCTCGGCGCCGATGATGCGGCCGGTGCTCACATCCACCTGCGGCTGGTAGTACATTTCCAGCTCGTTGAATTCCAGCGCCTTGCGCAGGCTCTGTTCCAGCGCGATCTTCTGGTGCGACACGTCCAGCATGGAGTCGTGATAGAAGCTGTGGCCATTCTTGCCCAGCGCCTTGACCTGGTACATGGCGATGTCGGCATGGCGCAGCAGTTCGTCGATGGTCTCGCCGTCGCCGGGGTAAATCGCGATGCCGATCGAGGCCGAGATGTGCACCTCGTGCCCATCGAGGTCGAAGGGACGCTGCAGGCTCTCGAGAAATTTCTCGGCGATGGCCTTGGCATCCTGGCGGTCGCGCAGTTCCGGCAGCACGATGGTGAATTCGTCGCCGCCCTGGCGCGCCAGCGTATCGCCGCGGCGCAGGCAATCCTTGAGGCGCTGCGCCACCTGCTGCAGCAGCTCGTCGCCCTTGACGTGACCCAGGGTGTCATTCACCAGCTTGAAGCGGTCCAGGTCGACGAACATCACCGCCAGTTCCGTCAGCTTGCGCTTGGCCTGGATCACGGCCAGGCCGAGTCGATCCTTGAACAGCATGCGGTTGGGCAGATCGGTCAGGATGTCGTGATAGGCCTGATACGAGATCACTTCCTCGGCGCGCTTGCGGTCGGTGATGTCGCGCGCCACGCCATAGGTGCCGAAGAATTCGCGCGTCTTCACCTCGTGATCCGGGATGTGCATGCCCATCGCGTTCAGCGAGATCGTCATCAGCGTGTTGTTGAAGGTGCGGTCGACCGCGGCGCCGGTATTGCACTTCAGCCGCAGCTCGACATTGCGCGAGGCACGTTCGTCGACGCGACGTTCGTTGAACGCATAGCGCGCGCGCTCCTGGTCCTCGTCGTGCACCAGCACCGAGTAGTGCTTGCCGATCAGTTCCTCGCGGCTGAAGCCCAGCAGCTGCTGCACGCGGTCATTGATGAAGGTGAACTTGCCTTCGTGGTTCAGGGTGTAGATGATGTCCGGCGACGAGTCGACCAGGTAGCGGTACATCTTCTCCGAATTTTCCAGCTTGGTGGCGATGCGCTCGTTGTCGATCGCCAGGCGGCGTTTCTGCAGCGCGTTCTCCACCGTCTTCAGCAGCTCCTCGCGGCTGTACGGCTTGCGCAGGTAATCGTAGGCGCCGCGCTTCAGCGCGCCGATCGCCGCCTCGATACCGACGTCGCCGCTCATCACGATCACGTCGCCGTCGATCTCGCGCGCGTTGATCCAGTCCATGATCTCGTGGCCGCTCATGTCGGGCAGGCGCAGGTCGAGCAGGATCAGGTCGAATTTCAGCTTGGTCAGCTGGGCCAGCGCCTCGCTGCCGCAGGTGGCGGTGACCAGATGGTAATCGCGGTCGCGCAGCAGTTCATACAGCGACGACAGCAGACGCGGCTCGTCGTCGACGAGCAGCAACCGGGGGCAGTTTTCAGTTGGCAGGGGGGCGACGGGGGCGAGGTCGACAGGGTTGAAGTTCATGATGGCCTTAAACTGAATCCATCACCCGCGTTTGCACGCCGGCGACTTGACTGGTACTGCCCTTGGCGGGCAACAGGATTTCAAAGGTAGTACCTGTTTTGCCGGAGCGGCAGGTAATCAGGCCTTGCATTTTCTTGACCAGGGTATGGACGATGGACAGTCCCAGTCCGTGGTTGGCGCCTTCCTTGCTGCTGCGTACGGGGGAGAACAGGTTGGCCAGAACCTCGGCCGACAACCCCGGACCGGTGTCGCTGACCACCAGTTCCAGATACAGCTTGCGTTCGCGGTTGACGTGGCCGCGGTTGGATATTTCGATACGGCCGCCGTCGCCCAGCGCTTCGACGGCGTTCTTGATCAGATTGACCAGGATCTGCTTGAGCATGTCGGCATCGCCGTCGATTTCGGCCGGCTCCTCCTGCATGCGCACCACCATCTGCACCGAGGCGGGCACGAAATCGGTGGCGCGGAACAGGCGCAGCACGTCGTCGACCACCTTGCCGACGTCGGTGGTGCGCGAGGTTTCGGTCGGCTGCAGATCGGCCAGGCCGTTGATCAGCTGCCCGACGCGGTCGATTTCCTCGTTCAGGATCGACATCTCGCCGACCACCGGTTCGCGCCGCGCCAGCTTGCTGTCCAGGACCGACAGGTAGTTCTTGATGATGGACAGCGGGTTGTTCACCTCGTGCACCACGCGGCGCGAGGCTTCGCGGTATTCTTCCGCCACCTGCGCGATCTGGCGCCTGGCGTGACCACGTTCGCTGAGCGCGGTCTCCAGCGCGGCGGCGGCCTGGGTGCCGAACGACTGCAGGAAGCGCTCGCGCTTCTGGAACAGCGGCAGCTGCCAGGCCGGCGCGCCGCCGATCAGCACGCCCAGGCAACGCTGGTTGGCCACCAGCGGCAGGCACACCAGGCTTTCGCTGCCGAGGATGCGGAACAGCTGCTCTTCCGTCACGTTGTGCACCTGGCCGTCGCGGTTGATGTACGACAGCTTGCGCTCCAGCGCCGCCTGCGCCACCAGCCCGCCCTTGTTCAGCGGCACCACGAATTCGGCCAGGCGGTTCTGGTGTTCGCCGGTAGGCACGCCGTGCAGCGCGTGGCCGGTCGGATTCTCCAGCAGCACCACGGCGGTTTCGAAGTCGAACAGGATGCGCGCCGAGCGCGTCATCGCTTCCAGCAGGCCGCTTTCGCCATGCTGGCGGGCGAAGGTCTGGCCCATCTCGGAGACCAGCACCATGTTGCGCACTTCCTCGCTCAGGCGCTGCTGCACCGGATCGACGATGGGCGGCGCGTACGCCACCGGCGCCACGATGTCGTCCGCGCCGGTCAGGTCGATGCCCAGGTAATTGGCCGACTTCTCCACCTGGCGCGCGGCGTTCTTCAGGATCAGGTCCAGCTTTTCGCCATCGAGGTTGCACAGCCGCGCCGATTCCTCGATCGCCTGTTCCTGGTCGTCGTGGCAGCACAACAGGTGCGCCAGCCGCACGATGCGGATCAGCGGATGCGAAGACTCCAGCCGGGCGATCGGTTCGTGGTGATACAGCACGGAGTCGGCCAGGAAGGAATCCAGGTTCCAGCGCTCGATCAGCCAGGCGCCGGCTTCGGCGTGGGTGATCTGCAGCGTGCGCTGCTCGACCGCGCACAAATCCTCGTCGTCGCGCGCGGTGAAGTTGAAGGCGTATTCCTTGGGCGCGGTGGCCAGCAGCGCCAGGCGGCCGACGTTGTGCAACAGGCCGGCCAGATAAGCCTCTTCCAGGTGCTGGTAATCCATCTGCCGGGCGACGTCGCGCGCGATCACCGCCGTGGTCAGCGAGCCTTTCCAGAATCCGCGCAGATCGGTGCTGCCGGAATGGGGGAAGCTGTTAAAGGTCTGGAACACGGATTCGCTGATCACCAGCGTCTTGATCATGTCGGTGCCCAGCGAGACCAGCGACTGCTCCAGGCCCACGGTGCGCTGGTTGCGGTGATAGGCCGAGCTGTTGGCCACGGTCAGGATCTTGCTGGTCATCGCCGCGTCCTTGGCGATCAGCGCGGCCAGCTCCGGCATGCCGGCGTCGTCGGCCTGCAGGTGCTCAATCAACTTGATGAGTATCTGCGGCATGGCCGGCAGACGGGCAATCAGCAGCCGATTGCGAATATCGTGGTCAGATTGTTGATGCATCGTATCAAGCATTGCCGCCGGTAGACATCGATCGAGAGGCGGAACTCACTCGCCGCATTCCGCCAAAACCAGGATTCATGCGGGTTCCAGGGCCACTTCAAGCTTAAAAGGAGTACCGCAAAAAATTATCTTATCATAAAGTCCGATGCACACTTAACAGTAGGAAAAATTTCTTTCTCAACTAATTGAATTTCCTGCCGTTAACGAATATCGACTTGATTAGCGCGATAATATGCTCCGGTAATAGCGCGACGTCAACCATAAAGCGAGAGCAGAGCCACTAAATGCCATCTGTCCCGCGGCTAACCATAGCGCGGAATGTGATAGAACGGGCGCGATCACGCCCGCCACGATGGCGCCCAGCAGCGTCACCGCGAACGACTGGCAGGATGCCACCGTGCCGCGAATGTGCGGGAACAGGTCCAGCGCCAGCAGCGTCGCCCCCGGCGCCACCACCGACATGCCGAAGGTGTAGAACAGCAGCGGCGCCACGGTCCACGGCAGCGCGGGCGGGAAAAACAGGTGATACAGCAGATTGAGCGTGGCGGCGGCCAGCAGGAAGCAGAAGCCGATGCCGATCTGGCGCGCGAACGTCATCTTGCCGGCGATGCGGTTGGCCGCCAGCGCGCCGAGGAAGATCCCGCTCACCGAGGGGATGAACAGCCAGCCGAATTGCGATGCGCCCAGGCCCAGTTGCTGCGGCAGGAACACCGGGGCCGCCGAGATGTAGATGAACAGGCCGGCGAAGTTGAACGCCACCACCGCCGTCTTGAAGTGGAACAGCGGCGAGCGCAGGATCTCGCCGTAGTTACGCAGCAAAAAGCGCGGATTGAAGGGATGGCGCTTTTCCGGCGGCAGCGTCTCCGGCAGGCGGCGGTAGCAGAAGATGAACAGCAGCGTGCTGTAGGCCAGCAGCGACAGGAAGATGGCGCGCCAGTCGAACAGGGTGACGATCCAGCCGCCCAGTATCGGCGCCACGGCCGGCGCGATCGAGAAGATCATGGTCACCAGCGACAGCAGCCGCGCGGCGGCGGCGTCCTCATACAAGTCGCGGATGATGGCGCGCCCCACCACCACGCCGGCGCCGGCCGACACCCCCTGCATGATGCGGAACACCCACAGATAATGCACGGTGTGCGCGGCGGCGCAGCCCAGCGTGCCGACGGCGAACATGCCCAATGAAACCAGGATCACGTTGCGGCGGCCGAAGGCGTCCGACAGCGCGCCATGCCACAGCACCATGCCGGCGAAGGCCAGCATGTAGAAGGTCAGGCTTTGCTGCACTTCCAGCGGCGTGGCGCCCAGCGTGGCCTGGATGTTGGGGAAGGCCGGCAGATAGGCGTCGATGGAGAACGGGCCTATCATCGACAGCGCGGCCAGCATGGTCGCCAGCGCGCCGGCGGTCAGCGGCTTGCGGTGCGGCGGTTCGGGCGGTGGCACATCGTCGGCGATGTCCTGGTCGGGCAGATTGGCGGGCGGTGCAGGCAGCATAAATCGTTTTCCTTATGGGACGCGCCGGCGCCGGGCGGCGGGTGGCGGATGGCAGCGGGAAGGCAGGAGCGCTGCGCGCCCTCCCCGCGCCCGGGCCCAGCCCGGGCAGCGCTACGGCGGGAGACTCAGACTTCTTTCGGCTTGGCGGCTTCGCGGCGGTTGAAGCCGGCCACCATGTCGAAGCGGAACAAGCGGCATTCCAGCGCGCCGTTGAAGAATGGCGTCTTGCGCGCTTCCTTCAGGCGCAGCAGCTTGGGCACGCCCAGGTCGGCGGTGAACAGGTAGACGGTCCAGCCGGCGAAGCGCTGCTTCAGCGTGGAGCTGAAATCCGCGTAGAAGCTGTTGGCCAGCTCGTCCTGCCCCAGCGAGCTGTCGCCGCGCACGCCGATACGTTCGCCGTACGGCGGATTGGTCAGCAGGATGCCTGGCTGCGCGGTCGGCGCCTGGATCTGCTGCGCCTCGATCTGCTTGAGCGGCACGTCGAACAGGATGCCGGCGTTGCGCAGGTTGTAGCGGGTCATGGCCACCATGTCGCCCGAGATGTCGGAACCGAAGATGGTCGGCTCGGCCGGCAGCGGATTGGGCTTGATGGCGGCCTTCATGTCCTGCCACACCGCGGCGTCGAAATCATGGAACTTCTCGAACGCGAAGCGGCGGCGCGCGCCCGGCGGGATGCCCTGCACCATCTGCGCGGCTTCGCACAGGATGGTGCCGGAACCGCACATCGGGTCGAACAGCGGCACGCCCGGCTTCCAGCCCGAGACGCGCAGCAGGCCGGCGGCCAGGTTTTCGCGCAGCGGCGCGTCGCCGGTTTCGCTGCGCCAGCCGCGCTTGAACAGCGCTTCGCCCGAGGTGTCCAGGTAGACGATGAACTGGTGCGCGTCGAGAAAGCCGACGATGCGCATGTCCGGTTCCCTGGTGTTGACCGACGGACGCTTGTTGTACTGGTCGCGGAAGCGGTCGCAGATGGCGTCCTTGATCTTCAGCGTGGTGAATTCCAGGCTTTTCAGCGGCGACTTGACGGCGGTGATGTCGACGCGGATGGTGTGGTCGTAGCTGAACCACTCTTCCCATGGCTGCGCCAGCGTCAGGTCGTAGATATCGTTCTCGTTCTTGTAGCCGCCGGCGGCCATGCGCATCAACACGCGCGAGGCGATGCGCGAATGCAGATTGATGCGGTACGAGTCTTCCAGCTCGCCCGAGGCGTGCACGCCGCCGGGAACTTCGTTGTGCACCTTCATGGTGGTGCTTTGTTGCGCGATTTCGCGCAGTTCTTCGGCTAACGCCGCTTCCATGCCGCGCGGGCATGGGCAAAAGAAGGATGCCATAGGTGTACCTTTTGTCCGTTAAAAAAAATGCGCCCCGTGGGGCGCGGGTTACTTCTGCATTGCACGTTCCAGGAAATCCAGGCGGTCCTGGCCCCAGAAGTTTTCGCCATCCAGCACATACCATGGCGAGCCGAAAACGCTGGCCGCGTGGGCCTGTGCCGTGTTGTTCTCATATTCGGCCTTGACCGCGGCCGACTCCACCGCCTTCAGCAGCGCCGCGCCATCCAGACCGCAGCCACCGGCGATGCGCGCCAGCGTCACCTCGTCGGCGATATTCTTCTCGTCCGCCCACACGCCGCGCATGATGGCGCCGGACAGCGCCAGCGCCTGCTCGGTGCCATGCGCCTGCCGCGTCGCCACGATCAACCGGTTCGCCAGATCGGGCGCCACCGGAAAGAACGGCGGATGCAGCTGCAGCGGCAGGTCCAGATACGCCGACCAGCGTGCCAGCTCCACCAGCCGGTACGCCTGGCGCTGCGGCGCGCGCTTGGCCAGCGGCAGGCCGCCGGAGGCGTCGAACACATTGGCCAGGTCGCACGGCTTGATCTCGATCTGCACACCGTGTTTGCGCGCCATGGTCACCAGGCGCTCGTGGCCCAGATAAGCCCACGGCGACTGCGCGGAAAAGAAATACTGGCAAACCT
This sequence comes from Duganella callida, assembly GCF_004614165.1. GTDB lineage: Bacteria > Pseudomonadota > Gammaproteobacteria > Burkholderiales > Burkholderiaceae_D > Rugamonas > Rugamonas callida. Next base: position 16,624 of record NZ_SPVG01000213.1, on the reverse strand, counting down.
TGCTCATCGTCGTCCCCGTCAGAATGGCTTGACCACCACCAGCAGCACGATCGCCAGCATGGCGAACACCGGCAGCTCGTTAAACACGCGGAACCACCTGTGGCTGCGGGTATTCTCGCCGCGCTCGAACTTCTTCAGGATCGGGCCGCACATGTGGTGGTAACCGATCACCAGCACCACCAGCGTCAGCTTGGCGTGCAGCCAGCCGGGCATGTGGATGCCGTATGCCAGATAGATCAGGATCGCGCCGAATACCACCGCCCCCACCGACAGCCACATCGAGAAGCGGTACAGCTTGCGCCCCATCAGCAGCAGGCGCGCGATGGTGTTCTTGTCGGTCTCCATCGCCAGGTTGACGAAGATGCGCGGCAGGTAGAACACGCCGGCCATCCAGCCGATGACGAAGAAAATGTGCAGTGCTTTGATCCAGAGGTACAGCATAAGGCTCCCTATTGTCTTACTTCACCGTGGCCGAACACCACGTATTTCAGCGAGGTCAGTCCTTCCAGGCCGACCGGGCCGCGTGCATGCAGCTTGTCGTTGGAGATGCCGATCTCCGCGCCCAGGCCGTATTCGAAACCGTCGGCGAAGCGGGTCGAGGCGTTGACCATCACCGACGCCGAATCCACTTCGCGCAGGAAGCGCATGGCCACCGAGTGGTCTTCGGTGACGATGGCCTCGGTGTGCTTGGACGACCAGGCGTCGATGTGCTCCATCGCCTCGTCGGCATCGGCCACCACTTTCACCGCCAGGATGGCGGCCAGGTATTCGGTGGCCCAGTCCTCTTCGGTGGCCGCCACCAGGTGCGGATAGCCGGCGGCCGACAGGATCGCCAGCGCTTCCGGATCGGCGCGCAACTCGACTTCCTTGGTCGCGTACAGCCTGGCCAGTTGCGGCAGCAATTGCGGCGCGATCGAGCGGGCCACCAGCAGCGTTTCCATGGTGTTGCAGGTGCCGTAGCGGTGGCACTTGGCGTTGAAGGCGATGTCCAGCGCCTTGCGCATGTCGGCCTTGCCGTCGATGTAGACGTGGCAGATGCCGTCCAGGTGTTTGATCATCGGCACCGTCGCTTCCGCCATCAGGCGCGCGATCAGGCTCTTGCCGCCGCGCGGCACGATCACGTCCACGTACTGCGGCATGGTGATCAGGGCGCCGACGGCGGCGCGGTCGGTGGTGTCCACCACCTGCACGCCATCTTCCGGCAGGCCGGCGCCGGCCAGGCCCTGCTTGACCAATTTCGCCAGCGCGCGATTGCAGTGGATGGCTTCCGAGCCGCCGCGCAGGATGGTGGCGTTGCCGCTCTTGATGCACAGGCCGGCCGCGTCCACGGTCACGTTCGGACGCGATTCGTAGATGATGCCGATCACGCCCAGCGGCACGCGCATCTGGCCGACCTGGATGCCGGTCGGACGGAATTTCAGGTCGGAGATTTCGCCGATCGGGTCGGGCAGCGCGACGATCTGGCGCAGGCCCTCGACCATGGTGGCGATGGCCTTGTCGGACAGCGCCAGGCGGTCCAGCATGGCCGGCTCCAGTCCGTTGGCGGCGGCGGCGTCCATGTCCAGCTGGTTGGCGGCGCGCAGGTCGGCGGCGTCGCGTTCGATTGCGTCGGCGATCAGCGTCAACGCGCGGTTGCGCGTCGCCGTGTCGGCCCTGGCCATCGCGCGCGACGCCTTGCGGGCGCGCTGGCCTAATTCTTCCATGTACTGCTTGATGTCCATTGTCGTCTCGTCGGAATTAACCGCGTGCGACCTTCAACGCCAGTTGCAGCATCGCGTCCCACGCGTCGCCGGCAAACGCTTTTGCGCGCAGGCCTTTGATCATCTTGTCCACTTGCGCGGCGTCCTTCATTGCCGCTTCCAGCGTCGGCAGCGAAATGCGGCGCAGCGCCGGGTCCATCATGCGTTCCTTCGGCCCCCAGATGCGGTACTCCTTGAGCAGCGCCCCCAGCGGCCGTCCCTGCGCCATGCCCGCCTTCAGCTTGAGCAACGTGCGGATTTCCTCCGACACCGCCCACAGCACCAGCGGCAAGGCTTCGCCTTCGCCTTTCAAGCCTTCCAGCATGCGCACCAGGCGGGCCGGATCGCCGGCCAGCATCGCCTCGCTCAACTTGAACACGTCGTAACGCGCCACGTTCAGCACCGCGTCGTGCACCTGCTCGTAGGTCAGCTTGCCCGGCTCGTGCAACAGGGCCAGTTTCTGTATTTCCTGATGGGCCGCAAGCAGATTGCCTTCCACGCGGTCCGCGATGAAGTCGATGCTCTGCCGGTCCGCGCTCTGCCCTTGTTGGGCGAGACGCTGGCCTATCCAGTTGGGCAAATGCGCCCGTTCCACCTGCGGGATGTCGATATACACCGCCGCCTGCTGCAGACTGGTCACCCAGGCTGCCTTCTGCGTCTGCCAGTCCAGCTTCGGCAGGGTGATCAGAGTCAGGTTGTCAGGACTCAGATCCTTCACATAATTCTGCAGCGCCGCGCCGCCATCCTTGCCCGGTTTGCCGGTCGGGATGCGCAGCTCGATCAGCTTTTTATCGCCGAACAGCGACAGCGCCTGATTGGCCGCCAGCAGCTCGCCCCACTTGAAGCTGCGCTCCACCGTCAGCACGTCGCGCTCGGAATACCCTTGCGCGCGCGCCGCCTTGCGGATCTTGTCCGCCGCCTCCAGCGCCAGCAGATGCTCGTCGCTGGTGATCACGTAGAGCTGGGACAGCGACTTTTTCAAATGGCCGTCCAGCGCCTCCAACCGCAATTGCATACTCGCCCTTACTGGATCGGCACGGCCGGCGGGATGGTCGACGGCTGCGCCGATGGCTGCTTGTCGGCGCCCGGCAGCGGCGTCGGCGCCAGCGACATGCCCGGCGTCTTGACGGCCGCGATGCGGCGCATCATCTGCTGCACCAGGTCGGTCTGCATGTCCTTGTACAGCAGCGCTTCTTCCTGCTCCTTCGCCAGCAGCTGGGTTTCGTTAAAGTCGATCGGCCGGGTCAGCGTGATCTGCGTCGGACCGAGCAGCTGGTTGCCCTGCTTGTCCAGCACGCGGAACACGATGTTGTACGTCAGCAGATACTGACGCACGCGGCCATTGCTGTTCAGCGACAGAATGGTCTTGGTCTTGGTCTTCTCCGGATTGGAGAGTACCTCGACCACGCCGTCGGCGTCCTGCGGATTGCTGACCACCGCGGTGCCGCCGTTGGCGCGGATATTGCGCTTCAGATCGATCGCCAGCGGCGACGACTCCGGCAGCCCGATGTACATGGTCGGGAACGGCAGCGTGTAGTGGCCGCCCTCGCCACGCAGATGGAAGCCGCAGGCCGACACCGTCAGCGAGGCGGCCAGCACGGCCACGTACACCAGGCCGCGGCGGAAGAACTTCGAAGTAGTCGCCATGATCCGATTACACCACGATGTTGACCAGTTTGCCCGGCACCACGATCACCTTCTTCGGCGTGCCTTCGATGAACTTCTGCACGCCTTCGTTGGCCAGCGCGGCCGCTTCGATGGCGGCCTTGTCGGCCGCTTTCGGCACCACGATGCTGCCGCGCAGCTTGCCGTTCACCTGGATCATCATTTCGATTTCCGACTGCTCCAGCGCGGCCGGATCGACCTGCGGCCAGGCCGCGTCGAGGATGTCGCCGGCGTAGCCCAGCTCTTTCCACAGCACGTGGGTGATGTGCGGCGCCACAGGGTTCAGCAGGCGCAGGAAGATCGCGTAGCCTTCCGCCAGCACGGCCGCTTCCGCGTCCTTGGCCGATTCCAGCGTGTTCAGCATCTTCATGCAGGCCGAGACCACGGTGTTGTACTGGATGCGCTTGACGTCGTAGTCGGCCTGCTGCAGCACCTTGTGCACTTCGCGGCGCAGGGTCTTGCCGGCGTCCGAGGCGGCGACGGCGCTCAGCGGCGAACCGGCGGCGGCGAACGCTTCGCGGTTGGCGTAGCCGAAGGCCCAGACGCGGCGCAGGAAGCGGTTGGCGCCTTCCACGCCGCTGCCCGACCATTCCAGCGTCTGCTCCGGCGGCGAGGCGAACATGGTGAACAGGCGCGCGGTGTCGGCGCCGTACTGTTCGATCTGCGCCTGCGGGTCGATGCCGTTGTTCTTCGACTTCGACATCTTCTCGGTGCCGCCGATGTTGACGGCAAGGCCGTCTTCCTTCAGCACCGCGCCTTGCGGGCGGCCCTTGTCGTCCAGCGTCAGATCGACGTCGGCCGGGTTGAACCAGGTCTTCTTGCCCGCTTCATCTTCGCGGTAATAGGTTTCGTTCAGCACCATGCCCTGGGTCAGCAGGTTGACGAACGGCTCGTCGAACTTGACCAGGCCGAAGTCGCGCATCACCTTGGTCCAGAAGCGCGCGTACAGCAGGTGCAGCACGGCGTGTTCGATACCGCCGATGTACTGGTCCATCGGCATCCAGTAATCGTTGCGCGCGTCGACCATGGCGTCGTTCGAGCCCGGCGAGGTATAGCGCATGTAATACCACGACGAATCGACGAAGGTATCCATGGTGTCGGTTTCGCGACGCGCCGGCTTGCCGCACTGCGGGCAGTCGCACTTGAGGAAAGCCTCGTACTTGTTCAGCGGGTTGCCGCTGCCGTCCGGTACGCAGTCTTCCGGCAGCACCACCGGCAGGTCTTTTTCAGGCACCGGCACCGAGCCGCAATCGGCGCAGTTGATCATCGGGATAGGCGTGCCCCAGTAACGCTGGCGCGAGATGCCCCAGTCGCGCAGGCGGAAGGTGGTCTTCTTCTCGCCCAGGCCCTTGGCGGCCATGTCGGCGGCCACCGCTTCCAGCGCTTCCTTGTAGCGCAGACCGTCGTACTTGCCGGAGTTGGTGACGACCGAGACTTCCTTGTCGCCATACCATTCCTGCCAGGCGTCGGTGGAGAATGCCTGGCCTTCGGCCTGGATCACCTGCTTGATCGGCAGATTGTATTTTTTGGCGAAGGCGAAATCGCGCTCGTCGTGGGCAGGCACGCCCATCACGGCGCCGTCGCCGTAGGTCATCAGCACGTAGTTGCCGACCCAGACCTCGACCTTGTCGCCGGTCAGCGGATGGGTGACGAACAGGCCGGTCGGCATGCCCTTCTTCTCCATGGTCGCCATGTCGGCTTCGATCACGGAACCCAGCTTGCACTCGGCGTTGAAGGCGGCCAGTTCCGGATTACCCTGCGCGGCCAGTACGGCCAGCGGGTGCTCGGCCGCCACGGCGCAGAAGGTCACGCCCATGATGGTGTCCGGACGGGTGGTAAACACGTACATCTTGCCGTCGCCGATCAGCGCGCCGTCGGCGCCCTTGATGTCGTGGGTGAAGGCGAAGCGCACGCCGGTCGACTTGCCGATCCAGTTCGACTGCATGATGCGCACGCGCTCAGGCCAGCCTGGCAGCTTGGTGTCGACGTAGTCCAGCAGCTCCTCGGCGTAGTCGGTGATGCGCGCGTAGTACATCGGGATTTCGCGCTTTTCGATCACCGCGCCCGAGCGCCAGCCCTTGCCGTCGATGACCTGCTCGTTGGCCAGCACGGTCTGGTCGATCGGGTCCCAGTTCACGGTGCCGGTCTTCTTGTAGATGATGCCTTTTTCCAGCATCTTCAGGAACATCCACTGGTTCCACTTGTAGTATTCCGGCTTGCACGCGGTCATTTCGCGCGACCAGTCGATGGCCAGGCCCATCAGTTCCATCTGCGAGCGCATGTGGGCGATGTTCGAATAGGTCCACTGCGCCGGCGGCACGTTGTTGGCCATCGCCGCGTTTTCCGCCGGCATGCCGAACGCATCCCAGCCCATCGGCATCAGCACGTTGTAGCCGTTCATGCGCAGGTAACGGTACATCACGTCATTGATCGTATAGTTGCGGACGTGGCCCATGTGCAGCTTGCCCGAAGGGTAAGGCAGCATCGAGCAGGCGTAATACTTCCCCTTCGGGAAGCGCGGATCGTTCTCGACGGCCTTGTAGGCATCGATCGCCTTCCAGTGAGATTGAGCGGCTTTTTCTACGTCAGCGGGACTATATTTATCTTGCATGATGGGTGTACGGCCAGAAGTGAATATGAACCGGACATTATACCTTGACGCGCGGCCGTACGGCGCGGCCCGGCAGAGGGAATGCCGCGCTAGAATTGCAAAATAATCCATCCCTGGAGCGCATTTGATGCATTATCGCGAATATCGGCCCGACATGGCGCTGGCCCCTTATGTCGAGTGTCTGTGGGCAGCGCGGGCGCCAGCTTCGCACACGCACCGGGTGCTGCCCGATAATTGCGTGGACATCCTGTGGCAGGACGGCGGGCAGCCGGGTTTTGCCGTCGGCATGATGAGCGGCGCGATCCTGGTCGCCAGTGAGCATCCGGTACGGACCCTGGCGGTGCGCTTCAAGCCCGGCATGGCCGGCATTTTTCTGGCCACGCCGCTGCATGCGCTGACCGATCAGCGTGCGGATATCGATCTGCTGTGGGGACGCAGCGCCGCGGACCGGCTGGCCGATGCGCTGTGGACCAGCGATGCGCCCGAGCGCTCGCGACTCGCCGTGATCGAACGCGAACTGCTGCGGCGGCTGCAAGCGGGGGCGCAGGTCCGCGCCGGTCATGCGGCGCTGGTGCAGCAGGCGCTGCGCGCGCTGGAAGGCAGCGGCGGCGAATTGCGGATCGAGGTGCTGGCCGCGCGCCTGGGTGTGTCGCGTCAGCACGTGGCGGCGCAGTTCCGCGAGCATGTCGGGCTGTCGCCCAAGCTGTATGCCCGCATCTGCCGTTTCCGCCGCGCGGCGATGGCGCTCAAGGACGCGGCCGCGCCGGACTGGGCGCAACTGGCGCTGGACTGCGGCTACTTCGACCAGTCCCACCTGATCCATGATTTCCAGGAATTCGCCGGCAGCGCGCCCGAGCGATTCCATTTTTCCAATCGCCCGCAGCCCTGATGTGCCAAGATGGTGCTTTCACCAACTTTGCAGGAGCGAACATGATCAAGGGATTGCGCACCGTGGCCTATCCGGTCCGGGACCTGGCCGCCGCCAAGGCGTGGTACAGCCAGGTATTCGACACCGCGCCCTATTTCGACCAGCCGTTTTACGTCGGCTTCAACATCGGCGGCTTCGAACTGGGCCTGATCCCGGACGGCCAGCCCGGCACGGCCGGCAGCATGGTCTACTGGGGCGTGGACGACCTCGACGCCGAAGTCGCCCGCATCACCAGCCTGGGCGCAACCCTGCACGGCGCCATCCAGGACGTCGGCGAGAACATCAGGACGGTGGAACTGGCCGACCCGTTCGGCAACCTGCTTTGCCTGATCGACAACCCGCACTTCGATTTGACAGCGGTGCGCTGACGGTTGTGGCACACTACGGCCTCTGCAAAATAAAGAGGTCGTCCATGTCCCGCCGTAACGCCAATCTCATCAAGTCGCCTGAGCAGATCGTCCAGGCCAGGGTCGCCGCAAAACTGGCGGCCGACGTGCTGACCATGATCGCCCCGCACGTCAAGCCCGGCGTCACCACGGCCTACCTCGACAAGCTGTGCAACGACTACATCGTCAACGTGCAGCAGGCGATTCCGGCCAACGTCGGCTACGGCGGCTTCCCGGCCACGGTGTGCAGTTCGGTCAACCACGTGGTCTGCCACGGCATCCCGTCCGACACCGAGGTGCTCAAGGAAGGCGACATCATCAACATCGACGTGGCCGTGATCAAGGATGGCTGGCATGGCGACACCAGCCGCATGTACTACGTCGGCGAGCCGAGCAAGCCGACCCGCAAGCTGGTGGAAACCACCTATGCCGCCATGTGGGCCGGCATCCGCGCCGTCAGGCCGCGCGCGACCCTGGGTGACGTCGGTTTCGCGATCCAGACCGTGGCCGAAAAGGCCGGCTACAGCGTGGTCGAGGATTACTGCGGCCACGGCATCGGCATGGTCTACCACGAAGATCCGCAGGTTACCCACTACGGCCGTCCGGGCCAGGGCATGGTGCTGAAGCCGGGCATGCTGTTCACCATCGAACCGATGATCAATGCCGGCAGGGCGGCCACCCGTCAGCTCAGCGACGGCTGGACCGTGGAGACGCGCGACAAATCGCTGTCGGCGCAATGGGAACACATGGTGCTGGTCACCGAGACCGGCTTCGAGGTATTGACGCTGGCGCCGGGCGAGACCGGCGCCAAGGCCAACATCCCCAATCCGACGCCGGCCGGCGCCGCGTCGGCCGACAGCGTCAGCGCAACGTCAGCTTGAGGGCCGGCTTCTCGCCGTAGTCCTCGTAGCGCTCGTTGATGCCGGCCACGCAATAGCTCACTTCTTCGAGAATATCGGGCACGGCGGCCTGCATGGCGGCCGCGTCCCGGATGACGATCTCCAGCACCTCGTTCGGCTTGAGGCGGAACTTGCTCATGCCGTCATCGTCGCGCAGATAGCTGAGGCAATCGACCCAGGCATCCATGGTATTGCTGTACGAATCGGGAAAGCCCAGCGCCGCCTTGCACGCGGCGTGGAAGCTGGGAAAATCGGTGATCGCCGCGCCGTTCAGTTCTGCGGTTGCCATTATTTCTTGTCCTTGGGGTCGGTGACGAAGCCCAGTTTGGTTAAGCCATTGCTCTGCGCCGCGGCCATCACCTGCGCCACCACTTCGTAGCGGGTGTTCTTGTCGGCGCGCAGCTGCAGTTCCGGTTGCGGGTCCAGTTTCGACGCCTCCACCAGCCGCGATGCCAGCGCGGCCTGGTCGACCGGATCGTTATTCCAGAAAATCTTGCCGGCGCCGTCGATCGACAGCGTGACCGTGGCGGCCGGCGCCGATTGCGCGGCCGGCGCCTGCGCCTTCGGCAGTTCCAGCTTGACCGCGCCGGTGAACATCGGCGCCGCCAGGATGAAAATCACCAGCAGCACCAGCATCACGTCCACCATCGGCGTGACGTTGATGTCGGCCATCGGACCGGGGTTGCGGTGGTGATTGAAGGCGCCGAAAGCCATGATTATTTGGTCAGGTAGGCGTGCAGGTCGTGGGCGAAGGCGTCCAGCTCGGCCAGGGTCAGCCGGTTGACGCGGTTAAAGCCGTTATACGCCAGCACCGCCGGAATCGCAACCGTCAGGCCGATGGCGGTCATCACCAGCGCCTCGCCCACCGGGCCGGCCACCTTGTCGATCTGCACCGTGCCGTGCGACGACACATTGGCCAGCGCATGATAAATGCCCCAGACCGTACCCAGCAGGCCGACGAACGGCGCGGTGGCGCCGATCGACGCCAGCAGGGTCAGCCCGCCTTCGAGACGGTTGGTGGAACGCTGGATCGCCGCGCGCAACACGCGCGTGACTTGCGCCGCGCGGTCCATCTCGCCGCCCAGCGACGCCCGGTCCGCCACCTGCAACTGCTGCGCCCCTTGCTGCGCCAGCGGCAGGAAAATCCGCTCGGGATCGGCCAGCGTCAGCGCGGCCACGCCATCCTGCATGCTGGGCGCATCCCAGAACGCCTGCACCGCCGGTGCGCTGCGGCGGATGCGCCAGGCCGCGAACGCCTTGGCCAGGATGAAGAACCAGCTCACCAGCGACATCGCCAGCAGCACGAAGGCCACCGCGTGGCTGATCGCGTCGCCCTGCTCCCAGAAGCGGCTCAGGGTGAATTCGCTGGCCGCGGGATTCATTTGTCTTTCAGGCCCAGCACGTCGTACATGTCGAACAGGCCGGTCGGCTTGTCGGCCAGGAAGCGGCAGGCGCGCAGGGCGCCGTTCGCGTAGGTCACGCGGCTGCTGGACTTGTGGCTGATCTCGATGCGCTCGCCGATGCCGGCGAACAGCACAGTGTGATCGCCGACGATGTCGCCGCCGCGGATGGTGGCAAAGCCGATCGACGATGGATCGCGCTCGCCGGTCACGCCTTCGCGCGCATACACCGCGCACTCCTTCAGGTCGCGGCCCAGGGCATCGGCGATCACCTCGCCCATCTTCAGCGCGGTGCCGGACGGGGCATCGACCTTGAAGCGGTGGTGTGCTTCGATCACTTCGATATCGTAGCCGGTGGACAGCGCCTTGGCGGCCTGCTCCAGCAGCTTCATGGTGACGTTGACGCCGACCGAGAAGTTGGGCGAGAACACGATCGCGGTCTTCCGGGCCGCTGCGGCAATCGCCGCCTTGCCGGCCTCGTCGAAACCGGTGGTGCCGATCACCAGCTTGATGCCGTGCTCGGCGCAGTAGGCCAGGTGCTTGAGGGTGGCTTCGGGACGGGTGAAATCGATCAGGTACTGCGCGCCGGCCAGGCCCTTGCCGAAATCCGATTCCACCGGCACGCCGGCCGGCTTGCCCAGGAAGGCGGCGGCATCGGCCTGCTCGGAACCAACCCGGTCCAGGGCGCCCGACAGGCGCGCGTCACCGGCGTTCTGCACCGCTTCGATCAGGATGCGGCCCATGCGGCCGCCGGCGCCGGCAATGGCGATGTTCATTTCGGTCATGCTCAATCCTTGCTTATTTCTTGTCGTTCTTGATCGTCACGCCCACCGGCGAGGCGGCGGCCGGATTGTCGGAACCGGCCGGCAGCGGCGCGGTCGGCGCCGGCTTGGCCAGCGCGGCTTCGGTGGCGGCTTCTTTCTTGGCGTTCGGCGCCGGGCCGGCGATACGCGCGATGTAATCTTTCTCGGTCGGCAGATTGCCGCCTTCCCAGCGTTCGACGCGGTCATCCTTGTCGAAGAACACGATCACGCGGCTGGTGGTGATTTCGCCATTGCCCTTGGCCAGGCGGAAGGCATAATCCCAGCGCTTGCCGTGGAACGGATCGGTCAGCAGCGCGGTACCGAAGATGAAACGCACCTGGTCCTGGGTCATGCCGACTTTCAGCTGCGCCAACATTTCCTCAGAGACAAAGTTGCCCTGCTGAATATCCGGACGATATGGCGAGAAGAACCACATGAAGCGCTGCAGCTTGGTGATGGTGGTGGTTTGCGCGCCCTTGCTGGCATCCAGCGTCGGCGCGGCATCGTGGACTTCGGTCGATTTCTCGCCCAGCGTGGTTTTGGTCGCGCAGCCGCCCAGCGCCAGCGCTACCGTGGCGACAGGTATGAAACGGTGCAACAAAGACTGCGAAAAAGCCTGGGTGACGCGCATAAAAGTCCTCAATCTGGTCGAGCGTAAGTGCCGAAAAACGCTATATCATAAAGCACCCCGGGTGGGATGGGGCAAATCTTTGTAACTGTGAATGAGGTGCGGGCGGGGTCGGAGTACGGTAAACTAGCGCCTAGCCATTCGTCACCACATAGAAGAGTTACCATCATGGGCAATAATCCTCCAGACCTGAAAGCCAGCGGCCTGAAAGCCACCCTGCCACGCATCAAGATTCTGGAAATCTTCCAGAACAGCGAAGTGCGCCATCTGACGGCTGAGGATGTGTACAAAATCCTGCTGGCCGACAACATGGACGTCGGCCTGGCCACCGTCTACCGCGTGCTGACCCAGTTCGAGCAGGCCGGCCTGCTGAACCGCAACCATTTCGAGACCGGCAAGGCGATTTTCGAGCTGAACGCCGGCTCGCACCATGACCACCTGGTGTGCGTCGATTGTGGCCGCGTGGAAGAATTCTTCGACGAAGCGATCGAGGAGCGCCAGCACGCCATTGCCAAGGAGCGCGGCTTCAAGATTGCCGAGCACGCGCTGGCGATCTATGGCACCTGCACCAAGACCGCCTGCCCGCACCGGCCGGCGTAAGAGTCCCGACTTTAATTATGGCTGAGGGCGTTGGACAGCAGCTTGGCGGTGATGTCGACGATCGGGATCACCCGCTCGTAGGCCATGCGCGTCGGGCCGATCACCCCCAGCGTGCCGACGATCTTGCCGTTGGCGGTGTAGGGCGCGGTCACCACGCTCATCTCGTCCATCGGCACCAGGCTGGATTCGCCGCCGATGTAGATCTGCACTCCGCTGGCCTTGCTGGACACGTCCAGTAACTGCATCAGTCCCGTCTTCTGCTCGAACATGTCGAACATCTGACGCAGCGAGCTCATGTTGGATGACAGGTCGCTGACCGACAGCAGATTACGTTCGCCGGCGATCACCATGTTGTCGGAATCGTCGGACATCGCTTCGCTGCCCGCCTCCACCGCCGCCTGCATCAACCGGCCCATGTCGTCGCGCAGCTGGCGCACCTCCGTCTGCAAGCGGGCGTGGATCTCATCGAACGCCAGGCCGGCGTAATTCTGGTTCAGGTAGTTGGCCGATTGCGTCAGCTGCGCCGGGCTGTAATCGACGTCGGTCAGCAGCAGGCGGTTCTGCACGTCGCCGTTCGGCGCCACGATCACCAGCAGGATGCGCTTCTCGCCCAGGCGCAGGAACTCGATCTGCTGGAACACCGATTCGCGCCGCGGCGTCAGCACCACGCCGGCGAACTGCGACAGCGAGGACAGCATCTGCGCCGCATTGGTGAGCATCTTTTGCGGCTGCGGCGATTGCAGGCGCATGCGCGCCTCCACCGCCTGCTCGTCGATGTGCTGCACCGTCAGCAAGGTGTCGACGAAGATGCGATAGCCGCGCGGCGTCGGAATCCGCCCGGCCGAGGTGTGCGGGCTGGCCACGTAGCCGAGCTCCTCCAGGTCCGCCATGATGTTGCGGATGGTCGCCGGCGACAGCTCCAGGCCGGAAATCTTGGAAAGCGCACGCGAGCCCACCGGCTGGCCATCGGCGATGTACCGTTCGACCAGGGCTTTGAGCAGGGTTTGTGCGCGTGTATCGAGTTGCATGCTATATATCAGTGATTGCCGGTGAAGATTTCTGCCTATTATGCACGCTCCGTGCCCCGCGAGGGCCGCGACGTGGCGTCAATGCTGCATCTGCGCGCGTATCCAGGCCAGCAGCTCGTCGAAACTGGCGCAGATCGCGTCCGGCGTGACACCGGCCGCCAGGTGCGCATCGCTGCCGTGGCGATTCATCCAGACCGCGCGCAGGCCGGCGCTCTGAGCGCCCTGCACGTCCAGCCGCAGATCGTCGCCGACGTAGACGGCGTCCCGCGGCGCCACGCCCATCGCCGCGCAGGCGGCCAGGAAAATCGCCGGATCCGGCTTGGCGCGACCGAAGCGCGACGACGACAGCGCATACTCAAAGTGATGGTGCAGGCCGATGACTTCAAGGTCGGCGTTGCCATTGGTGATCACCCCCAGCCGCAGCATGCCTTGCAGCAGCGGCAACACCGGCAGCACGTCGTCGTAGGGCGTGACCAGGTTGCGCTGGATGGCGAAATGCCGCATCGAGCCGTCGATATGGGCCGGATCCTCGCCGGTTTCGGCAAACACCTCGGCCAGCGCCTCGCGCCGCAGCTGGTACAGATCGGCCACCAGCTCGGGCCGGCGCTCCAGCAGGGCCATGCGGCGTGCGCGCAGCTCGGCCACATCGAACGCCTGCGCCACCCTGGGCGCGTGGGTGGCCAGCCAGGCGTGCCAGCTGACCTCGGCCGCCATGATGACCGGCCCGATGGGCCAAAGGGTATCGTCCAGATCGAACAGCAGGGCAAGCGGGCGGCGTGGGCTCATGGCAGACAGAGAAGGGTGACAACGACGCTATTGTAGCGGCATGGTAAATTACGGGGCTGTACTTCGCTGGAGCTGCCGTGCTGCCATCCCCTCTGAAACACTGGGCCGCGCCCATCGCGGCGCCTGTCGCCATATTGCTGCTGGCCGGCTGCGCCGGCACCCGTACCGGCCCGGCGCCGGATTTCACGTCCTACGTGGTGATGGGCGAATACGGCGCCGCCGTCGCCCGCGTGCTGATCGATGCGCCCGGCTGCCCGGAGATCGAGATCGACGGCCGAAAGCAGCCCATGCAATTGCGTGCGCCGGCCGCAACCATCGCACTGCGGCCGACGCCGTCCGCGCCGGCCGACTCCAAACCGGCGGAATTCCCGCTGCTGACCTGTGAAACGGCCCTGCCCAGGGACGCCGCCAGCGCCAGGGTGCTGGGCCGCGCGCTGCCGCTGCCCGCAGCCGCACCGCAGCGCATCGTGGTGATCGGCGACACCGGCTGCCGCCTGCAAAAGAGCAGCAACAGCTGGCAAGCCTGCCAGGACAGCACACAATATCCATTTGCCGCCGTCGCCGCCCAGGCCGCCGCCTGGAAGCCCGACCTGGTGATCCACGTCGGCGATTACCATTACCGCGAAAACGCCTGCCCCGAAGGCAACACCGGGTGCGCCGGCTCGCCGTGGGGCTACGGCTGGGAAGCCTGGGACGAGGATTTCTTCGCGCCCGGCGCCAAGCTGCTGGACGCCGCGCCGTGGGTCATGGCGCGCGGCAATCACGAAAACTGCACGCGCGGCGGCCAGGGCTACTGGCGCTTCCTCGATCCGCGGCCGCTGCTCAAGGGCCGCGACTGCAATGCGGCCGCCGATGACAATGCCGGCAACTACAGCGATCCCTACGCCATCCCGATCGGCCAGGATACCCAGTTGCTGGTGCTGGACACCGCCAACACCAGCTGGAAGGGGCTCAAGCCGGGCGACACCGGCTACGACAAATACCGCGACCTGTACCGCAAGCTCGATGCGCTGGCGCAGCGTGCGCCGCACAATATCGGCATCGCCCACCATCCGCTGCTGGGCATCGGCACCGACCATAACGCCGACGGCAGCGTCAAGCTGCTGCTCGGCGACGCCGGCCTGAGCGCCAGTTTTGGCGCGGTCAACCCGCAACTGTTGCCGGCGACGATACAAGTCATGCTGGGGGGCCATATCCACATGTGGCAGCAGCTGAGCTTTTCCAGCGGCCATCCGAGCCAGTTCGTGGCCGGTTTCGCCGGCACCCAGGAAGACATCATTCCGCTGCCGGCGCCGCTGCCGGCCGGCACCCAGCCGGCGCCGGGCGCGGTGATCGAACACTTCAGCGCCTGGCAGGACGGTTTCGGCTTCATGACCATGGAACGGCGCGGGCCGGAACAATGGGCGGTCGAAGTGCATGATCTGGATGGCAGGATCCGCAACCGCTGCACCATAGACGGCCGCCGCTCGCAGTGCGAGGTGGCGCGGGTGAATTAGCGGTGGCGACACATGTCGTTACATCCATTTGCGGGGACGCCGTTACCAAATGCACTAAAATACGGCCCACACGTGTAATATGCTGCCTCCCGTGCGTGCTGCCGGGCCCTATTCGTTTTGGAGAGAGAGTTTTATGAAAAGTTCGTATCTGCGTGCGGGCCTTGCCCTGCTGTGTGCTGTCATACTGAGCGCCTGCGGCGGCAACGACGGCAGCCTGTCGCTGTCCGGCACCATCACCTACAACGGCCCGGCCAAGTCCGGTCTGGTCCTGATCAACAAGGGCAATGGCGAGAAACTGACGGTGGCCGACGGCGCCACCAGCTTTGTCTTCACCAAACTGATGGCCCAGGACGAACAGTTCGACGTCGAGGTCGACACCCAGCCGACCGGCGCCAACTGCGTGCTATCCAACAACAACAACAAGGCCAACGTCTACACCGTTTATTACGTGGCCGTGACCTGTACCGCCAACCCCTACAACCTGGGCGGCACCGTCCACAACCTGAAGGGTAAGGGCATGGTGCTGGCCAACGGTACCGACAGGGTGGGCGTGCTGCCGTCGACCACCAGTCCAGGCGCCGATGTGACCTTTATCTTCCCGACCAAGGTGTCCAACGGTTCGCTGTACGGCGCTACCGTCGCGGTCCAGCCCGACGGCCAGACCTGCGCGGTCGATCCGTCCAACAACCCCGGCATCATGCCGAACTTTGACGGCCTGGGACTGATCGTCAACTGCGTCGACAACACCAAATAATGATTTTTTGGAGAATCACATGAAATTTTCGTTCGTACATGTCGGCGCGGCCCTGGGCCTGGTAGCGGCCCTGGCCGGTTGCGGCGGCAAGGCGCAGTACACCGTGAAGGGCACCATTGCCGGACTGTCCAACAGCGGCCTGGTGCTGTCCAACGGCAGCGACACCGTCAGCGTGCCGGCCGGCGCCACCAGCTTCAGCTTCTCGCGCCAGATCAGCTACGGCGACAGCTTCGACGTCGAAGTCAAAACCCCTCCGGCCCACATGACCTGCGCCGTGGACGGCGTCAGCAACCGCGGTTCGGCCGGCCTGACGATTGAAATCAACGCGCTGGTGTCCTGCACCCAGAACACCTACACCCTGGGCGGCCAGTTCACCGGCCTGACGGCGGCGGCCGACGGCACCGCGCGCCTGATCACGCTGACCAACGGTTCCAGCTCGATCACGGTCAGCAGCGCCAGCGGCACCAACGGCGCCGGCGAATTCAGCTTTGGCAACCTGCCCGACGGCTCGAACTACGGCGTCACCTGGCTGGATCCGATCAAGGCCGGCCTGACCGACTACGGCGTGAAGTGCACCGTCAGCAACGGCATTGGCGTGATCAACGAAGCCAACGTCAGCAACCTGCTGGTCGCCTGCACGCCGCGCTAAGCCGCACCTCCCCGACAAACGCCCCTACGGGGCGTTTTTTTTGCAGTTATACGCTTTGAAAATAATTGATATTGGGAAAATAAAGTGGCGCTATATGTCGCAAGCCAGCATACTGCACCTGTCTCCTCCACTTCTTGCAAAGGAAATGGATTTAAGCCCGCCACTGAGCGGGCTTTTTTTTGGTTCATCGCGGATTACCGGGAAAAGCGGCTTTGATCTTCAGGAAGAAGAAATCAGAGTCGCGATAACCGT
>NZ_SPVG01000005.1 GCF_004614165.1 Duganella callida | reverse complement strand
CGTAGCGTTCGCTACGGCTGGGCTCGTGTGCGATTGGCAGAACTGACCCCGGATTAACGCCGGGTTGCGCGTGATCAAACACACTCGGCCGTAACCGCCGCACACTCATTCTCCTGCTTCCCGCCGGGAAAGCAATTTCAGCGAGGTGCGAGATGGCTAAACGTAAATCCAACGGCGGCGCGGTCGATGGCGCCGGTAGCATACTCAGTACGGTGGCGGGGCCGTCGGCGCCGCCGCATCCGTCGCGGCTGGGGCCGCCCAGTCCGATCGCCAGCCAGTTGCTGGAGAAGGTGAGCGGCGATGAGAAGCTGGCCGCCGAGATGCCGTTCAACGAGACCAAGCCGCTGGAGTATGGCGACGCCGCCTACACGCCGCACGCCGGCGAAACCCGCGAGCCGCCAACCCCGCTGGCCACCGCCAGCACCAGCACCGAGACCATCGCCTCGCCCAAGCTGGGCGACGGCCAGCCCGATATCGGCGACAATGCGCTCAACCGTCCGCTCGACCGCGTGCGCGTCGATGACAGCGGCCGCGAGCTGACCACCAACCAGGCGGTCAAGGTCGGCGACAATCAGGATTCGCTGAAGGCCAGCCTGCGCGGCCCGACGCTGATGGAAGACTTCATCCTGCGCGAAAAAATCACCCACTTCGACCACGAACGTATACCGGAACGCGTGGTGCACGCGCGCGGTTCCGCCGCCCATGGCTATTTCGAGAGCTACGATGATCTGAGCGCCATCACGCGCGCCGCGCCGTTCGCCGCCTCGGGCAAGCGCACGCCGGTGTTCGTGCGCTTCTCGACCGTGGCCGGCGAACGCGGCTCGGCCGACACGGTGCGCGACGTGCGCGGCTTCGCCGTCAAGTTCTACACCGACGAGGGCAACTGGGACCTGGTCGGCAACAACATCCCGGTGTTCTTCATCCAGGACGCGATGAAGTTCCCCGACCTGATCCACTCGGTCAAGCCGGAGCCGAACAACGGCATGCCGCAGGCGGCCAGCGCGCACGACACCTTCTGGGACTTCGCCTCGCTCAGCCCGGAGATCACACACATGCTGATGTGGCATTTGTCCGACCGCGCGATCCCGCGCAGCTACCGCATGATGCAGGGCTTCGGCGTGCACACCTTCCGCCTGGTGAACGCCGAGGGCCAGGCGGTGTTCTGCAAGTTCCACTGGTCGCCGATGGCCGGCACCCACTCGCTGGTGTGGGACGAGGCGGCGCGCCTGGCGGGCGCCGACCCGGACTACCATCGCCGCGATCTGTGGGAAGCCATCGACAGCGGCCAGTTCCCGGAATATGAACTGGGCCTGCAGATCTTCAGCGAGGAGCAGGCGGCGCAATTCCCCTTCGATATCCTCGACCCGACCAAGCTCGTGCCGGAAGAGATGGTGCCGGTGCGCCCGGTGGGCAAGATGGTCCTGGACCGCAACCCGGACAACTTCTTCGCCGAGACCGAGCAGGTGGCGTTCTGCGCGGCGCACGTGGTGCCCGGGGTCGACTTCAGCAACGATCCGCTGCTGCAGGGGCGCCTGCATTCGTACATCGACACCCAGATATCGCGCCTGGGCGGGGCCAACTTCCACGAGATCCCGATCAACACGCCGCTGGCGCAGATCCACAACAACCAGCGCGACGGCATGCACCGGCAGTCGCTCAACCGCGGCCGCGTGGCCTACGATCCCAACTCGCTGGCGGGCGGCTGTCCGTTCCAGGCCGGCGCGCGCGGCTTCGTCAGCTTCCCGGAGCCGGTCAACGGCAACAAGGTGCGCGGCAAGCCGGAACTGTTCGCCGAACACTATGCGCAGGCGCGCCTGTTCTGGATCAGTCAGAGCGCGATCGAGCAGCAGCACATCATCGGCGGTTTCCGCTTCGAGCTGACGCGGGTGCAATCGCAGGCGATACGGCGGCGCATGCTGGCGGGACTGGTCAACGTCGATGCCGGGCTGGCCGCCGCCGTCGCCGATGGCCTGGGCATGGAAGTGCCGCCGCCGCTGCCGCGCGCCACCGACCAGCCGCCATATGACTACCCGCCGTCGCCGTCGCTGTCGTTGCGCGCACGTCCGGGCCACACCGGCATTCGCACGCTGCGGGTGGCGATCCTGGTGGCGCTGGGCGTGGATGGCGCGCAGGTGCGCCAGCTGTATGCCGCGCTGCTGGACGACGGCGCCGTGCCGCGTCTGCTGAGCGACCGTATCGGCGCGCTCGCCACCGACGACGGCGCGCCGCTGGATGTCGAAATCAGTTTCGAGACCGGGCCGTCGGTGCTGTGGGACGGGGTGATCATCGCCGGCGCGGTGCCGACGGTGAAGGGCGCGCCGTCCGGCACGCTGCTGCACAACGACGCGCTGGCGCTGGAATTCCTCAAGCTGCAGTACCGTCACGACAAGCCGATCCTGGCGCTGGGCAGCGGCGCCGAACTGCTGAAGGCGGCGCGTATCCCGCGCAAGCTGCCGCACGGCGTGCCGGACCCCGGCGTGATCGTGGCGGAACCGTCGGACGCCGCCGAGGCGCTGGCCAGCTTCAAGGCGGTGCTGGCCCAGCACCGCATCTACGCGCGCGAAACCGACCCGCCGCGCGTCTGAAATTCCGGGGCAAATCCGGGGTCAGGTCTTTCATTGCGTCACGGGCCCAGCTGTAGCGTTCGCTACAGCTGGGCCCGTGACGCAATGAAAGACCTGACCCCGGAGTTTAGTACTCGCGGCGGTCGGGCTTGATTTCCTGCAGGATGGTGGTGGAAATCTCTTCGATCGATTTGGTGGTCGACGATAGCCAGCGGATGCCTTCGCGCTTCATCATCAGCTCGGCCTCGTTGACTTCGTAACGGCAATTTTCCAGCGCCGCGTATTTGCTGCCCGCGCGGCGCTCGTTGCGGATTTCGCTCAGGCGCTCGGGGGTGATGGTCAGGCCGAAGATCTTGGCCTTGAACTGGTACAGCGCCGACGGCAGCCTGCCGCGCTCGAAGTCGTCCGGAATCAGCGGGTAGTTGGCGGCCTTGATGCCGTACTGCATCGCCAGGTACAGGCTGGTCGGCGTCTTGCCCGAGCGCGAGACGCCGACCAGGATCACGTCGGCCTCGGCCAGGTTCTTGTGCGACTGCCCATCATCATGCGCCAGCGAGAAGTTGATCGCCTCGATGCGGTTGCGGTATTCCTCGCTGTCGACGATGTTGTGTGAGCGGCCGATGGTATGGGTCGACTTCACGCCCAATTCTTGTTCCAGTGGGGCAACAAAGGTCTGGAACATGTCCATGTACATGCCTTTGCACTGGCGGATCACGTCAGACAATTCGGCCTTCACCAGCGTCGAAAAAATGATCGGCCGGTGACCGTCGGTCGCAAACGCTTCGTTGATCTTGCGGACCGCGTCGTAGGCCTTGTCCAGCGTGTCGATGAACGGCAACCGCACCTGGCGGAAGCGCAATTCGAACTGGGTCAGCACGGAGTGACCGAAGGTTTCGGCGGTGATACCGGTCCCATCCGATACGAAGAAGACAGTGCGGGCCGCCGACGGCAGGGGTGGTCGTTGTTCTTGTGTCATGTAGAGAGCGCAGTCCAGTATTGTGAATCGTCAATTTGCGCCGCAGCCTGTAGAATGGGCGCCAACAGGATGCATTGTGCTGCACGGCCACCAGAATAACAAGAACACCGCCTGCCGCCCGCCGGAAAGATTTCTATCATCAAAAAGGTGTAATTATGTCCAACGCAGCATTGAAGGAGCAAAACAACGAAGCGGTATACGTTGCCTCGTTTGAACATTTACGCATGACGGATGTCGAATCCGTCGGCGGCAAGAATGCCTCGCTCGGCGAGATGATCAGCCAGCTGGCCGGCGCCGGTGTGCGCGTGCCGGGCGGCTTCGCCACCACGGCGCAGGCCTTCCGCGACTTCCTGTCGTATAGCGAGGCCGGCGGCAAGTCGCTGGCCGACCGCATCGCCGACCGTCTGTCGGATCTGAATATCGACGACGTGCGCTCGCTGGCGCAGGCCGGCGCCGAGATCCGCCAGTGGATCGTCGACACGCCGTTCCAGCCGCGCCTGGAAGACGAGATCCGCGCCTACTACCAACGCCTGGTGGCCGATTCCTCCACCGAGATGTCGTTCGCCGTGCGTTCCTCGGCCACCGCCGAAGACTTGCCGGATGCCTCCTTCGCCGGCCAGCAGGAGACCTTCCTCAACGTGGTCGGCATCGACAACGTGCTGGATGCGATGAAGCACGTGTTCGCATCGCTGTACAACGACCGCGCGATTTCCTACCGCGTGCACAAGGGCTTCACCCACGCCGAAGTCGCGCTGTCGGCCGGCGTGCAGCGCATGGTGCGTTCCGACGTCGGCGCCGCCGGTGTGATGTTCACCATCGACACCGAATCCGGCTTCAAGGACGTGGTGTTCGTCACCTCCAGCTATGGCCTGGGCGAGACGGTGGTGCAGGGCGCGGTGAATCCGGACGAGTTCTACGTCCACAAGCCGATGCTGGAGAAGGGCAAGTCGCCTGTCATCCGCCGCAATATCGGCTCCAAATTGATCAAGATGGAATTTACCAGCGAGGCCAAGGCCGGCCGCTCGGTGAAGACGGTCGACGTGCCGGTCGAACTGCGCAACCGCTATTCGCTGACCGATGCGGAAGTGGTGGAGCTGGCCAAGTACGCGGTGATCATCGAGAACCACTACGGCCGCCCGATGGACATCGAGTGGGGCAAGGACGGCCGCGACGGCAAGCTGTACATCCTGCAGGCGCGTCCGGAAACCGTGAAGTCGCAGCAGAAGTCCACCGACGTGCAGCAGCGCTTCAAGCTGAAGTCGAGCGGCACGGTGCTGGCTTCGGGCCGCGCCATCGGTCAGAAGATCGGCGCCGGTCCGGTGCGCGTGATTACCGATCCGTCCGAAATGGAGCGCGTGCAGCCGGGCGACGTGCTGGTCGCCGACATGACCGACCCTAACTGGGAACCGGTGATGAAGCGTGCTTCCGCCATCGTCACCAACCGTGGCGGCCGGACCTGCCACGCGGCGATCATCGCGCGCGAACTGGGTGTGCCGGCGGTGGTGGGCTGCGGCGACGCCACCGAGGTGCTGAAGGACGGCACCTTCGTGACCGTCTCCTGCGCCGAGGGCGACGAGGGCCGCATCTACGACGGCCTGCTGGAAACCGAGGTGTCGGAAGTGTCGCGCGGCGAGCTGCCGAAGCTGCCGACCAAGATCATGCTCAATGTCGGCAATCCGCAGCTGGCGTTCGACTTCCAGGCGGTGCCGAATGGCGGTGTCGGTCTGGCGCGCCTGGAGTTCATCATCAACAACAACATCGGCGTGCACCCGAAGGCGATCCTCGAGTACCCGAACATCGATGCGGACCTGAAGAAAGCGGTGGAATCGGTGGCGCGCGGCCACGCTTCGCCGAAGGCCTTCTACGTCGACAAGCTGGCCGAAGGCGTGGCCACCATCGCCGCGGCATTCTGGCCCAAGCCGGTGATCGTGCGCCTGTCGGACTTCAAGTCCAACGAATACAAGAAGCTGATCGGCGGTTCGCGCTACGAACCCGATGAGGAAAACCCGATGCTGGGCTTCCGCGGCGCGGCGCGCTATCTGGCCGACGATTTCGCCGGCGCGTTCGAAATGGAATGCGCGGCCATGAAACGCGTGCGTAACGACATGGGCCTGACCAACGTCGAGATCATGGTGCCGTTCGTGCGTACCTTGGGCCAGGCCGAGAAGGTGGTGGGACTGCTGGGCAAGAACGGCCTGGTGCGCGGCGAGAATGGCCTGCGCCTGATCATGATGTGCGAGGTGCCGTCCAACGCGATTCTGGCCGAGCGCTTCCTGGAGCACTTCGACGGCTTCTCGATCGGTTCCAACGACCTCACCCAGCTGACCCTGGGCCTGGACCGCGATTCCGGCATGGCGCTGCTGGCGGCCGATTTCGACGAGCGTGACGATGCCGTGAAAGCCTTGCTGTCGCAGGCGATCAAGGCTTGCCGCGCGCAGGGCAAATACATCGGCATCTGCGGCCAGGGGCCATCGGATCACCCCGACTTCGCGGCGTGGCTGATGGAGCAGGGCATCGAATCGATGTCGCTGAACCCGGACTCGGTGATCGACACCTGGCAGAAGCTGGCTTCGCTGTAAGCCATTGACGGCGGCGCAAAATGGTATAGACTGGAGTTATCGAATTCCGTAGCAAAACACGCTATCAAACCATTTTGTTCCGCAGTAAAGAGACCCTCGCAGCCCGACCGGGATGCGGGGGTTTTTGCTTTTCTACCCGCGAAAGGAGCGCATCATGGCTGACTGGAGTTACTGGCTGGCCGCCGCCGGTCTGGCGGTGATACTGGAACTGTTCAGCGCTACGTTTTATCTGCTGATGATCGCCATCGGCATGGCGGCCGGCAGCGTGGCGGCGCTGCTGGGATTCGGCGCGGCGCCGCAACTGCTGGTGGCCGCCGTGGTCGGCGTCGCGGCAACGGTGGCGCTGCGCCGCAGCCGCTACGGCCGGCATCAGCGGCGGGTACGGGCCGAGCGCGATCCCAACGTGAATCTTGATATCGGCCAGACCGTGCATGTGCCGGCGTGGCAGGATGGCACGGCGCGCGTGATGTACCGCGGCGCGCTGTGGGATGTGGAGTTCGACCGCAGCGGGGCGCCGGGCGCGGCGCCGGCGCCGGGGCAGTACACCATACGCGAGGTGCGCGGCAGCCGTCTGATCGTGACCGCGTAACGATTCATCTTCCGGAGATATACATGGACATCAGCATAGGCAACGTGACCTTCATCCTGTTCGTACTGGCATTGGTATTCGTGTTCAAGACCATCAACGTGGTGCCGCAGCAGCACGCGTGGGTGGTCGAGCGGCTCGGCAAATACCACGCGACCCTGGGGCCGGGACTGAACATCGTGATTCCGTTTGTCGACCGCATCGCCTACAAGCACGTGCTGAAGGAGATACCGCTCGATGTGCCGCCGCAGGTCTGCATCACCCGGGACAACACGCAGCTGCAGGTGGACGGCATCCTGTACTTCCAGATCACCGACGCGATGCGCGCATCGTACGGCTCATCGAACTACATCGCCGCCATCACGCAGCTGGCGCAGACCACCTTGCGTTCGGTGATCGGGCGCATGGAACTCGACAAGACCTTCGAAGAGCGGGAGCACATCAACACCGCCATCGTCAATGCGATCGACGAATCGGCCGCCAATTGGGGCGTGAAGGTGCTGCGCTACGAAATCAAGGACCTGACGCCGCCGAAGGAAATCCTGCACGCGATGCAGGCCCAGATCACGGCGGAACGCGAGAAGCGCGCGCTGATCGCCGCCTCGGAAGGCCGCAAGCAGGAACAGATCAACATCGCCAGCGGCGAGCGCGAGGCGCAGATCGCGCGTTCGGAAGGCGACAAGCAGGCCGCCATCAACCGCGCGCAGGGCCAGGCGGCGGCGATCGTCGCGCTGGCGGAAGCGAATGCCTCGGCGCTGCGGCAAGTGGGCGCCGCCATCCGCGAACCGGGCGGCGACGACGCGATGAACCTGAAGGTGGCGGAGCAGTACGTCAACGCCTTCGGCCAGCTGGCCAAGACCAACAATTCGATTATCATACCGGCCAATCTGGGGGAGATGAGCGGACTGATTGCGACCGCCATGCAAGTCGTCAAAACGCAAAGCAAAATCATCAAGGAGTAAGACATGGGCACTTGGGCGGTAGACGCCTTCGGCAACGACTACGCGCAGGACTGGGCGCAGGACTTGCACGAAACGAGCAATCTCGACGCGGTCGAAGACACGCTGAACGCCGTGCTGCAGGCGCCGCCAGGCGAGCTGGAAGCGCCCTATGCGGCCGAAGCGCTGGTGGCGATCGAAGTGCTGGCGCGCCTGCAAGGCAAAGGCGGCGCGCGCGGTGACGACAGCGCCGCCGTCGATCAGTGGGTGGATGCACGCAAGGCCAAGGGCAAACCTGTCAAGCCGCGTACCGACCTGGTTGACAAGGCGGCGCAAGCGCTGGAGCGGATTCTGTCACCCGATTCCGAACTGCGCCAGTTGTGGGAAGAAAGCGAACACTACGCCGACTGGCGCGCTGCGGTCGACGATCTGACATCCCGACTAAGCGCGTGAACCGGTCATGAAAATCTGTTTTATATGGGTAGCCCGCTACCGCAACCTCGAGAATTTTTCGCTGAATCTGTGCAGCGCGGCGCGGTTCGAATATTCGAACGCCAGCAATACTTTGGACAAGTTGCCCTCCAGAGCCTTGCCTGGGAACTTTTTCGGCGAGTCAGTGGCAGACGTAGCCGGCATCTTCGGCAAGAATGGCAGCGGCAAGAGCAACGCGCTGGAGATGATCTGTCACGTACTGAAAGGTGGGCCGGATGTGTTGAATGCCGACTTCCTGATCGTTGTGCGGGAAGACGACGACAGTTATGTTTGCCATTACGCGTTCGGCGACAGTCGGGCCGCGCCGCGACTTGCGCTGGCGGCCGCCGAGGTCAGCGTGCGGAAATATGTGTCGGCACTGGAGCCGTTGTCGGTCGTCTATTTTTCCAACGTGTTCGACCAGCGCGCGCCAAACTTCCCGCAGGGCGTGGACGATATTTCAGTGAATAACCAATATCAGCGACCGCTCCACCTGCGCAGGCGAGCGATCGCTTCGGACTTCAAGCGGCAGATAGACCTGCTTAATTCGACGCATCTGACAACGTTCGCACTGGCGCTGCCATTGCAGATCAGGATATCCAGCAATTGCTGGAACCGGGATTGGCTGATCAATCGCGCGCACGCCCGGCGCGATTATCTGCAAATGGCGCTCGACGTTGACGTGCATTTGCGCCGGCAGTTGATGGTAAGCGCCAACAGTGCGGGCTTCATTCTGCAATTTATTTGGGCGTTTTTTCTCGGGATTTATCTCGACCAACTGCAGATCAATGACAGGAACAATGAAGTCAATCGGGTTTTTATGGACGATGCCAATGCGGTGCTTGCCGGCTTGCCTCTTGTCGATTCACCGGTCGAACAGGGCGAGATGATGTTACGCTGCCTGGAAAAGAATATTAGGGGAGATGCCCCTACCATCGTCGAGGCAGCAAACCGCTTCCGGGCGGATGCGACGGTGAGGGATATCGATATGCGCATCGGTTTCATCCGTCGCTTGCAAGGGTACTTGGCGGGACTGGACCTGGTGTGCGAACTGGATGGCCGCCACAACTACGCGCGCCATGAGTTCCTGTTACGGTATCAAACCGATACGGAACGCGCACTGGTTGCCGATTTCGCCCAGACCTTTGCCGACGATGATGTTTTCGCTCTGGACTGGGTCGGCATCAGCTCGGGTTACAAAGCCTACCTGACCCTGTTCTCTTCGCTGTACGGCCATGGTCTGAAACAGGGACGCGCCCACCGTCTGATCTGCATCGACGAAGGCGACCTGTATTTGCATCCAGAGTGGCAAAAAGGGTTTCTGCAAAAGCTGCTTACCGATTTGCCAGCGCTGCTGCCGGGGACGATGCAGCTGGTGCTGACATCGCATTCGCCGTTTTTGCTGTCCGATTTGCCCAATCAATGCGTGACCTTGCTCAACGCGGAGCAGCCGGCGCTGCATGGCATGCAACTGGAAGAAAAAACCTTCGCCGGCAATCTCTACGAGTTGTACACGCTGGGTTTCTTTCTCAAGCAATCCAAGGTCAGCGATTTCGCCTACAACAAAGTCGCGCAGGCAATCGACTGGCTGGAGCCAGGCTCTGGCGCCAGGCCCACCGAATTCACTCCGGAGCAGCGTGAGTTGATCATGTTCTTGTCTGAATTCGTTGGCGATCGCATGATTCAAAAAATGATTGAGAGGAAGGCGCCGAATTGATCAAAATCGATTCTCACCTGCGGGTGGCGGATCCCGCGGCGTATGTGAAGACGCTGGTCGAACGCCACTGGCGCCACTTCAATCCGGTCGATGATGGCGGAAAATATACGGCCAAGTCCGCAATCGAAGCCTGTCGCCGCTTACGCCAGGCGACCGGCCAGACGGCCCCGATCACAAGCCGGGGCAAACATAAAGGCGCAACATATCTGCAGTACTACGCGGACGGCGATTCGGCCAAGCTGCGCCGCCAGCAGGACTTCCTCGATTATCTGCTGCACAACGATGGCGCCAACCTGGTGCAGCTGTACACGGCGCGCCCGGATACACTGGCCGCGATGGCGACGGCGATAGGCGCATTGACGAAGAGCGGGGACTTTTTTAAAACGGACAAAGGAAAGCTCAAGCAAACCGAATTTGGCAAGCGCCTGAGCCGCGACGTCTTCGACTACGCGAGCTTCCGATCTTCCCAGTATTGCGCGGACCTATACCGGCAATTGCAGTTCAATCAGGCTACTTGCCCTTACTGTAACCACAGTGTTCTGGAAATCGTGCAGCTGCACAAGGGCAAAGACGAGGCCCCGATGCTGAAAGCCTATTTTCAGCTGGATCATTATTTTGCGCAGGTGCGCCACCCTTACCTGGCGCTAAGTTTTTTCAACCTGATACCCAGCTGCGGCAATTGCAATGCGGTCGACAAGTTAGACGCCGAGTTCGCGCTCCATACCCATGTCCATCCGTTTCACGAAGCCTTCGATGATTTCTATCATTTCGAGCTATCGATGCGTGGGATGTGGGGGATGGTGCACGAAGTGCAGATCGTGCCCAGGCAGAGCACGACTCACCGGGACGGTGGCGTGGACGCATTCAGGCTGCGGGATAAATATGCCGGCTACTCCGCTTTGGCCATCGACCTGCATCGACGGTTCGTGGCCTATGAACATTGTTTGAAAACGGAGGACGCGCAGACCCTGCGCCTGTTCCAGGATGCGGTGTTGCACGGCATGTCGCTGGACAAGCGCGATATTCTGCGCACCAATCGCGGCAAGATGAAGCGTGACCTGATCCGACAATTCGACGTCGCCAACGCTCTTAAAATCGATTAAGCCCCATCAAAACGCGTAGCTGGCGCTCCAGGTCCAGGCTTTGGCGGAGTGGACCGGATATGGCGGATACCAGGTGTCGTCGTCCGGGCTGTATTGGCGGGCGGCTTGCAGCGTCCAGTTGCCGACCGGGACGGCGATGCCCAGCCGGACGTCGTAACGCGCACGCCTGGGGATGCCGGGCCAGGCGTCGCCCCGCACGTTGTACAGCAGGCCGCCGTGGGCGACCAGGTTGATGCGCTCGGTCAGCGGGTGGAAGTAGTTGCCCTCGGCGTACAGCACCCGCGAGTGGTAACCGAAGTAGCGCGGCGCGTAGTACAGCCGCGCGCTGAAACGTTCGCCGGACAGGCCGCCGTAGCATTCCTGGAAGTCATAGACGTGCGCCTGGGTGTAGCTGTTGTGGTTGCAGCCGGCTTCCCAGCTCAGGCCCGAGGCCATGCGCCGGGCGTAACCGGCGTAAGCCTGCAGTTTGTAGCCATGGTTGTCGCCGATGTGGACGCCGCTGGCAAAGCCGCCCACGTACCAGCCGCTGACGGTGTCGACGTTCAGCGTCAGTTGCGGTACCGCGCCGCCGTCGCCGGGCGCCTGCCCGCGGTAGCTGTACTCGGATTGCAGGGCGACGCTGCCGCTGATGTCGGCCTGGGCGCCGGCCGCCGGCTGCAGCAGCCATAGCAGGGACGCGGCGACCGCGCGCTTCAAGGCGTGGCGCCGCGTTGGCTGAGTGTGCGCGCGCAACTGAAATCGCGGATCAGGCGGGAGAGGGAAACGCATGCGTCGATATTACCAGCATTCAGGCTGCCGGCAGGCGTCAATAGCGTGCGCAATTGCGCCGGCGAGCTGGCGGGTTGCAGCTGGTCCAGCAGGGCCACCATGCCGGAGACGTGCGCCGCCGCATAGGAGCTGCCATTGACGAAGGACCAGCGCCCGCCCGGCATGGTGGTGGGAACGTCGTTGCCCGGTGCGAGCAGGGCGTCGGATGGCGTGCCGGCTGGCGGGCCACCCGCGCGCGCTTGCGCCGCCACCGCCAGCACGCCACGGTGGCTGGACGGGAATGCCGGTCCGCTGGCCTGGGCGTCGATGGCGCCGACCACGCCGATCCCGCGTTCCAGCGCCACGTCCAGTAAACGGTCCAACAGCCTGTCGGGCGGACCGGACAGGCTGAGGTTGATCACTCTGGCGCCGTTCAGGATGGCGAAGTGGATGGCTTTGCTGAGCGTGAAGCTGTTACATCGCGTCGTCTGGTCGCGTTGCTGCCAGCAGGCGCGCAAACCCATCAGCTTCGCTTGCGGCGCGACGCCGACGATGCCGCCATTGCCCGCGCGCGCGGCGATGATGCCGGCGACGGCGGTGCCGTGGTTTTCCGGCGGCGCCGGGCCGTTGTCGACAAAGTTGTTGTTCACGGCCAGCTGGCCTCGCAGGTCGGGATGGTTGGCATCGATGCCGCTGTCGATCACGGCGACCTTGACGTCGCGGCCGGTGGCATAGCGGTGCAGGTCGGCCAGGTGCCAGTAACGCGCGGCCGGCTGCACCGGGTAGAGTGCATCGGCGCCGTCGGCCGCACGGGCAGGGGCGCCGTCCACCACGGCACGCGCGGCGTCGTTGCCGTTGGGCGCGGTCGTGGTTGCAGCAATCTGCGCCATCGCGCTGAAGCCCGCCACCGGCTGCGCCCATTCGACTTGCGGATCGCGCGACAAGGCTTCGATCAGGGGACCGGCGGCGGTGTGTTCGGCATAGCGCATCACGTAGCAGTCCAGGCCCAGCACCGGCATCGGCCAGTCGTCCACCAGGGTCAGGCCGTGCTGGCGCGCCAGCGCTTCGGCGCGGCGGTGGCGCGATGCGCGGCCGCTGTCGTCGATGTAGCGGCCGCCGTAGCTGGCGTCCGGGCGATAGTGGCTGGCGGGCAGGCGCAACATGACCAGCAACTGATGCGCGCCCGGTTCCGCATCGGCGCCGAGCGGCACCGGCACCGCCTGTTCGTCACCGGCCGGCGGCGCG
The DNA here is from genome assembly GCF_004614165.1 of Duganella callida. Taxonomy (GTDB): domain Bacteria; phylum Pseudomonadota; class Gammaproteobacteria; order Burkholderiales; family Burkholderiaceae_D; genus Rugamonas; species Rugamonas callida. The sequence goes on along the minus strand of NZ_SPVG01000005.1, from coordinate 61,019 downwards.
GCCTGGGCGTGGGCCGCGCTCAGCATCAGTGAGGCGGCCAGCGCGGCCAGCAGCGTGCTGATGAGGCGCAGGATGTTCAAGGGGCGCTGCCTCCATCCAGCGGCTCGACCAGTTTGACGGCGCTTTCGGCGCGTAATGCCTGTAACGCGTGATCGCGATTGTCCGCCGGCACGGTGAGCAGGTAGGCGTCGGTGACGGTCGGACCGTCGACCACGCGGGCGTTTTGTGCCTGCAGGATGCGGCGCAGTTCGCGTTCGCTGGTGTTGGGCTGGAACACCACCACCAGATTGCCGGCCATCGCCGCGCCCGAGCCGAGCACGCGGTAGGCCGGTTCTTCGGACGGCTTCATCAGCAATGCGGCCAGGCCGACGATGGCCACCCACTGCGCGGCCATGGCCCAGCGCAGCCAGGACGGCTGGTTGGCGGCCGCCGCGCGCCACCAGCGCACGCGTGCGGGCCTGGCGGCTGCATCGTCGGCTGACGGGCCGAGCGCGGGCAACAGTTGCGCCAGTGCGCGCTCCATGTCCACACCAGGGGGCAGGGCAGGGTCGGCGGCGGCCTGGGCGCGCGTCGCGCGTTCCCAATCCAGCTCGCGCCGGCACTGCGCGCAGCCCTGCAGATGCTCCTGCACGCGCGCCGTCTCGTCCGGCGCCAGCTGGCCCGATGCGTACCACGGCAGCAATTCCTGCACTGCCTGATGCACCGGGACGTCCATCCTGAATATGCGCCCGTTCATCGGCTGTTCTCTCTTTCCGTCCACAACAAATCCTTCAATCTGTGCCGCGCATGGAACATGCGGGTCTTTACCGTGTTCAGCGGGCATTCGACGATGTCCGCGATATCGCTGTACGCCATATCGTGATAATAAGTCAGCACCATCACCGCCCGCTGCGCCGCCGGCAGCGCATCCAGCGCGTCGGCCACCGTGTGTTGCAACTGCTGGCGGCTGAGCACTTGTTCCGGCTGCTGTTCGCCCTCATCTTCGTACAGGGAGGCATCGGATTCCACCGGTTCGTCGCTCTGTTTCAGGGCTTTCAGCGTCTTGCGATAGGCCACCGCGAAGATCCAGGTCGACGGTTTGCAACTGCCATCGTAGCTGGCCGCCTTTTGCCAGACGACCAACATGGTGTCATTGACCACTTCCTCGATCAGCGGCGCACTTCGGGCCATGCGGCCGACGAAGCGCGACAGGCGCGGGAAGTAGCCGCGGTACAAGGTTTCGAAGGCGCGCCTGTCCCCGGCAGCAATCCTGCCCAGCAGCTGTGCATCGTCTGTATCCGGGGTCATGCATTCCTCCATTGTTACCCGTTAATACCTTGCTGTCCGCAAACGGTTCTACAAATCGGGAAATAAATTTTAGGTTAACATGCGCATATGAATCTGAACCAGCAAATTGATCATCTAGACAGCTTTCTGCACCAGCACCGCCGCGTGCTGGTGCTGACCGGAGCCGGACTCAGCACCGCTTCCGGCATTCCCGACTACCGCGACCAGGACGGCGTGCGGCGCGGCCGCGCGCCCATCCAGGGGCCGGATTTCCGCAAGTCCGAAGCGGTGCGCCGGCGCTACTGGGCGCGCAGCATGGCTGGCTGGCCGACCTTGGCCGGCGCCCGGCCCAACATCGCGCACCAGGCGCTGGCGGGGCTGGAGCAGGCCGGCCGCATCGACGCTATCATCACACAAAACGTCGATGGTCTGCACCAGCGCGCGGGCAGCAGCAAGCTGATCGAGCTGCACGGGAATATCCATTACGTGAAATGCCTGGACTGCGGTGCGCTGCATGAGCGCGCCGCCATCCAGTCGTGGCTGAAGGACGCCAATCCGGCGCTGGCGGCCGAGGCGGGCGCGCACGGCGAAATCGTCCCCGAAACCCGCCCTGACGGCGATGCCGAGGTGGAGCTGGACGCGCTGCAGGCGTTTCACCTGCCGACCTGCAGCGACTGCGGCGGCACCCTGCAGCCCGATGTGATTTTCTTTGGCGACAACATCCCGCCGCAGCGCACGGCCCAGGCGCTGGCATGGGCCGAGGAGGCCGACGCGCTGCTGGTGATCGGTTCGTCGCTGATGGTGTTTTCCGGCTACCGCTTCTGCAAGCTGGCGGCGCAGGCGAACAAGCCGATCGCGGCCATCAACCTGGGCAAGACCCGGGCGGACGACCTGATCGGCCTGAAAATCGCGGCATCGGCAGTGGATATCCTGCCGCGCTTGCTTTAATTGCGCTGCAGCATGGAGCGGACGATGGCTTCCTTGGCCAGCACGTAGTCGGTGCCGGCCAGTACGAAGTTGGTGTTCGGCTGGATCACCTTGATGTTGATGAACACCATGTCGCTGGTTTCGGCGTAGGAGCCGACCACGATGGCCTGCGCGTTGTGGCTGTTGGCCACTTCGCCGATTTCGCGGGTCAGCATCAGCTCGCCCTGGTTGCGCTTCAGGTAGACGCTGTTGCGCAACTTCATTTCCAGCATGCTCAGGCCGCCTTGCGCCAGACGCGTGGAGATCTGTTCGGAGACCAGACGGCCCAGCGTGGTGGTCTGCTCCAGCGCGTCGATGTTCACCACCGTGGCCATAATCAGCGGCTTGCCAGCCAACAGTTTGCCGTTCAATTGTTGCATCAGCGTGTCAGCCGCCTTGTAGTTGGCGGTGATGAATTGATTCGGCGTGATGGTCGAATAGTTGTCTTCCTTGGGCGGATTCTCCGAGCAGGCCGCCAGCAGCAGCGGCAGCGACAGCACGACGGCGCGTACCAGCAATTTCATCATTACAAGTCTCCGCGCACCTGGAAGGTACGGGTCAGTTTGGGTTCATCCGGTTTGGGATCGACGATGCCGTACAGCGTACGGTCGGTATCGGCCACGTAGTAGGCCGACGTGCTGCGCGCCAGGTAGCGGTACTGGTCGGATACCGAGACGGTGACGATGATCTCGGTCTTGGGCGTGTCGCCCGGCGCGAACTGGGCGTTGAACCAGTCGTAGGCATCCCAGCCGCCGGCGCCCGCCGCCAGGTAGGCCAGGGGCGGCGCCTCCACCTCGCTGAGCAGCCAGACTCCGCTGCCGAGCACGGCGCGTTCGCCGTGGTAGCGGTATTGCGGCCGGTTGGCGCTGAAGGTGACCGCCTGCACGTCGAGGTCGACTTTGAGCGAACCGGCCGGCGAGCGCGACACCACGTGGCCATCGTTCACCAGCGCCGTGGTCAGCTGGGTCGCCAGCGCGCGCTGGAATGGCGTCGGCTCCTTGGGCTCGACGATGTAGACGGGTCGCGGCGGATTCTTGCGCAGCTCGGCGGCGATCTGCTGCTCGATATGGCCGGAAATCACGCCCCAGTGATGGGCCGCCTGCAGCTTGGCCTGTTTGGTGGTCGGAAAGTTCGCGGCCAGCGGGGTCGGCGTGTAGCGCGACGCGCATCCTGCCAGCAGCATGCCGGCTGCCAGAGCCATTGCAGTTTTCAGCGCCATGATTGCCTCATCGTAGTAAGTCGCGGCCATGCGGCGGCCGCGAATGTAAAATCGCACTTCGGCAGTGTAGCATGGATGTTTCTACTTAGAAATTCGTGCGGCCATAAAAAACCCGGTGCGGGACCGGGTGGTGTCCGCGCTGCGCAACAGTCTCAGCGCTTGTGCACCTTCATGGCTTTTTCCACCTCGCGCTTGCCGTCGCGATCTTTCTCGGTTGCACGTTTGTCATGCATTTTCTTGCCCTTGGCCAGGCCGATCTCGCATTTGATGCGGCCGCCCTTGTAGTGCAGGTTGAGCGGCACCAGGGTGTAGCCGGAGCGCGTGACCTTGCCGATCAGCTTGTCGATCTCCTGGCGGTGCAGCAACAGCTTGCGGGTGCGCACGGCCTCCGGGCTGATGTGGGTGGAGGCGGTCGGCAGGGCGCTGATGTGGGCGCCGAACAGGAACAGCTCGTCGCCCTTGACGGTGACGTAGGCTTCCTTGATCTGCACCTTGTTGTCGCGGATGGCCTTGACTTCCCAGCCTTCGAGCGCGATGCCCGCTTCAAAGCGGTCTTCGATGAAGTAGTCAAAAAAGGCTTTTTTGTTATCGGCTATGGTCATGTGTTGGTATCGGTTAAACTACTGCTGCGCGCCGTTCAGCGCGGATAATTCGACATCATAGCAAATGGTTAGATAATGGCAGTAGTACACAAATCAGTTTTACTCGGTTACAGCGCCCGGCAGATGTTCGACCTGGTGGCGGGCATCGAGGACTATCCCAAATTTCTGCCGTGGTGCGGTGGTGTGGAGGTCAAGGAACGCAATGGCGACACGGTGGTGGCCAGTGTCGGCATCAACTACCATGGCGTGAAGCAGAGTTTTACCACCTCCAACGAAAACGTGCCGGGCGTGTCGATCAAGATGACGCTGGTGGACGGGCCTTTCAAGTGCCTGGACGGGGTGTGGACCTTCAAGGCGCTGCGCGAGGACGCGTGCAAGATCGATCTGGATCTGCATTACGAATTTTCCAGCGCGCTGCTGGCCAAGCTGGTGGGACCGGTGTTCGGCATGATCGCCAACAGCATGGTGGATTCCTTCTGCAAACGGGCGGAAACGGTGTATGGCGGCTGAGCTGATCAACATCCAGGTGTGCTACGCCAGCGACGCGGTGCAGTTCCTGCGCGCGCTGCAAGTGCCGGCCGGCACCACCATCGAGCAGGCGCTGGCGCTGAGCGGCGTTCAGCAAGCCGTGCCCGGCCTCGACCTTTCTGCGCTGCAGGCCGGCATCTACGCCAAGAAGAAACCGCTGGATACCGTGCTGCGCGAGCACGACCGCATTGAACTCTACCGTCCCCTGATCGCCGACCCCAAGCATGCGCGCCGCCGCCGCAAGGCAGCGGTGGCTGATTAATCGCGGTTCGTCAGGATTTGAAGCAAAAAGTCGCGGGTGGCGGCTTGCCGGAAAAATTCGGTGTGCCAGACCTGGTTTTGCTTGTGCTCGGCAGTGCCGAAGTTGAGGATGTGGTCGGCGGCCGGAGCGGCGCCGGGAAGCAGGACGCCGGCGTAGGGGACGACCAGGTCGTTGTCGGCCTCGATCAGGGCGCGGCTGAGCAGGGCGCCGGTGCGCTCGAGCGCCGAGCTGCCGTAGTCGAAATTCGCGCGGGCATACCAGCTGCGCTCCGGAGCGATCAGGCCGCCAGCCCGGTTCAGCGTGGCAATCAGCGCCGAGTCGTCGGTCAGCGCCTGCACAGCGGGACGGTCGTAGCCCAGTGAAACCACCATGCGCGCCAGCCCGATCACCACGTCCAGTCCCATGCCGGCGCTGAAGGAGGCCAGCATGGCGGCCACATTCAGGAATTCCAGGATATCGTCCGGCGACGCCAGCTTCGAGCCCTGATTGGCCGCCGCGACAAAAGTCACCTTGCCCACCCTGGCAATGCGCCCAGCGCGCTCGCGGCCGATCTGCGCCAGCACCGCGTCGCCGTCCGCGCCGTCCGCCAGCAGCGAACGCAGCACCAGACCGCCACGGCTGTGGCAGACCACGTCCAGTGCCCAGTCCGCCGCCGGCGGCATGTGCTGCAACAGATCGAGGGCGTTTTGCTGCGGCGTCTTGGCGATGGTCCAGTGATCCCAGCCGAACACGCGACCTTCATACCGCTCGATCAAGGGCTGCAGATCGAGCGCGCCAAAGCCGCCCTCGGTCGAACTGAACAGCCCGTGCACCAGCAGCAGCACCCGCTTGCCGCGTGCCGCAGCGAGGTCGGCCGGTCGTGCGCTCTGCTGAAATCCGCGCGACAGCGCCAACAGCCGTTCCGGCTTGTGATGCGCCTCGATCTTCTCGACCATGGCCTGCGTCATGTGCTCGCCGGCGCGCAAGGTGGCCTGCACGATCCAGTCCCAGCCCTCCTTCAACAGCGGCTGACCCGGCGGCGGAAAGACGAACTGCACGCAGCCGCTGTCCTTGTGCCGCACCACATGAAGTTCCTCGTCGGCAATGTGCGCCAGCGGCAGCGGCGGGGTGCCGATCAGGGGTTCCACCCCGGGCGGGGCCGACAGCAGGGCGTGGTCTGCCAGCGCGTCATCCAGTGCGCGCTGGAGTTCAGCTTGCTTGGCAGGCGGCAGTTTCATGACGCTAGTGTAGCGCTGTCCCGGCGGCGGGCTTTGCACTGTTGCAAAGTGGCTTTGCAGGTTTGTGGCTTCCTCGCCGCAACGCACCAACCTAAGATACACTCATCGTTACTACCTGCAAAGAGTCCATGATGACGCGCAACCGGTTGCTTGTGATTGCCTGTTTATGCTCGAGCGCGTCCACCGCGTACGCCGGGACGGCATGTCCGCCGCTCACCCGCGTCGGTTTCAGCGACCTGGGCTCTGCATCGTTTCGCGAGAATGGCCAGATCAAGGGGCTCACGGTCGATATCGCCAGCGAACTTGCGCGCCGCACCGGCTGCAAATTCGAATTCCACTGGTATCCGCGCCAACGCTTGTTCGTCGAGCTGTCGGCCGGCCGCATCGACATGACGCTGGGCGCGATACGCGCACCGGAACGCGACGCCTATGCCACCTACCTTCCTTACGCCTGGCTGCAATACGATCTGGTGCTGCGCACCACCGCCGACAGCCATTACAACAGTCTGACGGACTTCGTCGAACGGGGCAGCGGGCGGCTGAATGTCACGCGCGGCGTCGTCTACGACAGCGCGGTCGAGACCCAACTGGCGATCCTGCTGTCGCGCGGCAGGCTGGAGTTGGTGAACGATTACGAAACGGTGTTCGGCAAGCTGGAGATGGGCCGCGCCGACGGCACGCTGGCCACGCCGCCGATTTATACGCGCTATGTGAAGGACCGGCATCTGAAGAATCTCAGCGTGATCCCGATGCCGGAGGCGGCGCCGCGCTTCACCGGCATCTATGTCTCGCGGCAGACTGTGCCGACGGCGGCGCGCTTGCGCTACGCCGCGGCCTTGAAGGACATGATAGTCGACCAGCAGATCGCGCGGCTGTACGAACGTTATTTTGACGAGCCCACGGTCAGGCGCATCTTCCGGCCAGGCACGCCAGCGTTGCTGACGGCCTTGTCCAACGTCGAATAAGGCCGGATCAGCGGCCGTTGACGTCCAGCGTGCGGGCGTCCAGCTTGACCTTGACGGTGGCGGCGGGCTTGGCGCCGGCCGATTCCGCCAGGGTCACGATGTACTCGCCGGCGGCGATCTTCCAGGTCTTGCTGGCGCTATCGTACACGCCCAGCAGACGTGGATCGATCTGCACGGTGGCCTTGCCGCTGGCGCCGGCCTTCACATCCAGCTTGTCCCAGCCGCCCAGGCGCTTGGGCGCTTCCCAGCCGCCGGCCGCCGACGAGACGTAGACCTGACCGACCGCCTTGCCATCACGCTTGCCGGTGTTCCTGACGCTGAAGCTGACTTCGATGCCTTTGCCGCCTTCGGCCGGCTTGGCGCTCAGATCGCCCAGCGCGAAGCTGGTGTACGACAGGCCGTAACCGAACGGGAACAGCGGCTTGTGGTTCTTCAGATCGAACCACTTGTAGCCGATGGCCGCGCCTTCGATGTTGTAGTCGGTCTGCACCTTCTCGATGATGTTCTCGTCCTTGGTCTTGCTGTCGCCATCGATGGTCGGACGCGGCAGTTGTGCCACCGAGGCCGGGAACGTGGCCGGCAGGTGGCCGGACGGATTGACTTCGCCGGTCAGCACGCGGGCAATGGCCGCGCCGCCGCTGGTGCCCGGATACCACGCTTCCAATACCGCGCCCACCTTGTTCAGCCATGGCATCACCACCGGGCCGCCGGTCTGCAGCACCACCACGGTCTTGCTGTTGGCCTTGGCCACGGCGTCGATCAGCGCATCCTGCTTGTTCGGCAGGTTCAGGTCTTCGGCGTCGAAGCTCTCTGCCAGCCACTGGGTGCCGAACACGATCACCACGTCGCTGCCGGCAGCCAGTTTGGCGGCGGCGGCGACGTCCTTGCCGTCGTTGTAGGTGATCTTGGCCTTGGTCAGCTTGGCCAGTTCGCCCATCGGCGACGAGCGGTGATAGACGATAGGACCGGGGAAATGCGTCGGACCTTCATTCGGCACGGCCGAACCGCCGATCGGATACACCTGCGCCGAGCCGCCGCCCGACAGCACGCCCACGTCCGCGTGGCCGCCGATGATGGCGATGCTGCGCACGCCGGACGACAGCGGCAGCAGGTTGTCGTGGTTCTTCAGCAGCACGATGGCTTCTTCGGCGTCGGCCTGGGTGACCTTGGCGTGGGCGGCGAAATCGATGCCGGCATCGGCGGAGGTCGGCGTCGTCACCGGATGTTCGACCAGGCCGTTGGCGAACATGGCGCGGGTGATGCGCTTGACCATGTCGTCCAGACGCGCCATCGGCACGTGGCGGTTGGTCACGGCTTCCTTCAGCGCGCCGTTGAAGTAGTCCGACTTGTCGAACGGATGGCCGGACTGCTGATCCAGCCCGCGGTTGGCGGCCGGGATGGTGGAGTGGGTCGCGCCCCAGTCGGACATCACATAGCCCGGATATTTCCAGTCCTGCTTCAGCACCTGGTTCAGCAGGTAGTCGTTCTCGCAGGCGTAGTCGCCGTTGACGCGGTTGTACGCGCACATCACCGAACCAGGCTGGCCGCGTTCGATCGCGAACTGGAAGGCCAGCAGGTCGGACATGCGGCCGGCCTTGTCGTCGATGTGGACGTTGACGTGATTGCGGTTGGTTTCCTGGTCGTTGAAGGCGTAGTGCTTAACGGTGGAAATAATATGGTTCGATTGCATGCCGCGAATCTGCTCGCCGACGATCACGCCGGCCAGCAGCGGATCTTCGCCGCCGTATTCGAAGTTGCGGCCATTGCGCGGATCGCGCATCAGGTTGACGCCACCGGCCAGCTGCACGTTGAAACCGGTGCTGCGCGCTTCGCTGCCGATCATGGCGCCGCCGGCGAAGGCCAGCTTGGGGTTCCAGGTCGCTGCCGTGGCCAGGCCGGCCGGCAGGGAAGTGCGTTCATACGGTTTCTTGGACACGGCCTGGGTGGCGACGCCGACGCCGGCGTCGGTCTGCCACTGCGGCGGCAGGCCCAGACGGGCGATGCCCGGCACATAACCGGCCGAATCGGGACGGCCTTCCTTCGGCGCCTCGAATTTCTTGGGCGCGAACTCGGTCGAGAAGTAGGCGAACACGGTCTGGATTTTTTCGTCCAGCGTCATGGCCTTCACCAGCTGCTCGGCGCGCGCATCCGGCGACTGCGCAGCGTCGAGCCAGGGTTGGTTTGCGTCTGCGGCGTGCGCGGCGCCGGTTAACATCATTGGATAAGCCAGTGCCAGAGACAGCCAGAGACGCTTCTTCATTTGTTACGTGTCCTTATACTTGTTTGTAGTGATGGTCAGCGGGGGATCAAAACCTCCACCGCGTATGCTCCGCCCGCAACGATACCGGTGATGCGCGCTTCAGTCAAACGATTACCGTCGCACCAGACCTGGATTTCCTCCACATCCGCGCGCTGGATGAAGACATTGAATGTCGCGTGGCGGAACTGGCGCTCCACCTTGATGCCGTCCCAGTCCTTGGGCAGCTGCGGCTGGATGGTCAGGCCGTCGGCATCGCCCTTCAGACCGCACAGTCCCTCGACGAAGCACAGGTAGACCCAGGACACGGTGCCGGTGTTGAACAGCTGGCTGGAGCGGCCGGCCGTGCGCGGATATTCGCGCCACGCGCCGCGGTAGTAATTCGGGATGAACACCGGCAGCTGGCCGCGCTGCAGGTAGTCCGCCTCGCTCGGGCCGGGCAGCATGCGGCGCAGCAGATCGTAGGCGCGCTCGCCTTCGCCGGCGGCGTACAGGCTGTAGATGTAGAACACGGCGGCGTGGTTGTATACCGCGCCGTTTTCCGCCGAACCCGGATGCTTCTGCGTCACGCGGCCGACGTCGTCGCGCATGGCGCTGAATGGCGGCGCGAACATCTGCACGCCATAGGGCGTGTACAGCTGTTGCTCGACCTGCGCCATCATCGACGCGCGCTGGCTGTCGCTGGCGGCGCCGCCCAGGATGGCCCAGGCCTGCGGATTGAGCCAGATCCGGCCTTCCTTGTCGTCGCGGATGCCGAAGGTGACGTCGTCGTCGGTGATGCCGCGCGCGAACCATTCGCCGTCCCAGAAATGCTCGTTGGCGGCGCGGTTGACCGCGTGCGCGCCGGCGCGGAAATGTTTGGCGCTTTCCGCCAGCGAGGAGCTGGCGCCGGTGGTTTCGCAGATCTCCGCCCACAGGTTCAGCGCGTAGGCGGTGGCCACGGTCAGCCAGCCGGACACGCCGCGGCCCTTGTAGCCGACCATGTTCATCGGATCGCACCAGTCGCCCTGGGCGATGTAGCTGAGGCCACGCTTGTCGCGCGCCTGCAGCAGCCAGTCCATGGCGCTGCTCACGCGCTCGGAGACGGTGAGGGCGACCCCGCTGTCCTTGCCGATCACGTCTTCGTGCAGGATATCGTAGTCGCCGGTTTCGTCCAGGTACACCTTGAGCGCCACCGGCAGCCACACGCAGTGGTCGGTGTGCGGCACCTGGTTGATGTATTTGAGCTCCGCGCCTTCGACCAGCAGAATCCCGTCCGGCATGGCGCCGCTGGCTTCCTGCTGCGACAGCGCGTGCAGGAAGGCCGCGCGCATCACGCTCGGCTTGATGAAGCTCATGCCCATGTTGTCCTGCAGGTAGTTGCGGGTCTGCGGATCGGTGCTGAGGCGGTTGACGTCGCCGTGGTAGAACACCTGGCGCGGCAACCAGTGATTGACGAAGTTATCCAGGTCGGCGTCGGGCGTCTGGATGCGCAGGCATCCGCGGCCGCTGGCGACGTAGGCGGCGTATTCGTCCTGCGCGGCCTTGAAGGCGTCCGCGCTCAGGTACTTGTCGCGCATGGCGCGGATTTCGTTGTCGTCGAAGGCAGGACCGAACAGGAAGCGGTAGTCGCGTAATTCGCCCTCGGCCAGCGCCAGGCGGTACTGCACCGCGGCGGTCGGGGTCTCGTAGCGTGCATCGCTGCCGGTCAGCAGCTCGGCGCCGACCGCGCACGGATAGTGCAGACCGCCTTCGCCTTCGAATGCGGACTGGCGCACGTCCCAGGCGTCGGGCGCATGCTCGCACAGGAAGTAGGTCTTGTCCTTGAAGTCCTTCTGCTTGAAGTAGTCGGCCACCTTCTGGTACGGTGTGACGCTGCTGGCGACCACGCCGCCCAGGTCCGGACGGTATTCGCCCGACTGGTTCATCCACGACATGTAGCCGATCGGGAAGTAAGGATAGACGCTGATCTTGCGCTTGCGGCCGGACAGATTGGTGACGCGCAGCGACCACAGTTCCACCACCTCGCGCGCCGGCAGGCTCAGATTCAGCTCGATGCGGATGCCCAGGTGCTCGATGGTCCAGGCGATGTCGCTTTTGCCGACCGAGAAGGCATAGCTGTCGACCGGCGTGCGTACCGGTTCGTAAGGCGCGGAAAACAGTTCGCCCGTCTCCTCGTCCTTGACGTAGAAGAAGCGGCCCGGATGATGCGCGTAGTAGTTCTGCTCCGGCTGCATGAAGGTCTTGGCCTCCAGGTTGGGCGCGTGCGCATACTTGGCCGGTTCCGGCTGCATGAACTGGGCGGTGGCGTAGCCGCGGCAGGTGATCTGTATCATCATCTTCTGATTCCACAGGAAGCCGGCCGCCTGCGGCATGGCCGTGGCGCTGGTCAGTTCATAGCGGTCGCCGTTGTGGGTGGGGCGTAACATTGGGTCGATCTCCGTCAGGATTTGCGCGCTTCCAGGTCGGCCTGGATCTGCCGCAGCTTGTTGTTGTCGAGGTTATAGAAGAACATCACGGCCACCGCCAGCAGCGCGAAGGCGGCCGGGATGAAGGACATCAGCCAGACGATGCCGGCCTGCGAACCCTCGGTCTGGGCGGCGTTGGCGACGTAGCCGAGGCGGGTGAAGATCCAGCCGATCACCGCGACGCCGATGGCGGTGCCCAGCTTCTGCGAGAAAGTGGCGGCGGCGAAGGTCATGGCGGTGGCGCGGCGGCCGGTGCGCCATTCATTGTAGTCGGCGGTGTCGGCGTACATCGAGAAGGCCAGCGGCGACTTCGGTCCCAGCGCCAGGCCCATGCCGATCTGCAGCGCGAACATCAGCCAGATGTGGTCGCGCGGGACGAAGAAAAAGGCCGAGGACAGCACGGCGGTAATGCTCATCAGGATGATCATCAGCTTCTTCTTGTCGACGAAACGCGTCATCACCGGCGTCAGCGAGGCGCCGGCGGCGGCGGCCAGCATATACGCCGGGACGAAGCCGGCCATCAGGTCCGGGCGCTGCACCACGTACTTGAAGTAATACGCCGCGCTGCTGGTGCGCAGGGTGATGGTGATCATGATGATCAGCGCCAGGAAGAACAGCGCCACCCACGGGCGGTTCTGCGACAGGTCGCGCACGTCCTGCCAGACATTGGATTTCTGCTCGGCCGGCGGGGCGATGCGCTCGCGCGTGTTCAGGAAGGTCAGCACGAACAGCATCGTGGCCAGCACGCTCCAGGCCAGCATGGTCAGCTGCCAGCCCAGCTTGTCGTTGCCGCCGCCCAGCCAGTGCACCATCGCCGGCGTGGCGGCCGTCACCAGCGTGCCGCCGGCGAAGGCGAAGATGAAGCGCAGGCCGTTGACCACGGAGCGTTCCTGCGCGTCTGCCGAGAGCACGCCGGACAGCGCGTTGTAGGGGATGTTGACGCCGGTGTAGCACACCATCATGGCGAGATACGTGGCGTAGGCCCAGGCGAGCTTGCCATCCGCCGACAGGTCCGGGGTGGTGTAGGTGAGGAAGGCCGCGCCGGCCAGCGGCAGCGGCATCCACAGCAGCCATGGACGGAACTTGCCCCAGCGCGTGCTGGTGCGGTCGGCGGCGGCGCCGATCATCGGATCGGTGAAGGCGTTGACGATTTTGATCGTGAACATCATCGACGCGGCGGCGGCGGCCGAAATGCCGAAGGTGTCGGTGTAATAAATCAGCAGGAAGGTGGCGATATTGGTCCAGTAAAAATTGAACCCCATGTCGGCCACGCCGTAGCTGATTTTTTCCCGCCAGGTCAGTTGTGTGTTCACGATCGCTTTCATACGCATGTAAAAACAGGCAGTAAGATTATCACTGCCTGAACAGGACGGCGGATCTCACCGTCCCGGGAGAGCCCGGATGTTTGATAGCGGTAACGGCTGCATGATCTGTTGCACCAGCTGGGCCGGCGCCTGCGTGATATCGAGCACCACGCCGGCTTCGTCGTCTTCCAGCGGTTCCAGCGCGGCCAGCTGGCTGTCGAGCAGCGCCGGCGGCATGTAATGGTCCTTGCGTGCGGCCATGCGTTCGGCGATCAGCTCGCGCGGGCCAGCCAGGTGGGCGAAGCGCAATTCCGGGTCGGCGCTGCGCAGCAGGTCGCGATAGCGGCGCTTGAGCGCGGAGCAGGACAGCACCACGCCGTTGCCCTTCAGGCGCGCTTCGCGGATTTCGCGGTGCAGCGCCCACAGCCAGTCGGCGCGGTCGGCATCGGTCAGCGGCACGCCGGCCGACATTTTGGCGACGTTGGCGTAGGAATGGTAGGTGTCGCCTTCGAGAAATGGCACTTGCAGCGCCCCCGCCAGCTGCAGGCCGACCGAACTCTTGCCGCAACCGCTGACCCCCATGACGACCCAGCGCCCCTGATTTTGTGTACTCATTGCCAAATAATGATAGCGCTAACAGATGCAGGGAGTTTAAAGGGATGGCGAAATTTGTAAAGAAGAATCGATGCTGCGTCGCACCAAGCCGTGCTCAGGCACTTTCACGCGCCATCAGTGTAAAACCGAGGTCGATCTGTTTGTTGACCGGGACTTCACCTTTGATGACGCTGCGCAGCAGGGTGGCCGCTTCGTAGCCGATGCGGTAGCGCGGGGTGCCGATGGTGGTCAGCGAGGGGTTCATCCAGGCCGATGCCGGCAGATCGTTGAAGCCGCAGATCGCCAGCTGCGCCGGCACCGCAATGCCGCGCCGCTGGGATTGGTAAATGGCGCCGTGTGCCAGGTCGTCGTTGCAACAGAATACGGCGTCGCAATCGGGCGCCTGCGCCAGCATGCGGCCCAGCAGCTCGGCGCCCAGCGCGATGGTGGACGGCTCGGCCACCATCACTTCCAGCCGCGGGTCGGCGCGGCCGGCGTCCTGCATGGCCTTGCGATAGCCTTCGGCGCGGCGCAGCGTTCGTTCGTCCAGCTGGGCGCCGATGAAGCCGATGCGCTGGTGGCCCTTGTCGAGCAGGTAGCGCGTCATGGCGTAACCGGCCTGAAATTGCGAAAAGCCGACGGTCATCTGTTCGGGATCGGTGGACATGTCCATCATCGACACCACCGGCACCCGCGAGGTGGTCAGGATCTGCTGCACCCTGGGGCTGTGCGTCAGGCCCGACAGCAACATGCCGTCGGGATTGGATTGCAGATAGGTGCCGATCAGCTTTTCCTCTTCCTTGTCGGAATAGCGCGTGTTGCCGATCAGGATCTGGTAATCGTCGGCATCCAGCGCGTCCTGGATGCCGGCCAGCACGTCGGTGAACACGGCGTTCGACAGCGAGGGCACCAGTACCGCGATCACCTTGGACTGCGACGAGGCCAGCGCGCGGGCAGCGCGGTTGGGGACATAGCCCAGCTCGGCCACGGCCTTGTCGACACGGTCGCGCAGCGCCTGCGAGACCATGTCCGGCTGGGTGATCGCGCGCGAGGCGGTCATGGTCGCCACGCCGGCACGTTCCGCCACCATCGCCAGGGTGATACGGCCACTGGCCCGGCTTTTGCCCGCTTGAGTCTTTGTCATTCGCTAGTTGTCTATAGTGATGTTGATAGCGATATCATACGGCAGGCCGGCCGAAAGGGAGAGTGGCTATTTGCAGTCAGCCAACACTTTTTGCGTCTTTTTACGCAAATCCTCGCGTTGCTCCTCGTTCATGTAGCCGCGTTCGCCGTTTTTGTCGATGCTGCTCAGGCGCAGTCCCTGGTCCAGCGCCATCTGGTTCTGGCGCGCGGCCTCGCAGTTGGCGGCGGTGTCGGCCTTGCGCTGGGCCTCGGCGGCGGCACGCTGCTGCGCTTCGGCGGCCTCGGTGCGGCGCTGATTGAAATCGGCGTCGCGTTCGGCCAGCGTGGGCGCGCGGGGCGTAGCCGGGGAGGCCGGCTCGACCTGCAAATCGGTCACCGCATCGGGATTGAAGGATGGTTTGCCCGGGGCTTTCAGGATGCGCTTGTCCGGCACGTTGGGCGGAGGCGGGCGGTCGGACAGGTGTTTGATGCCCTTGTCATCGACCCAGACGTATTGGGCCAGGGCCGGCAGGGCGGTGAGCCACAGGGTGCAGCAGAGGGTATAGCGGAAGATCATAAGGCGCTCCAGTGATGCCTGGACAGATTTCGCCATGTCTGGCGAAACATGTCAACTGGAGCGCCGCAGCGCGATTAAGCTTGTTTCTTGCGGCGGGCAGCAACGGCGCCCAGGATACCCAGGCCGCCCAGCAACATGCCATAGGTTTCTGGTTCCGGCACGGCGGTCACGGTGATCTGGCCGGAATACGCGGCCAGCGAGGCGTTGGTCAGAATGCCGTTCAGGCTCAGCGTCAGCGGCGAGCTGGTGGTGATCTCGAACAGGGCGCTGGCCGACTTGCTGCCGTTCACCAGGCTCAGTGGCATTTCGTTGTTCAGCCAAGCCGAGCTCAGCTTTACGTAGTTGCCGCTGAACGACAGCACTGCTTCGTACATGCCTGGGGCCAGACCTTCAAAGGTGATGGTGTCGTTGCCACCCGACAGCAGGCCGTCGGTCGGCGTGGAGATGCCCTTGAAGTCGTAGGTCAAATCTGGCGTGATCTGCACGACTTGATCCGCAGCGCTGGCGGAGAAGGCGGCGCAAGCCAGAATAGCGGCAACAGCAAACTTGAATTTCATCGTAGAACCCCTTTTACTTGCAGTTTATAAGATTAGCTTAGATAGCTAGATTGTCATTTCGCCAAAAGGCAAGTAAGGATAGCAATTTTTAAAAATTAGTGCCGAAACAACGTCAATTCCGCGCGGCAACTCTTTAAATTGTTATTCAATCAGCTTTACTTTGTTATCTGCAATGCAATCGGGACGAAAAAAAGCCGCAACCGGTTTGGCCGGATGCGGCTTTCGGGAAAGCGCAGCTAATTAAGCCTGGCTGGCTTTTTTGCGACGCGCCATCGCGCCTACCAGACCCAGGCCGCCCAGCAGCATGCCGTAGGTGGCTGGCTCAGGTACCGGGCTGACTTCCAGGGTCAGGTTGCCGCCGTAGCTGCCGGCTTTGTTCGCCAGGGAGGTGGCGCCGGTCAGGTTGAAGCCGTAATTGCCGGCAACCAGCGACGACAGAGGGAAGAAGTCATGGCCATCGATGGTGGTGCTGATGGTGGTGTGGCTGCCATCGCCATTGACTTTGAAGAAGCTGATCGCGCTGAAGCTCACGTTGTCCAGCTTGGAGCTGCCGACGCGCACGGTGCCGGCGATCACGTTGCCGGTCGGGTCGCCGATGGTGCCCGCGCCGATGCTGAACAGGTAGTCGTCCGAGAACGAGCTGTTGGCAGCGAAGCTCTGGTTGAACGAGGCCGCGCCCGAGGAGACATCCAGCACATAGGTGCCAGCGGAAGCGGCGCCGGCGGCCAGCAGACCGGCGGACAGAACGGCCGAAGCCATGACTTTGGAGAAGAACGAGGTTTGCATTAAAACTCCTGGTTGTTTTTGTTGAAAAACGTCGAAGGGCAACGCTTCAAGTGCAGCTTGGTGCTTTTACAACTATGGTCAGTGTATCAAGTAAGATATGCAGAATGCAAGTGCAGTTACAATTTCGTAAATAAATATTTTGCGCTGCAAGATTGCAGGATGCTAGTCACAAGCGAGTCCTTGCGGAGGTTGCAGACAAAAAACCTCAACCGGCGTATAATCTGCTTTTGCGCCTATAGGAAAATGCTATGCGTCTACTCCAAAAAGCACTCACCTTCGATGACGTGCTTCTCGTCCCAGCGTACTCCAATGTTTTGCCCGCGGAGACGTCCCTCAAAACCCGTCTGACTCGCAATATCAGCCTGAACATCCCGCTGCTGTCGGCCGCGATGGATACGGTCACCGAGGCCCGCCTGGCGATCGCCATGGCGCAGGAAGGCGGCATCGGCATCATCCACAAGAATCTGAGCCCGAAAGACCAGGCGCGCGAAGTGGCGCGCGTCAAGCGTTTCGAGGCCGGCGTGCTGCGTGACCCGATCACCATTCCGCCGACCATGAAGATCCGCGAAGTCATCAAGCTGACCGAGCAGTATGGCATTTCCGGCTTCCCTGTCGTCGAAGGCAAGGAAGTGGTGGGCATCATCACCAACCGCGACCTGCGCTTCGAACAGGAACTGGACGCCGAAGTGCGTTCCAAGATGACCCCGCGCGAAAAGCTGGTCTACGTCAAGGAAGACGCCGACACCGCCGAAGCCAAGCGCCTGATGAACAAGCACCGCCTGGAGCGCGTGCTGGTGGTCAACGACGCGTTCGAACTGCGCGGCCTGATCACCGTCAAGGATATCCAGAAATCGCACGAGCACCCGCTGGCGTCCAAGGATTCGCAGGGCAAGCTGCTGGTCGGCGCCGCGGTCGGCGTGGGCGCCAAGGATGAAGAGCGCATCGACCTGCTGGTCGCCGCCGGCGTGGACGTGCTGGTGGTCGACACCGCCCACGGTCACTCGCAGGGCATCCTCGACCGCGTGAAATGGATCAAGAGCAAGTATCCGCAAGTGGACGTCATCGGCGGCAACATCGCCACCGCGGCTGCGGCCAAGGCGCTGGTGGAGTACGGCGCCGACGCGGTCAAGGTCGGCATCGGTCCCGGCTCCATCTGCACCACCCGTATCGTCGCCGGCGTCGGCGTGCCGCAGATCACCGCCATCTCGAACGTGGCCGAGGCGCTGGAAGGCACCGGCGTGCCGTGCATCGCCGACGGCGGCATCCGCTTCTCGGGCGACATCTCCAAGGCGCTGGCCGCCGGCGCCTCGACCGTGATGATGGGCTCGATGTTTGCCGGCACCGAAGAGGCGCCGGGCGAAGTGATCCTGTACCAGGGCCGTTCGTACAAGTCGTATCGCGGCATGGGTTCGCTGGGCGCGATGTCGGACGGCTCGGCCGACCGCTACTTCCAGGACGCCACCATGAAGGCCGACAAGTTCGTGCCGGAAGGTATCGAAGGCCGGGTCGCCTACAAGGGTTCGGTGCTGGCGATCATCTTCCAGCTGGTCGGCGGCGTGCGCCAGTCGATGGGCTACTGCGGCTGCGCCACCATCGATGAACTGCGCAACAAGGCCGAGTTCGTCGAGATCACCTCGGCCGGCATGCGCGAATCGCACGTGCACGACGTGCAGATCACCAAGGAAGCGCCGAACTACCGTTCGGGCGACTAAGACGTCCTTGCAACGCCGGCTCGCCGTGAACAACGCAGCCGGCGTTTTTCTATTCTTCTAGCTTTTCAGTCCATATCCATGCACTCTAAAATCCTCATTCTCGATTTCGGCTCCCAGGTGACCCAGCTGATCGCGCGCCGCGTGCGCGATTCCGGCGTGTTCTCGGAAGTCTACCCGTACGACGTCAGCGACGAATTCGTCCGCAACTACGGCGCCGCCGGCGTGATCCTGTCAGGCAGCCACAGCTCGACCCTGGGCGAAGACGCGCCGCAAGCGCCGGCCGCCGTATTCGAACTGGGCGTGCCGGTGCTGGGCATTTGCTACGGCATGCAGACCATGGCCGCGCAACTGGGCGGCAAGGTCGAGAACGGCAAGGTGCGGGAATTCGGCTATGCGGAAGTGCGCGCGCGCAACCACACCAAGCTGCTCGACGGTATCGCCGACTTCGTTACCGACGAGGGCCACGGCATGCTGAAAGTGTGGATGAGCCACGGCGACAAGGTGCTGGAAATGCCGCCGGGCTTCGTCCTGATGGGCAACACGCCAAGCTGCCCGATCGCCGCCATGGCCCACGAAGAGAAGCAGTTCTACGGCGTGCAGTGGCACCCGGAAGTCACCCACACGGTGCAGGGCAAGGTCATGCTGAGCCGCTTCGTGCACGAAATCTGCGGTTGCAAGTCGGACTGGAACATGCCGGACTACATCTCCGAAGCGGTCGAGAAAATCCGCACGCAGGTGGGCACGGATGAGGTTATCCTGGGCCTGTCGGGCGGCGTCGACTCGTCGGTGGCGGCGGCGCTGATCCACCGCGCGATCGGCGACCAGCTGACCTGCGTGTTCGTCGACCACGGCCTGCTGCGCCTGAATGAAGGCAAGATGGTCATGGACATGTTCGCCAAGAACTTGGGCGTGAAAGTGATCCGCATCGACGCCGAAGAACAGTTCATGGGCCACTTGGCCGGCGTCACCGATCCCGAGCAGAAGCGCAAGATCATCGGCCGCGAATTCGTCGAAGTGTTCGACCGCGAATCGGCCAAGCTGGTCAACGCGAAATGGCTGGCGCAGGGCACCATCTATCCGGACGTGATCGAGTCGGCCGGCAAGGGCAAGAAGGGCCAGACCATCAAGTCGCACCACAACGTCGGCGGCCTGCCGGAACACATGAAGCTGCAGCTGCTGGAACCGCTGCGCGAACTGTTCAAGGACGAAGTGCGCAAGCTGGGCGTGGCGCTGGGCCTGCCACATGACATGGTCTACCGTCACCCCTTCCCAGGGCCGGGTCTGGGCGTGCGCATTCTGGGCGAGGTGAAGAAGGAATACGCCGACCTGCTGCGCCAGGCCGACGCCATCTTCATCGAAGAACTGCGCAACACGCCGTACGAATTCGTCGCCGGTCAGGCGGTGGATCAGGAAAATCTGCCGAAGAACTGGTACGAAGCGACCTCGCAAGCGTTTGCCGTGTTCCTGCCGGTGAAGTCGGTGGGCGTGATGGGTGACGGCCGCACCTACGACTACGTGGTGGCGCTGCGCGCCGTGCAGACGCAGGACTTCATGACCGCCCACTGGGCGCATCTGCCGCATGCGCTGCTGGGCAAGGTGTCTAACAGGATCATCAATGAAGTACGCGGACTCAACCGTGTGGTCTACGATATTTCCGGCAAGCCACCTGCGACCATCGAGTGGGAATAATCCGCGCGCCAGCAGCGGCTGGCGCGGCTTGGCAAATGGCTGAGATTAAGCCCCTGATTTTCAGGGGCTTTTTCTTTTTGTGCGGGCGAATATTGGCAAGCTCAGGCAATCATTGGTGAGGTACGATTAAAAACACTTCTTCCGCACAACCGCTGCTGACTCAGTGCGCGATGCCGCGGAAGGTGCGCAGCCGCTCGTCCACAAGTTGCGCCACGTTTAGTATCTTTTGTTCGCGGGCTGAATGAAACTTCGCGAGTAAATCCTTAAAGACCCTGGTCTTGTCACGGTCGCGCGAAATATCGGATTCGTCAAAATCGAGTACGAACTTGGTCTCCATGGCGGTCAGCCCGGTAAAAACGGTCTTACCGTTTTCGTCTATTGCGAGAATGCCGGCACCGAAAAGGGCGGCACGTGTGTCATCTTCAAACTGGATCATGACCTCTCCTTGGCGTCGTACAATCGTTGATTTTATACCGCAACGCACAAACTGCAAGCAAACTTCGGGGTTGTTGCTGTCAACCGACACACAGGTTAGCGGTTATTCCGAGTAAGAGTTGATCGGGGCACCGCAAAATATCGTGCGCCACCCGCATATGCCGCGAAGCCCATCAGGAACGGTAGTCTGTGGACCAGTTGGCTACCTGTCGGCGCGTACAAGCCCAGTCGTGAACAGGTGCGCGAGGCGGAACTTGCCTACCGTGACATCCGCTCCGGCAATCCGCACCGCTTGCGCGTGCTCGATGGCCGCGTGGTTTCGACCGGCATGGTCGCGCGCGTGAAGGAAAAAATGCGCATGTCGCGCGACCGTCAGATCGGGCGGTGCGCACCGCGGCCGGCATGGAGCAGCTGACATCGACGGCCAAGCAGAGCGCCAGCAGTGTGGACCTTGCCAACCAACTGGCCGAGCGCGCGCGGCAGATTGCCGCGGAAGGCGGCGACATCGTGTCGCAAGTGGTGCGACCCATGGGCGACATCAGCAGGTCCTCCGGCTGGATACGGGACATCATCGGCATCATTGACGGAATCGCGTTCCAGACCAACATCCTGGCGCTGAATGCCGCCGTTGAGGCGGCACGCGCAGGCGAACGAGGAGAGTCATGGCATCGGCCAAGTCAACCAAGCCGTCATACGGATCGACGACCTGACGCAACAGAATGCGGCGCTGGTGGAGCAGGCCGCGGCGGCGGCCGGCAATCTGGCGCAGCAGACACGCTGCGTGTCGCAAGCCATTGGCCGTGTTCAAGTCAAGCAGGACCTGCGCACACGCCAAAACTCGACGGCCAAGGTCGGTTCCCCGGTCACGACAGGGTGGGTGTTCCGCTCCAGCGCGCCAGCATCGCGGTGAAGGCCGCCGCGGTGAAGGGTTTACTCAGATAATCGTCGGCCCCCGCCGCCAGGCAGCGTTCGCGCTCGCCCTCGACCGCGCTGGCGGTCAGCGCCACCACTGGCACGCGTGTCCGGGCGTGCGCCGTTTCCAGCGCGCGCAGGCGGCTGGTTGCCTCGTAGCCGTCCATGACCGGCATCATGCAATCCATCAGTACGATGTCGTACACATTGGTTTCCAGCGCTGCGAGCGCCTGTGCGCCGTCGTGGGCTTCGTCGACTTGCCAGCCCATGCGCTGCAACAGGATCCTTGCCAATTGACGGTTCATCTCGGTGTCTTCCACCAGCAGCACGCGGCGCGCGTTGGCGGACGATGCAGGCACGGGCTTCGTCGGCGGCGACGCCGCAAGCTGACAGCGCAGCTCGAAACTGATGCATGAGTCATGGTCCGCCAGGCTGCTGCAGGTCAGCCTGGCGCCCATCAGGTGCAGCAGCCGGTTGCAGATGGCCAGACCCAGGCCTGTGCCGGTATCGAGTGTATTGCCGACTTGCGCGGCTTCGCACCATGGTTCGAACAGCCGTTGTGGCCGCAGCGGGCCGACGCCGTTACCAGAATGGCTCACGCTGTAGCGCAACAGCCAGCCGGCGTCGTCGGGATGGGCGCTGCAGCGCAGTGCAAGCGTACCGGGGGCGGCGCACGTGATGGCGTAGCCGACCAGCTTGTTCAGGACCTGGCGTAGCCGGCCACCATCGCCATCAGCCAGGCCCGGTGGGGCGGCCAGGCTGGTGGTGATCAGCAACCCCTGGCGTTGCGCGGCCAGGCGGTGGCGCGCCGCCACCTGCTCCAGCAACTGGGCCGGGTCGTAAGGGCGCGGTAGCAGACGGAGCCGGTCGGCGTCCAGTTCGGCAAAATCCATGACATCGTCGACGATATCCAGCAGCGCCAGCGTGCCGTCGCGCAGGCTGCCGACATAGGCGCGCTGGGTGATGTCGAGCTCGGTGTCGAGCAGCAATTCCGACATGCCGAGCACCGCGTTCATGGGTGTGCGGATTTCGTGGCTCATCATGGCCAGAAAGCGCGACTTGGCGGCGTTGGCCTGGTCGGCCCGGGCCTTGAGCGCGAGCGCATGGCCGGCGTCGAGTTCGCGCCGCCTGAGCAGCCGCGCGACCAGCGCAAATGCCACCAGCGTGGCCGTCAGTCCGGCCAGCGCCACAGCGCCCAGCAGGGTCATCGCGCCCCACCAGCCCGCCAGCACGGTATCGCGGCCGACACCTGCGCTGATCACCAACGGATAGTCGCGCACCGCGCGCACCGCGCTCACGCCGCCGGCGGCGTCGGTGAGTACGGCGTGGCCCAGGCCGGCTGTGAGCACCTGGCGGGTTGCGGCGTCCAGATCGGGACCGGCCGGCGCGGCGGTGACGGGCCAGGACGCCAGCGGGGTATGGTCGTTGCGGTAGATGGCGATGGCGGTCGTGCCGGACGGGCTGGCGTTGCGGAAGCTATCGCTGAAGAATTCGCAGGCCAGGCCCACCACCACCACGCCGGCGAACCGGCCCTGGGGATCGTCGATGCGCTGGCTCAAATAAAATGTCCAGCGGCCGTCGCTGGGGGAGCGTTCCGGCCCGCTCAGGTAAGGCTGAGCGAGCGGGTGGCTGCGGTGATGGCGAAAATGTGCGCGTGCGGCGTGACTGGTGCCGATCGCCGGATAGCCGCGCGTCGTGTTCAGGACCGTGCCGTCGGCGCCAATGATGGTCGCCACCGCCACCTGCGGCAGCGCGGCGGCCTGGTCGCGCAGGCTGCGGTAGACTTCCGCGCTGGCCAGCGTGTCGCGGCTGGTGCCGTGCGCCAGGCCAGCCAGGCTGTCGAGCAGCAAATAGCTGGAACCCATGGTTTGCGCCACATTTTCAGCCATCAGCCGGCTCAGGTTGTCCAACCCAAGGCGCCAGTCCGCCACCTCGTGGCGGTACAACAGCCAGGCGGCCGCTGTGGCGGAGGCGGCCAGCAGGCACAACATGCCGGCCGCGATGGCGGCGATGGGCCAGCGCCTGTCGGGTCGCCAGCGCGCGCGGCGGGGCGTGCCGGTGTCAGGCGCCGATGCCATCGTCTTCCAGGCTGGCGGTGACTTCGGCCAGCACCTGCAGGAAAACCTGGCCGAGTTCCGGCGCATCGGTCACCGACTGCCGGCGCGCGGCAGCTTCCATCGACCGTAACAGTTCCGCCAGGCGCTCGGCGCCGACCAGGCTGGCCATGCCCTTGAGCGTGTGGCAACAGCGACCGATGACCGCGTGATCGCGTTGCTGCAGGGCCGCCACCAACTGGCGGAATTGCTCGGGTGCGTGGTCGACGAAGGTCTGCGCCAGCAGACGGAAGGTGGCAAGGTCGCCGGCCAGCTGCAGCAACACCGCCGGATTGATCGCCCGATAGCTGATGGCATTCACGATGCTGCCTCCTCGCTCTGGATGATGGCGCCGGCCGGATCCTGCAGGCGCAAAAAGGGTAGGGACACGCAGAACGCCGTACCGGCGTCGGCCGCGTCGTCGAGGCGCAAGGTGCCGCCCATCAGTTGCGCCAGCCGTGCCGCGATCGCCAGGCCGAGTCCGGCGCCGCCGCGCGGCCGGCTTGGACTGTCGTCGGCGCTGGCGAAGTGCTCGAACAGGCAGGAGCGCACCGCGGCCGGCAGGCCGGGGCCCTGATCGCAGACGCGGAACAACAGTCGTCCTGGCGCACTGCGCACCTGCAGACGGATTTCGCCGGTGCTGCTGGCCTGCACCGCATTGTCAAGCAGGATGTCGAGCAGGCGCAGCAGTTTGCCGCGGTCGCACACATAATGGCGCGGCAGTTGCGGACCCAGTTCCAGACGCAAAACCAGCGCCTTGTCGCGCGCAGCCGCACGCTGGCCGGCGAGCGCGCATTGGGCCAATTCGCCCAGCCGTTCCTGGCGCAGCGCCAGGGCGGTCTGGCCCGCTTCCAGACCGCTCAGCTCAAGCACGGCTTCCACCAGGCCCAGCAGCCGCATGCCGCACTCGTGGATGCGCAGGGCGAAATTGCCGGCCTGGCCGTGCAGTTCCTCCCGCCGCAGTTCGGCGTACCCCAGCACCCCGTTCAGCGGTGCGCGCAGTTCGTGCGACATGTTGGAGAGGAAGCGCGATTTGGCCAGGCTGGCTGCGCGCGCCGCCTCGCGACTGGCGATCAGGCGCCGTGTGAGCCCGCTGAGGATGGCCGTGAAACCCAGTACCAGCGCGCCGCTGAGTCCTGCCAGCGCCAAGGTCGTGCGGCGACGCGTCTCGAAGTCGGCCAGCCGTTCCTCACAGTCGAGGCCGACCAGCGCGTACAGCGGCAGTCCCGGCAGCGGCATATACGAATAGAAGCGTGGCCGGCCGTCGATCGGGCCGGGCAGCACGGCGCTGCCGGCGCCACGCCGCATGGCGGCAAACACCTGGCTGGCGCCGATATCCTGGCCCAGGCTGTCGCGCGTGCCGACGCGGCGCGCGCGCACGATGCCGTCGCTGCCGATCAGCGCCACCGTGCCCTGGGCCGTCGCCGGCCGGGATTTTCAGCGCCGGCGTGATCATCACCGTGGCGCTGAGCACATTGCTGGCGGTCGCGGAGGCCGGCCGCCGGCGCCGGCATGAGGTCCTGGCCGGCCAGGCGCGACTGGCCGCCATCGTCGACAGTTCGGCCGATGCCATCATCGGCAAGGATTTGCAGGGCCGGATCACCAGCTGGAATCGCGGCGCCGAGCGCCTGTTCGGCTACAGCGCCGAGCAGGCGCTGGGACGGACGGTGGGCGAACTGCTGGTGCCGCCCCACCTGCAACACGAGGAGCGCGCGATCCTGCGCCGGCTGTCCGCCGGCGAAACGGTGCCCGATGTCGAAACCCAACGCCAGCACCGCGATGGCCATTTGATCGACGTGTGGGTGGCGGTGGCGCCGGTGCGCCATCCGGACGGCAGCGTCATCGGCGCCGCCAAGACGGTACGCGACATCACCGAACGGCGCGCGGCCGAGCTGCGCGTCCGCGCGGCCAACGCGCGCCTGGAAGATACGGTGGCGCAGCGCACGGCGCAGCTGCGCGATACCAATCTGATGCTGAGCAACGTCTTGGACGCGGCCACCGGCGTGGCCATCATCGCGTGCGCCAATGACGGCAGCATCACGGTGTTCAACCGCGGCGCCGAACGGATGTTGGGCTACCAGGCCGATGAGCTGTTACACCGCGCCACGCCCATGCGCTTCCATGATGGCGACGAAGTGGCGGCCCGCGCCGCCGAGCTGAGCACCATGGAGGGGCGGCCGGTGGATCCGTTCCGCGCGGTGGTGCTGGTGGCCGAACGGGCCGGCGCCGAGACGCGTGAGTGGACCTATGTGCGGCGCGACGGCGGCCGGCTGGCGGTGTCGCTGATCGTCACCGCGATGTACGGCGCACAGGGCGAGCGGGCCGGCTATCTCGGGGTGGCGATGGACATCACGCAGCGCCGCGAACTGTTGAGTTCCCTGGAACAGGCCAAGGAGCAGGCATTGGCTGCCAGCGCCGCCAAATCGAATTTCCTGGCCAACATGAGCCATGAGATCCGCACGCCGATGAACGCCGTGCTGGGCATGCTGCAACTGGTGCAGGGCACGGCGCTGGCGCCGCGCCAGCGCGACTTCGTGGCCAAGGCGGACAGCGCCGCGCGGGCGCTGCTGCAATTGCTCAACGATGTGCTGGATTATTCCAAGATCGAGGCCGGCAAGCTGCAACTCGACCCGCATCCTTTCGACGTCGACGCGCTGCTGCGCGATCTGGCGGTCATTTTGGCGGGCAACCAGGGTGACAAGGACGTCGAAGTCATTTTCGATCTCGACCCGCGCCTGCCGCCGATTCTGATCGGCGACCGTTTGCGGCTGCAGCAGATATTGATCAATCTGGCCGGCAACGCGCTGAAGTTCACCGCGCGCGGCCACGTGACGGTGGCGCTGCAGGTGCTGGCCTGCGATGGCGGTCGCCTGCGCTTGCAGGTCAGCGTGGCGGACAGCGGCATCGGCATCGGCGCCGAACAGCAGGCGCGCATCTTCGACGGCTTCACCCAGGCCGAGGCCTCGATTTCCCGGCGCTACGGCGGCAGCGGCCTGGGCCTGGTGATCAGCCGCCGCCTGCTGGCGTTGATGGACAGCCAACTGCAGCTGGAGAGCCGTCCCGGCCACGGCAGCCGCTTCTGGTTCGAGCTGACGCTGGGCTACGGCGAGGCGGCGCCGTCGCCGCAGGCCGGCCCGCTGGCAGTGCTGGTGACGCATGCGCACGCAGCGGCTGGCGCAGCGTTGCAGCGCATGTGCAACGGGCTGGGCTGGCGCGTTGCCGTGGCTGCCTGCGCCGGCGAGGCGTGCGCCTTGCTGCGCAGCCAACCGTTCGACGCGGTGCTGCTTCAGGCCGCATTGGCACAGCGCGAGGAGGTGGTGCAACAGCTGGCGGAGCAAGCGCAGCCACCGGCGCTGGTGCTGCTGACCGCGGCCGGTAACGCGGCGGAAACGGCCACAGTGCTGGGTCTGCCGGCCACCCCGCAACAACTGGCCGCGGCGGTGCGCCACGCGCGCGAGGCGCCGGCAACGGACCTCGCGGCGCCGCCAGCGCCGCAGCGTCTGGTCGGCCTGCGCGTCTTGCTGGTGGAGGATAACGCGCTCAACCGCGAAGTGGCGGGGCAACTGCTGGCCAATGAAGGCGCGCTGGTGGAACTGGCGGAAAACGGCAGCGATGGCGTGCAGCGCGTGCTGCGCGCCGCCACGCTGCCGGACGTGGTGCTGATGGATATGCAGATGCCCGAGATGGATGGATTGGAGGCGACACGCCGCATCCGGGCGGCGGTCGGCTCCGGCCTGCGCATCGTGGCGATGACGGCCAATGCCGGCGATGGCGACCGTGCCGCCTGCCTGGCGGCCGGCATGAATGAGCATGTCGGCAAGCCGATTGATCTCGAGCTGCTGGTTCGCTGTTTGCGTCAGCCAGGTGCGGTGGCGCCGTCGGCGCCGGCCGGCGTCGACCCCGGCGATGGCGATGAACCGCTCGCGGCCACCCTGGCGCGCTTCGGCGGTGATACCGGCCTCTACCGGCGCGCGCTGTCGATGTTCGGCGCGCAGAGCCAGCAACTGGCCGACCAGGCGGTCATGGCGCTGCGCCAGGGGGACCGCGCGGGCGCCGCGGCGGCGCTGCACACTTATAAGGGACTGGCGGCGACGCTGGGAGCGCGCGCTCTTGCGGCCGAGGTGAAGACACTCGAGCAGGCGCATCGACAGGAGCACACTGACGCCGGCATGGCGGAGCGGATCAACGCGCTGTGTCAGCTTGGTGAGGAAACGCGCGCGCGGCTCCTGCGGCGGCTCGACGGGGACCAGCCGGCGCCGATGACCGACGCCATGGCAACGGTCGCTGCGTCAGCCGGTGCGGTGGCGCTGGAGTTGGACGTGCTGGAGCAACTGCTTGCCAGCGCCAATATGCGTGCCCTGCAATGGGTCGAGCGCCTGGCCGGCGAGGGCGATCCGGTGCTGGCGCAGGTTGCGCGCTGTCTGAACGAACTGAATTTCGCGCGCGCGCTGGATTTGCTACATGGGCGCGTGCAGGTTCCAGTGCCGGCAGTCGCGCCGGTCTGACCGGCGTGCGGCAAACGTTGCCGGTGGGATTTGTGTGGAGCCCGCCCGCAGCGGTCAACATCAACATTGTACGCGGGACCCCTGGCGTTGCCACCGGCGCGTCCGAGGCGGAAACTTTCTGGTGCGCAGTCGGACCCGCCGTGGCCTGCGCGGCGTCAAGCTAGCTTTTCGGCTCCGGTACCGGTCGTCCGTCACTGCGCGGGTGCGACTTGCCGCACCGATGGCTCCGCAGCTGAAATGATAAGGTTAAGCCGACTCTGTCGATCGCCGCGCGCTTTGGTGGCGCCGGATTCCACGGCCCTGGCTGCCGTCACCTACTGAAAGGAAGACGATGAATCGTTTCAAGGATAAGACTGTACTGATCACGGGGGCCGCGTCCGGCATGGGCCTGGCTGCCGCGCGCCGCTTTCTCGATGAGGGTGGGCGCGTGGTCATGCTCGACATAGACGAATCCAGCCTCAAAGAGGCGGCAGGGAAATTGCCGCAGGACCGTGTGCTGGTGCATGTGGGCGACACCGCCGAACAAAAGACAGCAGTTGCCGCCGTCCAGGCGACATTGGCTCGCTTCGGCGGTCTGGATGTGCTGATCAACAATGCCGGGGTCGCCAGCGAGGGCGATATCATGCAGACCAGCGCGGAAGACTTCGAGCGCGTGATGGCGGTCAATGTTGCTGGTTATTTTCACATGGCCAAGGCGGCGATGCCCGAGCTCGTGAAAGCGCGCGGTGCGATCGTCATGACGTCCTCGGTGTCGGGCCTGGGTGGAGACTGGGAGATGTTTGCCTATAACACGTCGAAGGGCGCGGTCAGCAATATGGTGCGAGCGATGGCGCTGGACGCCGCAAAGGATGGCGTCAGGGTCAACGCGGTCAATCCCAGCTTCACGAAAACCGGCATGACCGAGGATATGCTGAAGGATGAAAAACTGGTGGCCAAGTTCAGGGAACGCATGCCACTCGGCGCCCCCGAGGACGCGGATGGCGTCGCCGCGGCGATGGCTTTCCTGGCCAGCGACGACGCGCGTCTCATCACGGGTGTCAATCTGCCGGTGGATGCGGGGCTGCGGGCGTCCAACGGGCAGCCACCCCAATAACAGTCAGGCCTAGGCTTGGGAAAGTCGGTGCGCGTGGGCTGCTGACGAACCAGCGCGATGCCGCGCTGGATGCGGCTGTGCCGGTGCCGCTGGCCGGCTGGCGCGCAGCGACGATCCACCCGCTCGGCTCGCCGCCGTGATTAACTGGTCGGAGCGCCAACCGCGCGAGGATCACATCTCATGCCCCACGCCCGGGCGCCGCATCCTTTGCACGCGCGCTGATCGGCATGCGTCTGCCGCGCCCCCATAGCACCAATACGCATAGCGGCAACAGCACGAAATTCAGCGGCAGCACGGAGAACTCGCGCCGACTTGCGTGAAAGGCGATTGCCAGCACTTGCAGCAGGACGCAGCCGCCCGCAGCAAAAACGGTCAACTGCGGACGGATGCGGGTCAGCGAGGGGAGTAACACGCCGGCAGCGCCAAGCAGGTCCACCAAACCGATCGCGCGTACGAAGGGTGATGGGTAGTCTCCCGGCCAGGTCATCATGGCGGCGAGATCGGCAATCGGCATAAACAGTTTGAAGAAACCCGAGGCGGCAAATACGATAGCCACGGCGACCTGGGCGAGCCACAGGCCCGCGGTTAAATAGCGGCAGTGGCCGGAACGTGGAGAGGAAGTCATGTGGGAGCTGATCCAGAGTTATTGATGAGCTGATACTATGTTTTCTTTTCCCGGAAATCGATATGTCCAAAGGCAAATCATCATTTCTCAACCAGGAAACATTGACGACGATCGACCTGATTGGCCTACGTGTTTTTTGCGAGATCGTTGACAGCGGAAGTCTGACTGCAGCAGCTCATCGCCTAGGCATGGGAGCGCCGATGATCAGTAAGCACCTGGCGCGCCTTGAACGCAGCCTTGCCGCGCGCCTGCTGAACCGCACCAGTCGCAGCATGAGCCTGACCGAGGCGGGCAGGCTGTTCCACGAGCAAGCCATGCAAGCGCTTGAGATTTTGGATACTGGTGTCGCTGCCGTCGGCCAGGTCACTGGATCGCCACGTGGCGAGCTGAAAATCAGCGCGCCCGTGTGGATCGCGACGCCGCGCTTCGCGGCGCTCATCGCCGACTATCAGCGGCGCTGTCCTGGTGTCCGTCTCGATGTCCACTTGGAAAACCGCATGGTCGACCTGGTGGCCGAAGGTTTTGATCTTGCGCTGCGCATGAAGAACGATGCTTCGCAAAGTCTGATCTCACGGCAACTATGCGATGTGCAATTCTATTGCGTCGCCACACCGGAATTTTTGGCGCGATCCGCCGCAAAAAGCCAGGCTGGCGCCGCTCACTTGCCCGCGATGATCATGCCGAATCAGATGCAGTTCGGACGTCCCAAGATGCCAGCCGAGGGGATGTTGCTCGCGCCGGACCAACCAGTAGCAATGCGCTCGAACGACACCACCTTGAGCTACCATGCCGTCATGGCCGGAATCGGCGCCGCGTTTTTGCCTGGCTGGCTGGTGGCTGATGACCTCGCCAGTGGTCGCCTGCTGCACTGCGGTGACGTCGATAAGACCTATCAGGGCCGGGTATTTGCCGTCTATCCCAGCCGGCGGCATCAGGCGCTCAAGCTCCGTAGTTTTATCGATTTTTTGGTGGAAAATATGGACAGGCTTGAATCGCCACGAGTCGGCTAGACACGGCGCGCCGTACCACAGGGCTTCGCTGAAACGCGGTTCGCGACAGCCTGTCATTGAATCCGTGCCGGCGCCTTCCTCAAAATCGCGGCCGGCCTTGCCGGCGGCCTGTGATCCCGTCGAATAACGATCAGAGGCGTTATCCTTCGCTCAGCCAGCCTGCCAGCCGCCGCCGAGGGCCTTGTAGAGCGATACCGTGGCCTGCAGGCGCTTGAGTTTCAGTTTCCCCAGCTCGTTTTGCACGTCCGACAGGTTGCGTTGGGTATCGAGCACGGTCATCAAGTCTTCCGCCCCCGCCTTGTAGCGGATCTCGGACAGATTGAAAGCCACACGCGTCTGTTCCAGTTCCACCTCTTTCAAGCGGCGCTGCTCATCCAGACTATTGATCTGGCCCAGCACCGTGTCCACTTCCGCCAGGGCCGAAAGGACGGTCGAGCGGTAGTTCTGCACCAGTTCCTGCTTTTGTTCGATGGCCAGGTCACGCTCGGTCCGGAGGCGCCCGCCATCGAAAATCGGCGCCACCAGCGAGGCGCCCACATTCGCGAACAGAGTCTGGGCATTGAGCAGCGACGTCAAGGCACTGCTTTGCGTGCCGGTCGATCCGGTCAGACGTATGCTGGGAAACAAGGCCGCGCGCGCCGCTTCGACGTTGGCGCTGGCGGCCGCCAGCATCGCTTCCGAACGGCGGATATCGGGACGCCGCGACAGCAGTTCGGACGGCATACCGGCCGTCACCTGCGGCAGGTGGATGCTGGCGAGTCCGTGATCACTGATCCTGAAGGTTTGCGGCGAGCGGCCGAGCAAAATGGCCAGCGCGGATTGCGCTTCGCGTTCCTGCTGGAGCAGATCGGGGATGGCGGCGCGTTGGCTGGCCACAGCGGAACGCTGACGTGCCAAATCGACCGTGGTGGCGGCGCCGACGCTGCTCTGGGCCTCGACCAGCGTCAGCACCCGCTCAGCGGTCCTGGTGTTTTCGCGTGCCATTTCCAGGCGGTCGTGCAGGGACAGAACCTGCAGATAAGTCGACACGATGCCACTGGTCACGGTGAGGGCGACGGTTTGACGATCGTAGAAATTGGCCCTGAGCGATGCCTCCGCGGCGGCGGCGCTGGCGGCATTCTTGCCCCAAAAATCGAGTTCGTACGACACCTGCAACTGGCCGCTCGATGCGAGATTGGCGTTGTGATGGCCGGCGAGCGGCAAATCCCGGCTGGCGCCGGCGTAAGCATCGACGGCGGGCAACAGGGCGACCCCGGCAATCCGCGCCTGCGCCTCCGCCTGGCGTACCCGCGACAGCGCGGCCGCCAGCTCCAGGTTGCTTTCCTGGCCCTCGCGCACCAGCTGGCTCAGCTCGTCGCTGCCGAAGCGTTGCCACCAGTGGCTGTCCGGCCATTCCTTGCTGCCCGCCTGGCTGGCCTGCGACCAGCCGGCCGGCAAGTCGACCGCCGGCGCCGGTTCCGTGGCCGGAATCGTGTGTGCACAGCCGGCCAGCAAAACCGCGCCGAGGCAGCCAGCCAGCATGTTTGTGTGCGGCATCGCCGAGAGTCTCAAGCGCCTAAGCGCAGTACCTCGGCTCATGGCATCCCCTTCGGCGCGGCCGGCCTAAGCGTAGGCGCTGGCGTCGGTACGGGACCGGTCAACACCTGCTCGCCCACCTCCAGGCCGGACAGCACTTGTGCCTGTTGTGCGGTGCGCATGCCGATTTTCACCTTGCGCGCCACGATGCGCCGATCGGGGTTCAGCACATGGACCTGATATATTCCCGCCGCGTCTGGTTTGCCCAGCAGGTTGACGGGCAGCAGCAACGCATCCTTGGCCTGGGCGACGATGAACTGCACCTGGGCCGTCATGCCGCTCATGAGCTCCTGTTCCGGATTATCGACCTCGAACAGGACGTTGTAAAAAGTCTGCTTGCCTTGCTCTCCGGTCCCCTCGGCCGGAACGGGAATCACCTGGCGCAACTTGCCTGACCAGGTGCGGCCGGCATAACCGGGGGTCGTGAAATTGGCCGTCATGCCGCGCCGCAGACGCGTCACATCGACTTCCGCGACGCGCGCCTGGACCGTCATTTGCGACAGGTCGGCAATCCGCAACAATGGCCCGCCCGTCTGGCCGATGCTCACCGTTTGTCCGGCGCGCGCATTCAGCGCCACCACGGTTCCGGAGAGCGGCGCCAGTACCTGCGTGTGTCGCATGCTTTCCTCATCGGATTTCAGCGTCGCCTCGAGCTGTTGGATTTGCGCGTGGATGGCGTCCATCCGGGCGCGGGCTGACGACAAACTCATGCGGCTGGCCTCGAAGCTTTCTTCGCGGGTGGCATTTTGTGCCTTGAGCTGCGTCTGGCGCTTGAACTGCAGCTCGGCGAAATCCGTCTGGGCTTGCTGATCCGCCAGTTCCGCCCGCAGGCGCGCCATTTGGGCGCGGTTGTTTTCCATCTGGTTGGCGCGGATCGTGGGCGAGATCTCCATCACCAGCTTGCCTTCGCGCACTGCGTCGCCGACGGCAACCGGCACATCCTTTATCTGGCCGGCGACCTGGACATTCACATCCGCAAACTGGTGGAATTGCAGTTTTCCGGTCGCTTCGACGGTTTGCTGCAGGTCGCCGCGCTGCACCGTGACCGTGTCTGACTTGACATCAGGTTCAGCCGAAGAGTGCGGCAATTCCTCGACGGCCGCCGGCGGGGCATCCGGCGTCTGGGCCAAGGAAATGTCGGCCTGTAGCGCCAACAGCGCCGCGGCCAGGCAAGTAAGCCGGCGGGGCCGGAAGGCAGTGGAGAAAATCGGGCGGCGGGAGCCGTCTGTTTCGTCGTTCATCGGTTTTACATCGTTAAAAACAGCGGCCATTCTAGCGCATTCAAGCGCAAGCATGATGCCTGGTCATCACTGGCTTTTTCCGCCCGCATCCGACGCCGCAGCGCCGTGGTGCTTGATGATCGCCGCGGCGCTGCCATCTTTCTGCATCGATGCACAGGCCGACTGCCATTTTGCGGTCAGCTGCGGCGCGGCGCCGGGCGCGCTGACCAGATACAGTCCGATCCTGCCGAGCTCCTTTCCGGTACGAAGCGTGCCGGCCGCTTCCCCGAGCTTTTGCTGCGTCGCCTTCAGCACCAGTGAAGTGGCGATCCAGGCGTCGATGCGACCCAGCGCCAATTTGCGCAGGTTGCTCTCCGCATTGGTGGCGCTCTGTATATTCTGCAAGCCGCTGCTGTGGGCAACCGTCTCTGCGGGGGAGCCGAGAATGACGCCGATGCGCAAGTGTCTGGCCGCTTCCAGTGAAGAGATGTCGGCATGGCTGTCTCTCGCCGCCACCAGGAAGAAACTGGTGTCATACAGCTTGCACAGCCACCGGTGCCTGTCCTCGGATTCGGCGGTGCGCCACATGGTGCCGATCGCATCGTTATCGGTACTGAGCAAATGGTGCAGCCGTTTGAGCGGCAGCGGTACGATCTGACCGCCGTACTGCGCGCGCCGGCCCATCTCCGTCATCATGTCGTATAACAGGCCCTGCGGAATGCCGTTCACGCGGTAATACAGTGGCGCGACGTCGTCGATGTAGACCTGCGGGGCGCCGTTGGCGAAACCGGTTCGAAGGAGCATAAGGCAGCAGAGTGCGCCCCTCAGCAGTATGGCTTTCTTGAATGTAAGCATAGATTGACCTGTTGAGGCAGTGCGAAAAATCGGACCAGCCGGCGCCGAGTAAACATCATGGCCAGTTTGCTGCCGATCATTCTAAATACCATCACGACATCGCAGCGAGTGGCCACAACGCAAGACACCATTTCGTTGCCCGTAATGACGCGGGCGCCGGCGGCGATCGACTACCTGCGGTTTTCGGAACGTTTGTTATATGATCGGCACATTTGCCATCTTATAATCGGTCCTACGTATTTTCTGGAAAGTTACCTTCGACCCGGCCGATATCGATCCCGGCCGCAGCCGGCGCGACGGTGTGCGGCGTGAAGAGGGACCGATACCCATTGAGGAAGTGGCCATGCGTCTGGCCGCCTGCTTCGGCAAGGAGAAAGCAGGCAGCCGCATCCTGCCCTGTCGCGGGCACAAACGGCCGGTGGCGGTCTGCTCAGCGATGGCGTGTTCTGGTTCGACAGGCGCACCTCGACAGTCCACCGGTACGGGACCGCTCGAATGAAGCCGGCGCGACGCTGAAAGCGGCCAGCATTTCCATGCCGGAAATCCAGGCAGCCTTGCGGATCGCGCGGGCGGACAATGCCGGTGGCGAGGACGCCGAGCTGGTGAGGTCGGCGGCGCGTCTGCTGGGCTTCAAACGTGTCGGCACCGAGTTGCAGGAGCGGCTGATGGCGGGCCTGGCCGCACTGGACACCGCGGCGGCTTGAACGCGGAGGCGCGCCAAACGATCAATCCGGTGAATTTAACGGTGTGGCGGGCCCGGGTGATTGACGGGAATCAACCGGCCTTCTAACATCGGCGGAGCTTGGCATGAACACTCAGATGAAACGCCGCTGACATGAACTTTGAATCAACTCCCTGCCGCGCCGCGGCGATGTTGCTCGCCTGCTGCCTGTCGCTGGCGCGCGCCGACGATACGCAACTGATCACCGACGAATTTGCCGGCGACCGCCTCGGCGCGCAATGGTCCTGGCTGCACAAGGTGGACGATGCCGGCTGGAGTCTGCGTGATCGTCCCGGTTATCTGCGCCTTCAGGCCACGCGGCCGCTGACGCTGGCGCAAAGCCTGTCCGGTCCGGTCTCGGGGATGCGCGTGCGGCTGGACATCGGCGCCCTGGCCGAACACCAGCGCGCGGGCCTGAGTCTGCTGGGCGCGCAGTCGGCATCCGTCGGAGTGGCGCGCGAGGGCGGCGTCAACTATCTGGTGTTCGCCAACGGCGCGCAGGAAACCCTGGGCAGCAGAATCGACGGCGATGCCGTTATTCTGCGTATCGAGGTGGTGAACCAGCAGACCCTGCAGTTTTCGTACGCGCTGAATGAGCAGGATGGCTACCACCAGGTAGGGCCGGTCACCCAGCTGTCCGATCCCGCGTGGTGGAAGGAGCGCCGTGTGGCGCTGTACAGCAATGTTACATTGGCGCAGCGGGCGGACCGCCGGCATCATGTCGACATCGACTGGTTCCGGATGACGCTCGAGCAGCCGCCGGCCGCCGCGGAGGAAATGTCCAGCGTCGAGGTGGTGGCCGCCCGCCCGACCAACAAGGTCGACCGCGATGTGTATGAGTTAAAGAACGATATCAGCGTCAGCAATGCGTCCGCCTCCGACGTGCTCAACAACGTGCCCTCGGTCACGGTGGATCAGGACGGCAATCTGACCCTGCGCGGCAATCCCAACGTACAGGTGATGGTCAACGGCAAGCGCGACGCGCAGTTCCAGGGCCAGAACCGGGGTGACGCGCTGAACGCCTTCCCGGCAGAAAATATAGAGTCGATCGAGGTGATCAACGTACCGGGCGCGGAATTCGGCAACGAGGGCGGCAGCGGTCCGATCATCAACCTGGTTCTCAAGCGTAACCGCAAGCCCGGCTCGCGCGCCAACCTGAGCGTCAACAAAAGCGACGGCAACCGCTACAACGCCTTTGGCAACGGCGAATATGCGGCCGGGCCGTACTCGCTGAGCGGCAATATCGGCATACGCCAGGATGAGCGCAGCGCGCACCGGGCGTCGCAACGCGAGGATCTGGACCCGCTGACCGGCGACACCATCGGCGGCAGCAACACCAGTTCCAACAGCCATTCGCCGCGCCGCTCGGTGACGATGGCGTCGACCTTCACCTACAACGTCGGCCAACTGGACCAGGCCGGCGCGACCGCCAGCTATTCGGCCATCCGCAACGCCAGCGACAGCGCCGGCAACACCTACCGCTACGGCCTGGGACAATTGCCGGTGGCGGATTTCAGCACGCGCTCGCACAGCGATTCGCCGGCCGACAACTTCGGCCTGGGGGCGTCCTACCTGCACAAGACCGGAGCACCGGGCGAGGAACTGAAGGCCGACCTGCGTTATACCGGTCAGACCAACAACTCGGATGCGGACGTCTGGTATGACTATCGCTTGCTGCCGCCGCGCGTGGTCACCAACAACCACCGCGAAACCGACCGCCGCAACCGCATCCTCGACATCAGCCTCGATTACCAGCGCACGTTCCTGGGTACCTGGCTGCTGAAGGCCGGCGGCAAATATGCCGACAGCAAGAACAACAACGCCACCAATTATCTGGCGCAAGACCCTGTCAGCGGCGCCTATGTGCCGGTGGCCAACCGCATCAGCGATTTCGTCTCGAATGACCGCAACGTGGCGATCTACGGCATTGTCAGCACCACGCTGCTGCGCGACGCGCACCTGCAGGCCGGCCTGCGCGGCGAATATACCGAGCTCGACGTGCGCCAGCCGCTGCCGGGCGAAGAGGACAAGTATTACTATCTGAATTGGCTGCCAAGTTTCTATGCAACCTACGACGTGAGCAAGACCGCGGTGCTGCAACTGCGCGCCAGCCGCCGCATCGCCCGGCCCAACGAGCGTGACCTCAATCCGAACCTGGTCTACCTGAGCGATTTCAGCGCGCGCCAGGGCAATCCGAATCTGGAGCCGGTGAACAATGACCTGACCGAGCTGTCCTACCGCGACAACTGGTTCGGCATCGACAGCAGCGTCACCCTGTTCAAGCGGCGCGAGTCGCCGGTGATCAGTTCGATCAGCTACCCGCTGGCCAGCGATCCGGATGTGCTGGTGACCTCGCCGCTGAATTTTGGCGCCAACGATTCGACCGGCGTGGACCTGGCGTTCAATATCCGCCGGCTGTTGCTGGATGGGCTGAGCGCCAACATCAGCAGCACGATTTCGAACGACCAGCGGCTGCGCGTTTCCAATCTGGCGTCGAGCCTGACCCAGACGCAAACCATACACCGCGAAAGCGCGAAGCTGCGGCTGGCCTATCAGATCGCGGCCGAATCGCTGCAGCTGATGGTCAATCACAATGGCGCCACGCTGAGCGGGCAGGGCGTCAACAAGGCGTTCACCATGACCAGTTTCTCGTGGCAGCACCGGCTGACGCCACGCATGACGTTGAACATGAATGTCAACAATGTGTTCCGCCTCGGCGATCTGGAAAGTACGGTGGAAAATGAGGTGCTGCGTACGCATAGTCTGACCAGCAGCCAGCCGCGCGTGTTTTCGATCGGCTTGCGCACGCAGTTTGGCGGGGTAACCGGCGATCAGAGGCTTCGCAACGGCGGCGCCCGGCGCGGCGATCTGTTCAATGGCAATAATGGCGAGCGTGGCGGCCCGAATCGCGGCGCCGGCGGCGGCGCTGGCCGTCCTGGTGGCGGCGATCCCGGCGGTTATTGAGCGCTGCCAGCGCCGCAGCGTGATCCAGGTCGCCGAATTGATCGAACAGGATGACTGGCAGCAGGTCGAGCGCGACCGGCCCACCCGTATCGACCTGGCGTGCGACACCGCACCCTAGCGGGCTAACGCGTGCGGTCGCTGCGGAAGGCCGATGTCGGCAACCCCGTTGATTCACCAGATCGGGTTGCGCCGACGCGTGCGAGGCGTCGCGCCCGCCCGCCTTGTCCTATCCAGCGGAACTGGTCCGGTGCTGTCGGCGCGACGGAGACGGCAATGACTCAATAGCGTATCGGTCAAATCGGTGAGCAATCGCGAAATGCTCAAGTGCGTGATCTTTTGCAAGTGTGGCCTATCACGCCGTGATTATGTCTTTAATATATAAAAAAAAGTTTTACCAATAACGGAGAGAGACATATGACGCAGACCCATCATGCAGGACCACGCACGCCCCTACGCCTGATCACACTGGCGGTGCTGGCGCTGGCAGGCGCCACGCAGGCGCAGGCCCAGGAACAAGCCAGGCAGAACAACAACGACGAAGCAGGCACCACCGTGATCGTGACGGGCTTCCGCGAAAGCCTGAATAACGCGCTCAACATCAAGAAAAATTCCGACGGCATCATCGACATCATCAAGGCCGAAGACATCTCCAAGTTCCCCGACGCCAATCTGGCCGAATCCATGCAGCGCGTCCCCGGCGTCTCGGTGGCGCTGGGCGATGGCGGGGAGGGCAAGCAGATCACCGTGCGCGGCTTGAATGCCGGCTTTACGCGCGTACGCATCAACGGCATCGAAGGCAGCAGCGCCACCGGCGCCTCGGACATCAACGGCAGCACCAACCGTGGCCGCGCCTTCGACTTCAGCGTCTTCGCGGCGGAACTGTTCAACAGCCTGGCGGTGCGCAAGACTTCCGACGCCAGCGTCGAAGAAGGTTCGCTGGGCGCCACGGTCGACCTGCGCACTGCGCGTCCGTTCGACTTCAAGGGTGAAACCGGCAGCATCGGCGTGCAGGGCCTGTACAACACCATCTCGGAAAAGACCCAGCCGCGGCTGACCGGGCTGTACACCAACCGCTGGGATACGCCGATCGGCAAGGTCGGCGCGCTGGTGTCGGTCGCGTATGCGAAGCGCAGCGCCATCGAGGATGGCTATGAGGCGGTGGACATCGTCTCGGCCAGCGTCAACGGCGGTTTCTGTTCGCCGGTCGGCGCCGCCACGCAGAACCCGGCCAACAATGCGGTCAAGGGCGTCACCGCGCAGAGCTGCGGCTTCGGCGTACCGCGCAGCAGCGATCCGACGGCTTACAACAGCGTGATCGGCCGCACCGATAACTATGGCGGTACGGTCGCCAACCCCTTGCCCGGATCGGGCGCGTTCCACCCGCGCATACCGCGCTACCGCCGCTCGCAGACCGACTACGAGCGCCTGGGCGCCACCGGCACGCTGCAATGGCGTCCCGACCGCGAAACGGAATTCAACCTCGACCTGCTGGGCGGCCAGTACAAGAACCGCCGCTACGACAACTACATCGAGGCGATTTCCTTCGGCCGTGACATGAGCGAAAACGGCAAGGGGCAGACTTCGATCGTGGACGCCCAGTTCAACAACAACGGCAGCTGGACCTACGGCAAATTCAACGGCGTCGACATCCGCAGCGAAGGGTTGGTCGACGTCTACAGCACCCTGTTCAAGCAGGGCGTGCTGACGGCGAAGCGTGACGTCACCGACAAGCTGACGGTGGATGCGATGTTCGGCGTTTCCAGCTCGCGCCTGAGCAACCCGATGCGCGCCACCGTGCAGATCGACGCGCCCAACGTCAACGGCTTCTCCTGGGACTTCAACCGACCCGGCGTGCCGTTGCTGAACTTCGGCATGGATGTGACCAACCCGAACAACTTCTCGTTCGGCACGCAGGCCGCGGATGGCACGGTGCACGGCAACTTCGTCGGCCGCTATCTGCTGACCACCAATCAGCTGAAAACCAGCTCGGTCAACGCCAGCTACGAGTTGAACGACAACTTCACCTTGCGCGCCGGCCTGTCGGAACGCAAGAACACCTGGTTCAACTATGAAGTGCCCTCGGGCGGCATTCCGACCCAAGGCTTGCCGGCCGGCGTCAACCTGTCCGACCTGACGCGCCAGATCAGCAACTTCGGCCGCACGCTGGGCGGCGGTGGCATTCCATCGTCCTGGGCCGCAATCGACCTGGATAAATTCCTGGCGGTCTACGATATCGAATGCCACTGCTCGAAAGTACCGTTGTCGGAATACCAGCTGGCCAGCCAGACCAAGCGCGAAGTGAAAGAAAAAATCGACGCCGTATTCTTCGCCACCGATTTCAAACTCAACGCCTGGGGACTGCCGCTGCGCGGCAACGCCGGCGTGCGCGGCGCCGACACCACCACCACCGCCATGCAGCTGATCAAGGACCCGGCCGGCGCGCTTGTGCCGCGTGTGGTCGAACACTCGTACCGCGACTGGCTGCCGGCGTTCAACGTCACCGCGACCCTGCCCAAAGACTTGCTGGTGCGCTTCTCGGCCGGCAAGACCCTGTCGCGCGCGGAATATGTCGACCTGTCGCCATCGGCATCGATCAACGTCAGCAACCAGTCGGTCTCGGTCGGCAACCCGACGCTGGACCCGATCCGCGCCGACACCTACGACCTGCAGGCCGAATGGTATTACGCCAAGAATGCCATGATCTCGCTGGGCGCCTTCCACAAGAACATCAAAACCTTCATCCAGCGCACCAGCGAGCTGATGCCGTATTCGGAACTGGGCCTGTCCAACTCCTACCTGACGGCGGGCGGCTGCTCGATCACCGGCGGCACGCCGGCCTGCCTGACGCAGCCCGATACCGAAGTCACCGTCAGCCGCATGGTGAATACCAAGGGCGGGCCGCTGGACGGCTTCGAATTCAACTGGCAGCTGCCGTTCACCTTCCTGCCGGGCGCGCTGAGCAACTTCGGCGCGCTGGCCAACTACACCCACGTGCGCTCCAAGATCACCTACATCACGCGGGTCGACAATCCGAAAACCCCTGCCAACGAACAGCTGACCGAAGTGGCCAACTTCGTCGGCCTGTCGCCGAACGCCTACAACGCCACGCTGTACTACGAAGACCGCAAATTCAGTGCGCGCGTCTCGGTGGCGCACCGCTCGGGCTTCCTGCGCGATGTGCTGCGCGACCAGAACGGTAGCGACCACTCGTTTGCCGATCCCTCGACCACGGTCGGCTTCTCGGCCTCCTACAACGTCACGCCGCAGCTGCGCCTGTCGTTCGAAGCGCAAAACCTGACCGCCGAGCCGCTACGCTACGGCAAGGACACCGAACGCAACGACACCCTGCTGTACGCCGAGCGCGGCCGCACCTACATGCTGGGCCTGAATTACAAGTTCTAACAGATCGGGGCTCTGACCCCGATGTTAGTTGGCGTGGGTGACGATGTCCGCGGGCTGGCCGGGAACGAGCAGTCCCTGGTCGACGGCGACCGGGATGTCACCGCGCATCGACGTATACTGCCAGTAGGTGAAATAAAGCGCACCGGGCGTGGCGACCGCCAGTTTTTCCAACCGGCGGAAGTCGCCTATATTCAATGTGCCCCGCTGATCCACCAGATTGATATCGCATAATCCACCCAACTGGTGCGGAATCACGTGCCCACGATGATATCCGGGCTCCGCCGTCAGCGGATGTCCGCGCATCCTCCCGCGGTCACGCTCGTGCGCCACCGGGCCATTGCTGATCGTCCAAGCGGCGATCAGGTGGCTTGCGGCGACATCAAACAGGTAAGAATAGCCTTCGAGGTTGATGGCCACGATTTCGTGCCTGGGCGTGCGACGCTTGTAATCGGTCAGCCAGATCTCCTGCAGATAAGGGACGACTCGGTTCTTCAGCGCCGAGAGGGATTCGGGCGACCGGCGCGGCGTTTTTCCGTCGATATCGGGATAGTTTGCCATTTGCCACTCCTTCAGCAATCGCGTCATGCAGCAGAGTTTACTCCAGAAGGTCGGCCGATTCGAGCGGCCGGCGGCGAAAATGTCGTAAAAATGCCTTCGTGTCTGCTGTCATATGTCTTATATAAGAGTTGTTGGTGTACAATAGCGGCCGGAACAGGCGCTGGATCACGTGATCACTTGCCTGCGCTGTAATCAACCTGACGAGACTCTTATGCTAGCTGCTTATCGTGACCACGTTGCCGAACGTGCATCCCTTGGTATCCCTCCGCTGCCGCTGTCGGCAGCCCAGACCACCGATCTGGTGGAACTCCTGAAGAATCCGCCCGCCGGCGAGGAACAATTCCTGGTCGACCTGATCACCAACCGCGTGCCGGCCGGCGTCGATGACGCCGCCAAGGTCAAGTGCGCCTTCCTGGCCGCCGTGGCCAAGGGCACGGAAACCTCGCCGCTGATCTCGCGTGAACTGGCGACCAAGCTGCTGGGCACCATGCTGGGCGGCTTCAACATCAAGCCGATGATCGACCTGCTGGCCGATGACGTGGTGGGCGACGTCGCCGCCGCCGGCCTGAAGAAAACCCTGCTGATGTTCGATTACTTCCACGACGTCAAGGAACTGGCCGACCAGGGCAATGCGCGCGCCAAGGGCGTGCTGCAGTCGTGGGCCGACGCCGAGTGGTTCACCTCGCGTCCGGAAGTGCCGGCCAGCCTTACCCTGACCGTGTTCAAGGTCTCCGGCGAAACCAACACCGACGACCTGTCGCCGGCACCGGACGCCACCACCCGTCCCGACATCCCGTTGCACGCGCTGGCCATGCTGAAGAACCCGCGTCCGGGCATCAATCCCGAAGAGCCGGGCAAGGTCGGTCCGCTGAAGCAGCTCGAAGCGCTGAAAGCCAAGGGCAACCTGGTGGCCTACGTCGGCGACGTGGTCGGCACCGGTTCCTCGCGTAAATCCGCCACCAACTCGGTGCTGTGGTTCACCGGCGAAGACATTCCGTTCATCCCGAACAAGCGTTTCGGCGGCGTCTGCCTGGGCACCAAGATCGCACCGATCTTCTACAACACCATGGAAGATGCAGGCGCACTGCCGATCGAACTGGATGTGACCCAGATGGAAATGGGCGACGTCATCGAACTGCGTCCATACGAAGGCAAAGCCCTGAAAAACGGCGCCGTGATCGCCGAATTCAAGGTCAAGTCGGACGTGCTGTTCGACGAAGTGCGCGCCGGCGGCCGCATTCCGCTGATCATCGGCCGCGGTCTGACCGCCAAGGCGCGTGATGCGCTGGGCCTGGCGCCGTCCGAACTGTTCCGCCTGCCGCAGAACCCGGCCGACACCGGCAAGGGCTACTCGCTGGCGCAGAAGATGGT
Source organism: Duganella callida (assembly GCF_004614165.1). Lineage (GTDB taxonomy): Bacteria > Pseudomonadota > Gammaproteobacteria > Burkholderiales > Burkholderiaceae_D > Rugamonas > Rugamonas callida. The sequence goes on along the minus strand of NZ_SPVG01000005.1, from coordinate 17,610 downwards.
CGGCCGTGCCTGCGGTCTGCCGGAAGGCCAGGGCATCCGTCCGGGCACCTACTGCGAACCGAAGATGACCACCGTCGGCTCCCAGGACACCACCGGCCCGATGACCCGCGACGAGCTGAAAGACCTGGCCTGCCTGGGCTTCTCGGCCGACCTGGTGATGCAATCGTTCTGCCACACCGCCGCGTATCCAAAAGTGGTGGACGTGAAGATGCACCGCGAACTGCCGACCTTCATCGAGAACCGCGGCGGCGTGGCACTGCGTCCGGGCGACGGCGTGATCCACTCGTGGCTGAACCGCCTGCTGCTGCCGGACACCGTCGGAACCGGCGGCGACTCGCATACCCGCTTCCCGATCGGTATTTCGTTCCCGGCGGGTTCGGGCCTGGTGGCGTTCGCCGCCGCCACCGGCGTGATGCCGCTGGATATGCCGGAATCGGTGCTGGTGCGCTTCAAGGGCAAGATGCAGCCGGGCGTGACCCTGCGCGACCTGGTCAACGCGATCCCTCTGTACGCCATCCAGCAAGGATTGCTGACGGTGGACAAGAAGGGCAAGAAGAACATCTTCTCGGGCCGCATCCTGGAAATCGAAGGTCTGCCGGATCTGAAGGTGGAACAGGCCTTCGAACTGTCGGACGCCTCGGCCGAGCGCTCGGCCGCCGGCTGCACCGTGCACCTGGACAAGGCGCCGATCATCGAGTACATGAACTCGAACATCACGCTGATGAAGTGGATGATCGCGAATAACTACCAGGACAAGCGCACGCTGGAACGCCGTATCAAGGCGATGGAAGCCTGGCTGGCCAACCCGCAGCTGCTGGCGCCGGACGCCGATGCCGAATACGCCGCCGTGATCGAAATCGACCTGGCCGACATCCACGAGCCTATCGTGGCCTGCCCGAACGATCCTGACGACGTCAAGACCCTGGCCGACGTGGCCGGCGACAAGATCGATGACGTGTTCGTGGGTTCGTGCATGACCAACATCGGTCACTTCCGTGCTGCCTCGAAGGTGCTGGAAGGGAAGTCCGATATTCCGGTCCGCCTGTGGATCGCGCCACCGACCAAGATGGACGCACAACAGCTGACCGCCGAAGGCCACTATGGCACCTTGGGCCGCACCGGCGCACGCATGGAAATGCCGGGCTGCTCGCTGTGCATGGGCAACCAGGCGCAGATCCGCAAGGGCGCGACCGTGATGTCGACCTCGACCCGTAACTTCCCGAACCGTCTGGGCCTGGAGACCAACGTCTACCTGGGTTCGGCCGAACTGGCGGCGGTATGCTCGGCCCTGGGCCGCATCCCGACCAAGGAGGAATACATGTCGCACATCGGCGTGATCGACAAGAACGCCGACCAGATCTATCGCTACATGAACTTCGACCAGATCGAAGAATTCCGCAGCGTCGCCGATTCGGTGAAGGTATAAATAGACTCAGGCAGCTAGTCTGAGCGGGCCCCAATAAGTCGGTGACGGTTTATTGGGGCTTTTTTCCCCAACGTTGCCGGCAGCCGGATTTTTGTCTCTATATGTTTTGCTTTCGGCCAAGAACAGATATTCAGAAGCTGCTGTGAGCCAAATGGATCAGTGGATAAGGTCTTCCCTGTCCATCCAGTGGAGAGCGGCCTGTCCGTTCGAAGCCCATTTTTTCGTAAAATCCAATAGCTTGACCGTTCTGCTCATTGACATCCGTTGTCATCGCCGGATGGAGCGCTAGGCCGTGACGGACTAAAGCCGCACCAATGCCCAGTCCTCTGACGGTAGGGTCAACGAATAGTGCCTCCATGTGGCCGTTATGAATAAGCATGAACGCTTGAGGATAATCGTTAGCGTCTACCGCCAACCAGAGCGCAGCTTTCGGGAGAAAGTCGCAAACCAATTCCTCAATGGCTTTGCGGTCTTCTGGCTTTGTAGGCAGGCTCTCCGTGCTCATCACTGACCCAGATCGATTGTAAGGCCCATCAATCCTATTAAGACATCATTCGCCAGCGTTCGCAGAATGATTGTTTTCAGTTGCCGTGATGAGTCCAGCGGCAGTTCTAGTACCGTCGCGGCACCGCCGGCGACGTCGCGGCCTGCGCCTTTGACTGTGGCCGGATCTGGAACGCGGACGCGGGCTGTTTTCAGGTCCACGCGCACGGGCAGCCGGCCGCAGAGCGGGAACTGGTAGTCGTCGATGAAGTAGTCTTGTTCGATGGGCCACCAGTTGTCCGGGTTGCGCAGGGCGGTGCGGGTTTGGGTGCCGTCGGTGTAGCTGACGATGATTTCGCCGTTGTCGATGCGGCTTTGCATGAAGTTGGTGGAGCCGGCCATCAGCAGGAAGGCGCGGTGCGCCTGGCCTTTGAGCGGGATGGTGACTTCATGTGGATAGTTGTCCCATTGGGAGGTAAAGACGATGTTCGGGCCGGTGCCCGCCGGCGTGGCGAAGCGCAGGCCATTGGGCAGCGTCAGTATGCCGCCCAGTGCGCGCAGGCCGGTGTCGTCGATAACAGGCAGGGCGTTCAGGTGGCCGGCCCAGGCGCCGATGCCTTGCGACGGCAAAGCCAATGTCACGTGCGGCGCGCGTGGGGATAGGTATTTGCCGGGCTTGAAGATATTGGTCACGCTGTCGTTGAACCAGGATTTCAGGTCCACCGGGACGGCGTTGATCGCGTCTCCGCTATTGGTCCAGGCCGGGCCGGATAATGTGCAGGCAGTCGGTTCCGGCTTGGGCGCGCGGGCATCAGCAACCCACCAGCTAAAATCGCCTTGGCTAACTTGATTGAATCCGTCTTCGGTGGCGCCGGTCAGTTGGGCGTTGAGCGGCACATCCCTCCATGCGATTTCGATGCGGGTCTGGGTGGAGAACGGTAGCTCGATACGCAGCTTGGGAGCACCGATTGCCTCGGCCAGCGATTGCCACGCGACCGGCTTGCCGTCTACCCGGACTTGCGCGACTTTGGCGCTGCGGGCGGGTAGTTCGAGCACCAGATGCCTGAAGCGTGCGCCGGTCTGAGTGACTTCCCATTTGTCCTGTTTGCCGTTGCGGCGGTAGGACAGCGTCAGGTCGGGATGGGTGAGGGTGGCGTGGTCCCACTCGGCCGGCAAGCCTGGCCGCAGCGTCAGCACGCCGGCCAGCGCGTCGGGGTGCACGCCGAACATGCCTTCGATGATGGTGCGCGACATGATGCCGACACCATCGGCAAAGTCGCGCTGTGCTTCGCGGCGGTAGACGTCCAGGTAGTTCAGGGTGCCGATGTTGCCGGGACTGATACCCATGTACAGACTGGCCAGCACGGCGCCCTTGGTGATGTCGAAGGCAGTGTCGGCGCGTCCGGCCTGCCAGTAGGCCAGTGCAGTGTGCAGGTTTTCGCCGAACACCACGTTGTTGATCGACCAGGCATAAGGCATCCAGTCGGACTCGGACAGCATATGGTAGGGGCGGTCGGCCGGTACGCCTGGGCCGCCGACCGGGATCGCCTTCAGGTGCGTGTCGAGATCGGCGGCCATACGTGCGGCCTCGAATGCGGTCGGTACCTTTGAATCGATGGTGTGATAGAAGCTCCACAGACCGTAACTTGGATGCAGCAGCTGCTTGCCCAGCAGGTCCCGGTACTCGGCAAATGCGCCGCGTTCGGGCATCCACAGTTGCTGTCGCATGGCGCGGCGGATGGCGTCGGCTTCGCGCTGATAGGGCGCGGGGTCTTTGCCGATCAGGCGCGCGATGCGGGCGGCCATTTCGTTGTGCCACGCATTGTAGGCGGAAGCATGGGTGGTGCCGCCACCGTTGTAATACACGTCGTCGCTGGCCCAGATGGCGGCGTAGGCGTCGTACAGGGGCAGGTGGTCGGGGCCGAATTCGCGGCGGAACAGACGGCGCTCCCAGGCGAGGTGGCGTTCCAGCACTGGCCACACTTCGCGCGCATAGGCCAGGTCGCCAGTCCACAGCAGATGGCGTAGCAGCGCATCGATGAACACCAGGTTCATGTCGTAGTGCGACTTGCTCATCGCGCCGTTCGAGTGCAGCCCCGGTTCGTTACGGGCGAGGTTGGCTTTCGGATCGGCGGGCGGCGGGGAGGCCGGAATGGCCGAGGTGTCCTGGCGTTCGGTCCAGACGTCGAAGTTGTCGCGTGCGCGTTCGTGCCAGCCGAGGGCATCGAGCGCGTATGGGCCGCGCCAGCCGAGGAGCTTCATGCGCCAGGCGATGGCGCCGTGCATGATGGCGTGTTGTTCTTCGTCCCAGACGGCATCGGCGGCGACGTTGAGCGCGCCCATGGCGGCGTTCAGCCACGGATCGGGAGTGTCGATGCGTACGCGGTTGCGGACTTGGGTGACGTGTTCGCGCGCTTCCGCGAAGCGGCGGGGCAGGTCGGTGGGAGCAAGGCGGGGTAGCAGGGAAGGCGGCGCGGGCATCATGCCGGCTTGCGCCTTCGGCGGCTGCACGGCGATGACCTGTAACGCCAGGTCGATGGTCCGTGCGCCGATCGGCAGTGTGCCGATGGCCACCGCCGGGGCATCGCCGACAGCGGAAGCCAGAAGTGGCGCAGGCTTGTTCCACAGGCCGGCGTCCGCCAGGCGCCAATACATCGCAGCGCCTGCGGCATCGGCGCCATTGCTCCGGCCTGGCCGGGCAAGGCCTGCACCGGCCGGATTGACGTTATTCGCACCGGCCGTCTGCGCGCCGCCGTTCACGGTCGCGCTGATCGTCGCGTGACGCGCCGTCGCCACGAAGCCATGCGCATCCACGCTGTACTGAGTGCTGCGCGCATAATCCGGCGAGAACTGGAAGAATTCGCTGATCGGCACGCGCTCGCTGCCGATGTCGCCGCCGCGCTGGCCTTTCTGGCCGTTACCAGGGCCGAAGGCGATGAGCAATTCGGCGCCGGCAGGCAGGTTCGAGCCGCTGATCTGCAGGCCGAGCCCCTGGGTGACAGCGTAGGCGACGGCCGCCACGCGCAACCGGCCCTGTGGTCCCAGCAACGGATCGGCAATCTCGTACTGCAGCTCGCCGGGACGATAGCGCGTGGTGATGTCGGCCGCGTTGTGCAGCCAGATCGCGCCGGCCTCCGTGCGCAGGCCTAGCCGCAGATTGCCGTCGCGGCCGGGCAGGTAGAGCGAGAACTCCGGCTTGTCGCCGCCATCGACGCGAAAAGCATCGTTGGCGCCGTACAGCGAGCGGTTGAAGAATTCCCCGCCGTTGCGGATCACGAAGTCCGCTCCCTCCGGATGGTAGCGCAAGGGCTGCGCGATCCGCCCTTGCAGGTTGGGCCGCAACGTGGTGTTGCGGATCTCAGGCGAGTCGTCCGCCTGCGCCAGGGACAGGCCCAGGCAGACGATCAGCGGCAGCAGGAGGAAGCGCTTTTTCATGCTCACAAAGTACGGAAGTTCACGCCGACCATGATACGGCGTCCCGCATAGGCATAGTCAAGCAGGTTGGCCGTGCCATCGGCGAAGGGAGCGAACGATTGCTGGCTGTGCGAGGTGGTGGCGTTGCCCAGGTTACGTCCTTCGACAAAGATCTCGACTTGCGGCGACCACTTGTACGCCACCTTGGCGTCGATGAAGCGGGTGGCGTCGGTAAAGTTCGGCGAGCCCGGATTGTACGGCGGGCCGAGACGGCCGCCGCCGGCGTTGGGGTAGTTCAGCATGCTGGTGGACTGGCCGCAGGCGGCGATGCAGTTGAAGTAGGAGCCGACCGCCTGCACCGCCACGCGCGCGGACAAACGGCCATCGTCATACCACAGCGCCGCGTTGTAGGTGTACTTGGACTCGTTCTGCGGCGGCAGCGGCACGCCGGTCAGCAGGTCGACGATGTTGACGGTGCTGGTGGACGAATGCATGCGCGTGTAGTTGGCGTCGAACCCAGTGTAGCGGAACAGCGAGGGCAGGAAGGTGAACGCGGTCTTGGTGCTGAATTCCACGCCCTTGCGGCCGGTGGTGGAACCATTCATCCAGGTCGAATAGTCGAACAGCATCTGCGCCAGCGATACGCCCGTCACAGGATCGACCAGGCTGCTGTCCGCAAACAGCGGCGAGCGCGATACGCCCTGCGCGATCGCCGGTCCGACCTTGCCTTGCTGGCGGAAGCCGGCGACGGTGACCATGGTGTCATTGTTCGGATACCATTCGAGCGAGACGTTCTGGTTGACGTTTTTTTGCGCCTGCAGCGCCGGATTGCCCACGGTACCCGAGCATTTCTGCGGGTCGTCACCCTGGCCGGCCAGCACTTCGTTATAGGTGCAGGAGCCCGACGCCACCAGGCGCGATACCGGCGGCCGGGCCACCGTCTTGGCCGCGCTGTAGCGCAGCACCAGTTGGTCGGGCACCACCCATGCGGCCAGGTTAAAGCTCGGCAGGATGTCGGTGGTCTTGGCATCCGTGCGGGTAGCCTGCTGCACGGTGGTGGTCTGGGTGCCGCCCGGCGCGTCGGGCAGGTTGGGATCGAAGCTGGAGGTCTTGGTGATCGAGGTGAAGCTCATCATGCCGGTGCCCGATACGCGGGTACGCACATAACGCACGCCGATGTTGCCGTCCAGTTGCCAGCCGAAGGGCAGCGGACGGTTGGTGAACGGAATCTGGTCCAGGCCGAAGTCGGTCATCAGGTAGAAAGCGTCGGTGCGTTCCTTCAGGTGCTGCGCCGGCTGGTCGTAGACCTTGCCGTCACTGGCGGTGCAGCGCTTGACGCAATTGAAATCGGTGTTCGGGATATTCAGCGCGCCGAACAGTTTTTCGACGTCGATCTGGGTCCAGTTGTCGATCAGACCATCGGGCCGGCCGCTGGCGCCGCTGAAAAACCGGGTCGGCGTGGCTTTCAGGGTCATCACCTGTTTCATCAGATCGGCAAACTGCTGCATGGTCAGCACGGTGGTGCCGTCCAGCGACTGGCGGATATCGAGTTTCGGTATCCAGCCGTAGACGCAGGCGTTGCCGCCGGGCGCCAGCGATCCCGGTGTGTCGGCGCAGCCGTACATGCTGCTGCGCAGGGTAGGCGAGGGCATCACCAGCGGCGCCACGAAGCCCGGCTGGCCGAAGGTGCCGACCGGGTTGCTCATGTTGTAGCCGCCGTTATTGATGTTCCAGTTGTCGTTGCGCGTGTCGCGCATGTTGTAGCCCGTCTTGAAGCGCTTGAAGAACGGGATGGATTCCGGCGTGGTCCAGGTCAGGTCGGCCTTGGCGGTGCGTTCTTCGCTGAAGTACATGGTCGGCACCCAAGTCAGGTTGGGCGAGGACGTCACCGCGTTCTGCTGCGCCGCCGTGTAGGCCGGCGCGGTATTGCTGGTGTAGGCGGTCGGCAGGATGGCAGCGCTGGCGCCGCGCGGATAGAGTTGGGCGAAGCGGGCCAGGTCCGAGTTGTCGGTAGGGTTAAAGCCGGGGAAGGAATAACCCCACAATCCGTTCGGCAGCATTTTCAGCGTGCCCGAACCGTAGTAGTCGTTCAGCGTGAGCTCCTTGATCCCTTTCTGGAAGTCGGAACGCGCGTCGCCGGCGAAGAATTCGGCCAGCCAGCCTTCGTGCTTGTAGGTGCCGCCCAGTTGCAGGTAGCGCGCGGTGGTCAGACCGATGCCGTGACTCTGATTGGTCTTGGCCACGCCGTTGCTGTCGGTATTGTCGAAGGTGTATTGCAGCACATGGTGGTTGGCGTCCGTGATCACCGATCCTGGCTGCACGTTGGCGACGCCGTTCTTGACGGTGAAGTTCCCCATCGAGAACGCCAACTGGTTGATATCGTCATGGCGTTTGTTGTAGCTGCCCTTGGCGTAGACCGTCAGGTCGTCGTTCACCTTGAAGTCGGCGCGCAGGTCCAGGTTCTGGCGGCGGTCGATTTCGCGCTTGACCACGTAGCGCGGGCCGGATGGGGTGTAGTCGTTCCACTGATTCAGGCAGGTCGTCAGCTCATTGGTGCGCTGGGTCTGCGCAGCGGTGCGCGAGGCGGAGGCAATGCTGTTCAGCTGCGTCGCCGTCAGCGCCGGGAAGGCGGCCTGGCAGTCGGCCTTGCTCTGGGCGGCGGCCGAACGGCTCACCAGGTCGAGCGGCGTGGCCGAGTTGAAGTAGCCGCCGCCGGCCAGCGGCGATTGCAGAATCGGCAGGCCGGTCGCGGCGTCCGCGCGGTTGACGGTGTTGGGCTGGAAGGTGAAGGTCTTCTGCGGCGAGTTGTCGAAATCGTACAAACGGTAGTAACCCTGGTTGCCGTTGCCGGCCACCTGCGTCAAATGGCCTTCGTTGTCCAGCGTGGTGGTCGAGGCGTTCAGCAGCAGGCCGAGACGGCCGTTCATGAATTTGTCGGCCAGGATCAGGTTGGCGTCCGGCTGCCATTTTTTATTCAGGCTGCTCTGGCTGCCGGCCACCCGCAGCGATGCGAACGGCTTCTTGAAATCGAGGCCGGTGCGGGTCTTGATCTGGATGCTGCCGCCCAGCGCCCCTTCCACCATGTCGGCGGTCGAACCCTTGATCACGTCGACGCTCTTGATCAAATCGGCCGACAGCTGGCGGAATTCCACCGCGCGGCCGTCGCCGCCGCCGGCCATGTTGCTGCCGCCGGCCGATTGCACCGCCTGGCCGTCGAGTTCCACGCGGGTCAGGTCGGGGCCGTTGCCGCGTACCGACACCGTGACGCCCTCGCCGAAGTCGCCGCGATCCAGCGCGATGCCGGCCATGCGCGAGATCGCCTCGCCGACGTTACGGTCGGGCAGGGAGCCCACGTCTTCGGCGACGATGGAATCCACCGCCGTGGCGGCGTTCTTTTTGCGCTCGATGCTCGATTGCTGCGAAGCGCGCGTGCCCACCACCTGCACCTTGTGCAGCGGTTCGACGTCGGCCGCCGCGCTTTGCGCATCCGCCGCCTGAGTCTGGGCTTGGGCCAGGGGGGCGCTCATCATCATGACTGCGGCCGAAACGGCGCAGCAGGCCACTTTGCGTTGAGCTGGAATATCCGATCTTGTCATTATCTCCTCCGTCATTTTTAGATCTCCCGGCGCGCTGACAGGGCGCTTCAGGATTACGACGGTGCCGCTGCTACTGATTCGCGCGATCAGATGCGTGCCTTGAAGCAGCCGGTCGACCGCTTCGGGGATGACGAACAAACCAGCCAATGCATTGGTCTTCACACCGTCCAGAACATCGGCCGTGGCCAGGACGTTGACGCCGGCCTGCTTCGCAAATTCCGGAACGGATTGCGTGGCGACGCCTGCCGGTATGTTGAACGGCTGGGGCGCCTCCTGCGCCCGCACAGCGCCGACATGGGCCGCCACGCTCACGGCCAGGACGATCTGCGCTCTGCCGACGTATTCATGCAATTGGGTCATGTCTCCCTCCTGACCTCATCTGATTTTCGGAACCATGCTGCCCCGTTATTGATAAAGACGGAGTGCGCGGCGGTTTCCTCCGACGGCCGGCGGGATGAAGTCATTCGTTCAAAGGATTGATTGAAACTCAGATGCGGCGCTGGCCGATCAGGATGCGCTCCGTGGTGATCACCAGCGGCACGTTGAGTATCATGCTGACGTCTTGCGCGAACAGTTCGGGCGCATCGAGCTGGTATTGGCCGACCAGGCGCCTGTCCAGCAGCGACGGATCGGCGATGACGATGGTCTTGGCGCTGTAGCGGTTGAAATCGGCCACCGCTTCCTTCAGGGTCTGGCTGCTCAATATCAGCTTGCCCTCGCGCCAGGCCAGCCGGCGGTTGATTTCGTCCGGCTGGCGGGTGACGGCGATGGCCTTGGTTTCGTGCGCGAGGAAGGCGTGTTCGCCGGCCGTGACCAGCCGCCGTTGCGCCGCGCCATCCTTGCTCCAGACTTCAACCGTGCCTTCCGTGACCAGTACTTCCGAGCCATCCGGCATGCGGCGCACGGAGAACGCGGTGCCCACGGCGCGTATCAGGGCGTCGCCCGATTCGACGATGAAGGGCTTGGATTTGTCCTTGACGACTTCGAACCACGCTTCGCCCTTGTGCAGGTTGACCTTGCGCTGCTGCCTGGTGAAGGCGACTTCGATCTGGCTGCCGCTGTTGATGTCGGCGATCGACTTGTCCTGCAACGGCACGCGGCGGAATTCGCCCTTGGCGGTGGTAAGGGCGGTGCCGGCCTGCAGCACCGAGTAGCCGAACGTGCCGATAACGGCGGTCATGCCAGCCGCCACACCGCCCATGATCAGGTTGCGCCGCCGCAGCGACAATCGCCCTGAAGGCATAACGTGCTGGCCCGCCGCCAGGTGCAGCGCGTTGTATATCGCCGTCGCCCGCGCGTAGGCGCCCTGATGGCGGATGTCGGCCTCGTACCAGGCGTCGAATGCCGCCGTTTCGGCTGGTGTCAGGCCACGGGCGTGTTCCTGCACCACCCATGCGTGGGCTTGGTGATCAATCTTTGACATTGCTGGTCTTCGCCGCGCGTTGGATTCCGGCGCCGGGCCGCGGCGAACGCCTGGCCTCGATGCCCTGGGTGGCGATCATTTCCGACATCAGCCGCATTCCTTTCATCATTTCGTGTTCGACCACGCTGTCGGTCAGGCCCAGCGTTCGCGCCGTTTCGTTCTGCGACATGCCGTGCAGGCGGCGCGCGCTGAATACGGATTTGCAGCGGTCCGGCAGCCTGGCAATCAGGCCGAAGACCCATTTCAGTTCCTCGCGCGCGAACACCACGCGATCGGGCGACGGTGCGGTGTCGGCGATTTCCAGCTCTTCGAGGTTGGCCATGGTCTCGATGCTCACCACCGCGTCGCGCCTGATGCGGTCCAGGACGATGTTTTTCGCCGTGCGGAACACGAAGGGCTTGGGGTTGTGCACCAGCGCCAGGTCCGCGACGGCCAGGATGCGGTAACAGGTCTCCTGGACGGCGTCGTCCACTTCCGATGGGCTGTTGCAGACGCGGCGCAGCATGGTGCGCAACTCCGCCTCGTGCGGCAGGAAATGTATCGTCAGCCAGTCTGTGACCTCAGTGTCCATACGCTTGCTCATCCGTGCTCCCTGACTGTTAAGACGAACGCCGTGCGGATTTCCTCACGATTTATCCTGGCGCCGATAGCGTTTTATTGACGATCTGGCCGGCGATGGTGACGTTGTTCAGCACCACCTGGCTGGCGTTGTACAGATAAACCGGTTCCGCGCCGTTGCGCGGCGTGCCGAAATCGCTGTCGCTGATGGTGATGTTGGACACGGGCGGTATCGGTGTGCCGGCCGGGCCGTTATAGCTGGCGGCGACCGGGCCGAGTATCAGGACGGCCTGCCAGCAGGAATATTCGCCGTCGGCCGTCTTGACGTTGGCGGCGCGCAGATTGGAGATGTGGACATCCGATACGGCGGTCGGCCGGGTGCGTACGCCGTCGTCGCCTGCCGCGTAGTTGCAGTCGATGGTGACGATGGCGCCGCCGCCGGTGGCCAGGTTCTTGAACGGTTGCTGCGGATCGGGTGGCGCCGTCTTGCGCGCGCGGGCATCCACGCCATTGGGCAGTGTCACATCGCGCACGTACAGGTGGCGCAGGAAGCCGCCGCGGTTCATGTTCGCCTTGAGGCGTATCGCGGAACCGAGCGGGGAGGTGGCCCAATGCGCGTTGCGGAAGTCGATGCGCTGGGCGTAGACGTGTTCGATACCGCCCGCCATTTCGCTACCCAGCGTGATGCCGCCATGACCGCTGTTCATCACGCAATCCTGTATCACCATGTTGCGGGTGGCGCCGTATCGGGTATCGCGGTTCTTGCCGGATTTGATGGCGATGCAGTCGTCGCCGGTGTTGAAGGTGCAGTGTTCGACCAGCACGGTATCGCACGATTCGGGGTCGAAGCCGTCGTTGTTCGGCCCCAGGCTTTCCATGTTCACTTTATTGATGCGCAGATTGCGGCAAGCGACGGGGTGGTGCTGCCAGAATGGCGAGTCATTGACCTGGTAGCCTTGCAGCAGGACGTCGCTGCATTCGATCAGTTCGATCATGCACGGGCGCAGGTGGTGGCCGATACCGAAGATGCGGCGGGCCGCCGGGACGCCGGCTTCCGACAGTGCCGGCAGGTAGCGGGTGTCGCCGTTCCAGCGTGGATGGCTACCCTGGATCAGCGCGCGCTGTTGCGCCGATAGCCAGGGGGCGATGCTCTCCAGCGGGGCGTTGAGCGGATTAGCGCTGGCGGCGTTGACGGTGCCGTCCTTGCGGTCTATCCAGTCCCACCAGGGGCCGCTGCCGGCGTTGGCGTGTACGCCGGCCTGGCCATTGAGGATGCTGGTCCAGTCTTCGCCGGTCAGGGCGATATTGGATTGCTTGTAGGCGTAGACCAAAGGGGAGTAGTTCAGCAGGTCGTTGCCCTGCCAGCGCGACAGCACCAGTTTTCCGGCCTTGCCGCAATCGACGTCGCCGTACATGGCGTAATCGGCCGGGTCGGCGCTGAAGTAGATCTGCGCCTTGGCCGACAGATGCACGTGGACGTTCGAGCGCAGGACGATGGGGCCTTTGCAGTACCAGTTCCCGGCAGGGATCAGGACGCGTCCACCGCCGGCGTCGCTGGCCGCGGCGATCGCGGCGGCGATGGCGGGATAGCAGTCAGGCGCGCCGGGGGCGGGCGTCTGCACCTCCCGCTGCGTGCCGCGCCAGATGGACTTGGCCGCCACCAGCGCGCAGCCCTGCGCACCGTAGCGGGTGATGGGGAAGTCCTGCCGGGGAAATATGAGAGGGCGTGCGCAGCGCTCGACGATCCGCTGCGCGCGCTGCCAAGGTTCGCCGTCGGCTGGCGAGGTGGCGGCGGCAGCCGAAGAAAGCAGCGGCAGGCGTCCGGCGAACAGCAGGGCGCCGGCCGCGGAGGCGCCGTGCAGGAAGCGTCGCCGGGTTGAATCACGGTTCATGTTCATATCTTTCGGTCATGGCGGCGGGACGCCGCGCGCAGTCAGGGCAGCGCCTTGAAGCCTTCGGCGCGCACGACCCAGCTGCCGTCGGCGGGGAAGCCGGGCGCCGGGCGTGACGGCGCGCCATCCCAGCCGCCGGCCATCATGGCGACGGCGGCGAGCAAGGCGCCGTTGCCGGGCAGGTAGACCGGCAGTCGCGTGTTGGGATTGTGGCCGGCCTGGGTGTAGCTGTTGTTCGGGCCATCCGATTTGAGCAGCACGCTGACCGCCTTTTCAGGCTCACCCACGCGCGCCGCTGTCATGGCGATCATCGGATAGTCCCAGCCCCAGATCTTGGTCTCCCAGTCCCAGTTGCTCAGCACCGCCTGCAGCGTACGGCGCATGGTTTCGCGGTCCACGCCATCGCCCGGCAACTGGCCCAGCGCCATCAGGAACGATGGATGGTCATGGCGGCTGTCGATGTTGTCCCAGGTATCGGGATGCGACTCCAGCGCCACGTACTTGCCGTCCTTCTGCGGCAGCGCCGACAGGTGGGTGCGGCGTTTTTCCCATTCCGCGTCGCGCGGCATGCCGAGGCGTTCGCGCCATTCCTGCGCGATTTCAAGTGCCCGCGCCCAGTAGCTGAGCTCATAGGTCGGGTTCATGCTGGTGGCCTGATCGTAAATCTCCTGCGCGATCCACAGCGGCGGCCCGAGCACGTAGCGCTGGCCTTTCTCGTCCCAATGCAGCATGGAGGCCATGCCTTGCGCCGTTTCGAACACCAGTGCGCGATAGCGCTGCAGCGTGGCCGGCGAAGGATCCGCGCGGTACAGCAGCTCTGCCAGATGGATGGCGTGCGGCTGGTTCCAGACGATCAGTGGATTGCCGCCGGGGCTTTCGCGGCCTTCCGGCCCGGTCATCTTCATCCAGCGTGCGCCTTGCAGGCCGCGCGACGCGGCGACCGCACGCGCGGCGGGCAGGGTGCGATTGAACCAGTCCAGCGTGCGCGCCGTGTATTCGGGACGTCCCCACAGCGCGAAGTGGGCGGTATGCCACCACACCATCTCGGTGTGATGCTTGCCGTACCAGGTGGACGTCGTCAGGCCGCTTTCAGAGGCGGGCAGTTCATCGCCCAGCTGGATCGCCGTCAGATACTGCGACAGCACGACGCGTCGCTCCAGTTCAGCGGCACGCGGGTCTTTGCTGCCGCTGAAATCGACCGCGGCGCCGCTGCGCCAGAAGCGGTCCCAATGCGCTTCGCTGGCCTGGAAGACAGCGGCTGCATCGCGCGCCGGTGCCTGTCCTTGCCGGGTAAATGAGATGGTCAAGTCCAACTTTTCCCCCGAGCCGGGCGTGATGTCGAACACGTGTTCGCGCGGATGGCTGATCTTCAGCGGCGCGCCGCTGGTCAGCGTCATGGTGTAGTGCGAGGCATCGCGCGTGTGTTCCAGCACCAGCGAATTGGCCGTTTGCGCCAGCACCCTGGTCTGGTGCGCCTGCGGCTGCGACCAGTCCAGCGGCGGATTGTGATGATCGCCCATCTTGTAGCCCAGCGGCAGGGCGATGCGCACAGCCGCGCGGCCGCTGGCCAGCAGCGGCGAGGCGATGCGCAGCGCCAGAGTATCGCTGTCCGGATTGACGGTGCTGCTGACGCTGAGCGCCTGACCCAGCAACTGCACATGGCTGTCCAGGCGCCCGCGCCACATGTCCAGCCGCTGGTCGATGTTGCTCACATCGGCGGCGGTCAGCGCATGCGCATCCGCGCCGGTCATGACAAAGCCGATCTGCGGCAGCGGCTGGATATGCGGATTCTCGCGCAGCCAATGGCCGGCCGGCGACTTGGTGTTGGTCGGGTAGCCGACGGTGCGGCCCCATGCCGTGTAATCGCGGTTGGCGTCGGACAGCTTGTAACCCTTGGGATTGGCGTTTTCATGCCAGGACCAGCGAGCCTGCGTTTCAACCGGTATGCCCTTGTCGTGATACAGCTCGGGCAAGGTTTGCAGGCCCGTCACGTCGGCCGTGAAGGCGAACCGGCCGTTGCCGACGCTGAGCGGCGCCATGGTGTCGATCGCGCCCAGATGCGGATCGTGACGGGCGACCAGCGCGGGGCGGTCGATCTGCGCCGTCCCGGCGCGCGCGCCGGGCAGCATGATCAGCGCAATGCAGGCCAGCCAGATAGATTGAGTTTTCATCCTTGCTTCTCCGCCGGGCGGACCACAAAGCTACCCTGCGGTAGTCCGCTGATGTTACTATCCGCGCCCACCTCCACCGGCGCATCCGCCGGCAGCCGCAGCCTGGTGTTGGCGAACTGCCAGCCCTGCGCATCGCGGATGTAACCGCCACCCTTGGCCTCGATATCGAGCTGGTCGAACTGGAAGCGCTGCAGCGGTTTCTGCGCGAAAGCGGCCACCTCGAACGCGCTTCTGGCGCCGCTGGCCTTGATATTCCAGACTTTGACGTCCTGGAAGCGCGCCATTCCCTGTTCCTTCGGCACCGGGGTGGCCATGACTTTCCAGTGCTCCGGCACGTCCTTGACATCGGCCGGGATGGCGGCGTAGCTGTAAGCCGGGTTCCAGTTCATGTTCACGCGCATGACCACCGGCGTGCCGGTCATGGTGATGTCGTGCAGCCGGATATCCTCGCCCCAGCCGCCACGCGTGTGGGCCGATTTGAACAGGATGCCCACCGGCGTCTTGTCGTCAAAGCTCAGACGGTAGGCTTCGATATTGCGGAAGCCGCCCGACGTCTCGCTGCCGAACACGATGCCGCCCTTGGAATAGCGTACTTTGACATCGCGGATCACCACATCCTCGGTTGGACGGTTGACGCGCAGGCCATCGGCATCGCGTCCGGCCTTGAGCACCAGCGCATCGTCATTGACCGAGATGTCGGCATTCGCCACCAGCACCTTGCGCGAGGAATCGATGTCGATGCCGTCGGTGGACGGGCCGTGTCCTTCCTCGTTGTTGTTGATGGTGACGCCATCCACCGTCACCTCCTGCGAATAGCAGACATGCACCGTCCAGAAACCGGAACGACGCAGCAGCAGGCCGCCGCCGACCCTGACCCCGGTGGAGTCGAATACCTGCACCAGGCGCGGACGGCGCGCGTCGTAATCCGAAGCCCAGCGCAGGCCGCGCGGTTCGTATTCCTTGCGCAGCGCCCAGTAGTGGTCCCAGAACACCTTGCCATCGCCGTCGATGGTGCCTTCGCCGATGACGGCTGCCTTGTGCTGCCGGTAGACGTTGACCAGCGCCGCCGGCCAGCGCATCTCGATGCCGGCGATCCGCGTCGGCATCATCGGGTAATCGTCGATATTGCGCGAACCGAGCAGGGTCACGCCTTTGTCCACTTTCAGGGTAACGCCGGATTTGACGAAAATGGCCCCGGTCAGATAGGTCCCGGCCGGGAATACCACCGTGCCGGCCTGCTTTGCGGCCGCGTCGATCGCCTGCTGTATCGCCGCGGTGTTGTTGGTGACGCCGTCGCCCTTGCCGCCATAGTCGCGGACATTGAAATCGGCCGCCAGTGCCTGGACGGCCGCGAACACGAGCGCGGCGCTGATGGTCGCTTGCTTCATTGCGGATTTCCTTGATCGGGGGAGTACAGCCATGGTTTTTTATAAATTGTGAGCGAAGTGTAATCTTGTTCAGCATTACTGGCGGTCGTGCCGGTGTTTTACTCAGAAAGATGATCAGTTCGCGCCGCGCGGCTGCCGGCCGTGCTGCCGACACCGACGGCGTGATCGGCCTTCCGGCGCCGGGTCGTACTTTGAGCTGGCGCAAACACGTCGGGCGGCGCCGGACATAAGCTGACTCCACTGGCTATTGAAAAAGGCCAGCAGCGTCTTGATCCAAACTGTCTGGAAGGTTGCCATGAGCATTTTTCTCGATCAGAATCCCGGCCTGTCGGCCGAAGCGTTCAGCGATTGCCTGCGGATCAGTATCTCGGATGGCAACCTGGGCGATCTCCCGGTCGCGGCCGATCCGACCCTGCTGCAACTGACCTACGCCGGCGCGCGGCCGGCGCCACCGACGGCGGCGCGCCTGCACGACATGTGCAACAGCAATTTCGGCGCGCCGACCGTGATCGACGGGACCATCATCACGGCGCTGAGCGGCGGCGTGGACCCGGTCTCGGGCATCGACATCACCGGCAACGGCATCACCTACATCGACAGCAACGTCACGCCGACGGTGATCCGCGTGGTGTACGACATCAATAATTGCAACGGCGGCGGCATCTTCGTGTTCGACACCGATGGCAACAAGATCAGCCTGGCCAGGCCGCCGCTGCTGTACCACGAGCTGTCGCACGCCTTCCGCGGCGCCACCGGCACCCAGCAACCCAACGACGAGCCACCCGCCGAGACCGACGAGAACGTGATGCGCTCGGCGATGGGCTACTGCCTGCGCGACGTCAACAACCACGACGGCGGCTGCGGCCACGGCGACGATTGCAGCGGCCCGCCGACGCCGGACAGCGACGGCTGCTTCATCGTCTCGGCCACGACCGGCTCGCCGCGCTCGGCCGAAGTGGCGCAGCTGCGCGGCCTGCGCGACCGCGTCGCGGCCGCTTCGCCGCTGGGCGCGCGGCTGATCGACCGCATCTACGCCGATTATTACGGTTTCAGCCCGGCCATCGCCGCCCGGCTGGACCAGGAGGCGACACCGCGCGCGGCCGCCCTGCGGGTGGTGGTGCGCCCCTTGCTGGCCTGGTTCACGCTGGCCGGGGTGCTGGCGTTCGAGCACACCGACCGGGTCGCCGTGCGCCAGGCGCAAAACGCGTTGGACGACGCCTGCCCGCGGCTGCTCGGCCGCGCCGCGATCGCCGGCGTGC
>NZ_SPVG01000265.1 GCF_004614165.1 Duganella callida | reverse complement strand
TGGCTTCGACGGCCGCACCTGCGCCGACGGCGGCGGTGTCGCCAGCAGCAACTGCACCGGCCGCGAATTCCGCGACGACGGCAACGGTGTCGCCGATGGCGGCCGCGCCGGTCGCGAAGCCTGGCGCAGCGCCTGCCGCGCAGACACCTGCGCCAGCGCCGACTGCCGCTGCTGCCGCTGCTGCTACGCCGGCCACCGCGCCGGCCGCAGTGACCGGCACCGGCCACCAACTGGTGCTGACGCTGACCGAGGACTCGTGGGTGGAAATCCGCCGTCCGGGCACGACGCCGCTGATTTCGCGCCTGGTCAAGGCGGGCAGTACCGAGACCTTCGATATCAAGGATCCGGCCCTGCTGATCGTCGGCAAGCCGAGCGGCGTCAAGGCGACGCTGGGTGGACAGCCGCTGGCCTTGCCGAACATCCCGGGCGGTACGATTTCGCGCGTGAACATCAAGTAAAGAACCGAGTAGACACATCATGAGCCAAACTGCTATTCCTTCGGGTCCGGGCGAACGCCGCGCCAGTCGCCGCGTGCTGATCCAGCACGGCGAGCGCAAGATCTGGGTCGGCGGCGACGCACCGGTGGTGGTGCAGTCCATGACCAACACCGACACCGCCAACGCCATCGAGACCGCGATCCAGATCCGCGACCTGGCACGCGCCGGCTCGGAGCTGGTGCGCCTGACCGTGGACCGTCCGGAAGCCGCCGAGGCGGTGCCTTACATCCGCGAACAGCTGGACAAGATGGACGTCGACGTGCCGCTGGTCGGCGACTTCCACTACAACGGCCACACGCTGCTGAACGATTATCCGGAATGTGCCAAGGCGCTGTCCAAGTACCGCATCAATCCTGGCAACGTCGGCAAGGGCGCCAAGCGCGACACGCAATTTGCGCAGATGATCGAAGTGGCGGCGCGTTACGATAAGCCGGTGCGCATCGGCGTCAACTGGGGCAGCCTGGATCAGGCGCTGTTGGCGCGCATCATGGACGAAAACGCCGTGCGCGCCAACCCGTGGAGCGCGCAGCAGGTGATGTATGAAGCGCTGATCACCTCCGCCATCGAAAACGCCGTGCGCGCGGAAGAACTGGGGCTGGGCCGCGACAAGATCATCCTGTCGTGCAAGGTCTCGGGCGTGCAGGACCTGATCGCCGTCTACCGCGAACTGTCGAAACGCTGCGACTATCCGCTGCACCTGGGCCTGACGGAGGCCGGCATGGGCAGCAAGGGCATCGTCGCTTCGACCGCGGCGCTGTCGGTGCTGCTGCAGGAAGGGATCGGCGACACCATCCGCATCTCGCTGACGCCGGAACCGGGCGGCGACCGCACCAAGGAAGTGGTGGTCGGCCAGGAGATCCTGCAGACCATGGGCCTGCGCAAGTTCACGCCGATGGTGATCGCCTGCCCGGGCTGCGGCCGCACCACCTCGACCACCTTCCAGGAGCTGGCGGACAACATCCAGACCTTCCTGCGCGAGCAGATGCCGGAATGGAAAAAGACCTATCCGGGCGTGGAAGCGATGAACGTGGCCGTGATGGGCTGCATCGTCAATGGGCCGGGCGAATCCAAGCATGCCAATATCGGCATCAGCCTGCCGGGCACCGGCGAGTCGCCGGCGGCGCCGGTGTTCGTCGACGGCGCCAAGGTGGCCACGCTGCGCGGTGAGCGCATCGTCGAGGAATTCCAGGAAATCGTACTGAATTACGTGAAGAAGAACTACAGTAAAGAACATGTCCAAATCTGAAAAAATCGTCGCCGTCAAAGGCATGAACGACATCCTGCCGCAGGACGCGCATCTGTGGCAGCTGTTCGAGAACACCGCGCAGTCGGTGGTGCAGAGCTATGGCTTCCAGCAGATCCGCACGCCGATCGTGGAAGACACCGCGCTGTTCAAGCGCGCCATCGGCGCCGTCACCGACATCGTCGAAAAAGAGATGTACTCGTTCGAGGACTCGATGAACGGCGACCAGCTGACCCTGCGTCCTGAAGGCACGGCCGGCGCGGTGCGCGCGGTGATCGAGCATAACCTGGTCTACGAAGGTCCGAAGCGCCTGTGGTACACCGGCCCGATGTTCCGCCATGAGCGTCCGCAGCGCGGCCGCTACCGCCAGTTCTACCAGTTCGGCTGCGAGGCCGTGGGCTTCACCGGTCCCGACGTCGACGCGGAAATGATCATTATGTGCCGCCGCCTGTGGGATGACCTGGGCCTGCCGGAGATCCGCCTGGAGATCAACTCGATCGGCGACGCCGAGGAACGCGCGCGCCACCGCGTCGACCTGATCGCCTACCTGGAAAAGCATGAAGACCTGCTGGACGCGGAAGCCAAGCGCCGCCTGCACAGCAACCCGCTGCGCATCCTGGATACCAAGAATCCCGCCATGCAGGAGATGGTCAACGGCGCGCCCAAGCTGCTGGACTACCTGGGCGAGGAATCGCTGGCTCACTTCAACGGCGTGCGCAAGATTCTCGATCACGCCAACGTGCAGTACGTGATCAATCCGCGCCTGGTGCGCGGCCTCGATTACTACAACCGCACCGTGTTCGAATGGGTGACGGACGCGCTGGGTTCGCAGGGCACGGTGTGCGCCGGCGGCCGTTACGACCCGCTGATCGCCTCCTTCGGCGGCAAGCCGACGCCGGCCGTCGGTTTCGCCATGGGCATCGAACGCCTGCTGGAACTGATGAAGGAAGCCGGCGAGCCGGAGATGCCTAACCAGTGCGACGTCTACCTGGTGCATCAGGGCGAGGGCGCGCAGCTGCAAGCCTTCGTGCTGGGCGAGCGCCTGCGCGATGCCGGCCTGGACGTGATCATGCACGGCTCGACCGCGGCCGGTCCCGGCAGCTTCAAGTCGCAGATGAAGAAGGCCGACGGCAGCGGCGCCGCCTTCGCCGTGATCATCGGCGAGGACGAAGTGGCCAACCATACCGCCGCCGTGAAAGCCATGCGCGCCGCCGAAGGCGAGGCGCAGCAAACCACGGTGCCGTTCGACGAGGTAGTAGACTTCGTGGTGGACCAGATCACCGACAGCGGCGATCACCATCACCACGTGCACGACGAAAACTGCAATCACTAATCATCAATCCATAACAACGGCAGACGAATACCATGGCATACGATCTTGAAGAACAAGAACAAATTGCGTCCCTCAAAGCGTGGTGGGACAAGTACGGCAATGTGACCACCTGGGTGCTGATCGCGGGTCTGGCAGCCTACGCGGGCTGGAACGGCTGGAACTACTACCAGCGTAACCAGGCCGGCCAGGCGTCGGCGCTGTACGACGAGCTGCAGAACGCCGTGCAAGCCAAGGACAACGCCAAGGTGCTGCGCGCCGCCGGCGACATGGAAAGCAAGTTCGCCAGCACCGCCTACGCGCCGATGGGCGCGCTGGTGGCCGCCAAGAGCGCGTTCGAAGCCAACGATCTGAAGTCGGCCAAGGCGCAGCTGCAGTGGGCTGTCGATCACGGTGCCGATGAATTCAAGGCAGTGGCCAAGATCCGCCTGGCCGGTGTGCTGCTCGACGAGAAGGCCTACGACGAAGCGCTGAAGGTGCTGAACGGCGATGTGCCGGCATCGTTCGCCGGCGCGGTGGCCGACCGCAAGGGCGACATCCTGTTCGCGCAGAACAAGCTGACCGAAGCGCGCACCGCCTACAAGGCCGCGCTGGATGCCACCGACAAGAACAATCCTGGCCGCAAGCTGATTGAACTGAAACTGGAAGCCGCCGGCGGCACCGCGTAAGCACGTGACGAGTAACGATCAAGGTTGAAAACTAATATGCGTATTACCCAGAAAGTAGTTGCAGCAAGCGTGTTTGCGATGTTGGCCGGGTGTTCCTTGTTCGGCTCCAAAGACAGCAAGAATCAGCCGGCGGTGCTGGTGGAACTGAAGAATCCATCGCTGGTGCCCAAGCAGGTGTGGAAATACTCGACCGGCAAGGCCGGCACCAACGTCTTCACCCCGGCGGTGGCCGGCGACAGCGTGTTCGTGGCGGATGCGGACGGCGCGCTGTCGCGCCTGAACGCCGCCAGCGGCAAGGAACTGTGGCGCGTCAAGACCGGTACCGACCTGACCGCGGGCGTCGGCAGCGACGGCGAAGTGGTGGTGGTCGGCGGCGTCAAGGGCCAGATCCTGGCGTATGATGCCAACGGCAAGCAGCTGTGGAAGGCGCAGGCGGCCAGTGAAGTGCTGTCGTCGCCGGTGGTGGGCGCGGGCATCGTGGTGGTGCGCAGCGTCGACAATACCATCAGCGGCTTCGACGCCAAGACCGGCGAGAAGAAGTGGAACGTGGCCCGCACCACGCCGGCCCTGACGCTGCGCAACGCGCCGGGCATGGTGATCAACGGCGCCAACGTCTACATCGCCCAGCCGGGCGGCAAGCTGCTGGCGCTGACCGTGGCCGGCGGCCTGCAGCGCTTCGAGGTGGTGGTCGGCGAACCGCGCGGCGCCACCGAACTGGAACGCGTGACCGACATCGCCGGCACGCCGGTGATTTTTGAAAAAGATGTCTGCGCCGTGTCCTACCAGGGCCGCGTGGCCTGCTTCGACGCCGCCACTGGCGCGCCGAAATGGAGCAAGGCGGCGTCGTCCGACAAGGGTGTGGCCGTCGATCAGCGTTTCGTCTTCGTCTCCGACGAAAACGGCACGGTGTCGGCCTTCAGCCGTGAGAACGGCGCCAACGCCTGGAAAAACGATAAACTGACCTACCGCGTGCTGTCGACCCCCGTGTCGTACGGCCGCACGGTGGCAGTGGGCGATTACCAGGGGTATATCCACTTCCTGTCGCGGGAAGATGGTTCGTTTATAGGTCGTGTCCAGACCGACGGCAGCGCCATTCAGGCCGACCCCGTCGTATCGGGCACGAATTTGATTTTCCAAACCCAATCAGGGACTGTGACCGCGCTAGCGGTCGAATAATAAAAGCATGAAGCCGGTAATCGCACTTGTGGGTCGACCCAATGTAGGGAAATCGACCTTGTTTAATCGTCTGACCCGCTCGCGCGATGCGCTGGTGGCGGACCTTCCTGGCCTGACGCGTGACCGTCACTACGGTGAAGGCCGCGTCGGCGAACGTCCTTTCCTTGTCATCGACACCGGCGGTTTCGAGCCGGTGGCCAAGGAAGGCATCCTGCACCAGATGGCCAAGCAGACCAAGCAGGCCGTGGCCGAGGCCGACGTGGTGATCTTCCTGGTCGATGGCCGTCAGGGCATGACCCCGCACGACAAGACCATTACCGACTTCCTGCGCAAGAGCGGCCGTCCGGTGATCCTGGTGGTGAACAAGGCGGAAGGCATGCGCCACACCGCCGTGGTGGCCGACTTCTATGAACTGGGCATGGGCGAACCGGCGGTGATCTCGTCGGCGCACGGCGACGGCGTGGCCGACCTGGTCGAGCTGGCGCTGGACACGGCGTTCGAGCAGCGTCCGGAAGCGCCGGAAGAGCTGGAGAAGTCCGAGCGCGGCGTGAAGATCGCGCTGGTCGGCCGTCCCAACGTCGGCAAGTCCACCCTGATCAACACCCTGGTCGGCGAAGAGCGCGTGATCGCCTTCGACATGCCGGGCACCACGCGCGACTCGATCGAGATTCCGTTCGAGCGCGACGGCACCCAGTACACCCTGATCGATACCGCCGGCATCCGCCGCCGCGGCAAGGTGTTCGAGGCGATCGAGAAATTCTCGGTGGTGAAGACGCTGCAGTCGATCTCGGAAGCCAACGTGGTGGTGCTGATGCTGGACGCCCAGCAGGACATCTCCGAGCAGGACGCGCACATCGCCGGCTTCGTGCTGGAGACCGGCCGCGCGCTGGTCATCGCCGTCAACAAGTGGGACGGCCTGGAATCGTGGCAGCGCGACGAGATCAAGATCGACATCGACCGCAAGCTGGACTTCCTCGGCTTCGCCAAGCTGCACTTCATCTCGGCGCTGAAGGCGCAGGGCATCGGCCCGCTGATGAAATCGGTGGACCAGGCCTACGCCGCCGCCTTCGCCGACCTGTCGACGCCCAAGCTGACCCGCGCCTTGATCGAGGCGGTGGAAAAGCAGGAGCCGAAGCGCAAGGGCGGCACCCGTCCGAAGATGCGTTACGCCCACCAGGGTGGCATGAATCCGCCGGTGATCGTGATCCACGGCAACTCGCTGGACGCCATCGCCGAGCCGTACAAACGCTACCTGGAAAAGCACTTCCGCGACACCTTCAACCTGGTCGGCACGCCATTGCGCATCGAGCTGCGGACCGGCAAAAACCCGTTTGCAAAAAATCAGGAAAAATAAGCGGTTTTTTTACAGGAACACCCTGCAAAAAGTGCAAAAACAAGGTACAGTGGCTTAGAAGCACCACTTTTGACGTGGCGAGCGGTGTTTCAGCGAAAATAGTTTGACTTTTGATAGAGTTTTCGCTGGGCCACGTACTTGAATTTCAAGCGCTTCGCCTCCACTTCCAACACAACAACATAAAATGGAGCTGTTATGAGCAACAAAGGGCAACTGTTACAAGACCCATTCCTCAATGCACTGCGCAAAGAGCACGTTCCTGTTTCGATCTATCTGGTCAACGGCATCAAACTGCAAGGCCATATCGAATCGTTCGACCAATACGTCGTCCTGCTGCGTAACACCGTGACCCAGATGGTCTACAAGCACGCCATCTCCACCGTGGTGCCGGCACGCGCCGTCAACCTCAATATTGAAAACGAAGCGGAATAAGCATTTGCCGCATCGCTTCTCTCTACTTAGCCTGACCGTCGTATGCGCGCAGCTCTAGTCGGTGTGGATTTCGGCCAGGGCGACTTTGCCGCCGGCATCGAGGAATTGCAGTTGCTGGCGCGGTCGGCGGGCGCCGAACCGGTGACCACCATCACGGCCAGGCGCTCCGCACCGGACGCGGCTTATTTCGTCGGCAGCGGCAAGGCCGACGAGATCGGCCAGGCCGTGCTGGCGGACCGCGTCGAAATCGTCATCTTCAATCACGCGCTGTCGCCGGCGCAGCAACGCAACCTGGAAAAGCGTCTCAACATCCGGGTGCTGGATCGTACCAGCCTGATCCTCGATATCTTCGCCCAGCGGGCCAAGAGCCACGAGGGCAAGCTGCAGGTCGAGCTGGCGCAGCTGCAGCACCTGGCCACCCGCTTGATCCGCGGCTGGACTCACCTTGAGCGCCAGAAGGGCGGTATCGGCCTGCGCGGTCCCGGTGAAACCCAGCTGGAGACCGACCGCCGCCTGATCGGCGAACGCGTCAAGATGCTGCGCTCGCGTCTGGCCAAGCTGCGCAAGCAGCACGAGACCCAGCGCCGTTCGCGCAACCGTACCCAGACCTTTTCGATTTCGCTGGTCGGCTATACCAACGCCGGCAAGTCGACGCTGTTCAACGCGGTCACCAAGGCCGGCGTGTACGCGGCCGACCAGCTGTTCGCCACGCTGGATACGACCTCGCGTCGCGTCTACATGAACGCGGAAGTGGGGCACGTGGTGTTGTCCGACACGGTCGGCTTCGTGCGCGAGCTGCCGCACCAGCTGGTGGCGGCCTTCCGCGCCACGCTGGAGGAAACCATCCATGCCGATCTGCTGCTGCACGTGGTGGACGCCGCGTCGCCGGTGCGCATGGAGCAGATCGAACAGGTCAATCTGGTGCTGAAGGAGATCGGCGCCGATCATATCCCGCAGATCCTGGTCTGGAACAAGATCGACGCGGCGGGCCTCGAACCGTCGGTGGAGCGAGATGAATATGATAAGATTTCCCGGGTATTCCTCAGCGCGCGGACGGGCCAGGGACTGGACCTGCTGCGCGAGGCCATCGTCGAATGGGCCAAGGCCGCGCCTGGTGCCCGGCTGAATGAAACGTATGAAGCAGAACAAGAATTAGAAGAAGTAGAGAGCAGTCCCACCTTCACTCACGTTGGACCACACTGATGCGTGTCTCCTCATTTATGAAACGACTGGGCGTGAAATTGTCGCTGAACGATCCCCGCTGGGGCTCGGGCAAGGACAACAAGCCGCAAGCCAATGAAGGCAAGAAGCCCGGCGAGGGCGGTCCGCCCGATATGGAACAACTGTGGCGCGACTTCAACCAGCGCCTGAACAATCTGTTCGGCCAGAAGCGCCCGAACGGCAATAACAACAACGGCAACGATGGCGGCGATGGCGGCCCGCGTCCCGGCCCGGACCTGAGCGGCGGCATGCGCGCCACCGCCGGCGCGGTGGCGGTGGTGGTGGCGCTGATCTGGCTGGCCAGCGGTTCCTTCATCGTGCAGGAAGGCCAGACCGGCGTGGTCTACACCTTCGGCAAGGTCAGTCACACCACGGGCTCCGGTTTCAACTGGCGCTGGCCGTATCCGTTCCAGAGCGATGAAACGGTGAAGGTGTCGCAGATGCGCGTGGTCGAAATCGGCTATCGCGGCAACATCAAGAACAAGCAGACGCGCGAGTCGCTGATGCTGACCGACGACGAGAACATCATCGACATCCAGTTCGCCGTGCAGTTCAAGCTGAAAGACCCGGTGGCCTGGCTGATGAACAACCGCGATGAAGAGGATACCGTACGCCAGGTGGCCGAGACCTCGATCCGCGAAATCGTCGGCAAGAACAAGATGGACTTCGTGCTGTACGAGGGCCGCGACAAGGTCGCCTTCGAGACCCAGCAGCTGATGCAGCAGATCCTCGACCGCTACGCCTCGGGCGTGCTGATTTCGACCGTCACGCTGCAGGCGGTGCAGCCGCCGGAGCAGGTGCAGAGCGCCTTCGACGACGCGGTGAAAGCAGGGCAGGACCGCGAGCGCCAGAAGAACGAAGGTCAGGCATACGCCAACGACGTGATCCCGAAAGCGCGCGGCACCGCCTCGCGCCTGCTGCAGGAATCGGAAGCCTACCGTTCGATGGTTGTGGAGAACGCCACCGGTAACGCCTCGCGCTTCAAGCAGGTGCTGGTCGAGTACCAGAAGGCGCCGGGCGTGACGCGCGACCGCATGTACCTCGACACCATGCAGCAGATCTTCGCCAGCGCCTCCAAGGTGATGGTGGACGCCAAGACCGGCAGCAACCTGCTGTACCTGCCGCTGGACAAGCTGATCGCCCAGGCCGCCGCCACCGATGCGCAAGCCGCCGCCGCGCGCGCCGCGGCGCAAGCGGCGGCCAACGCCCCGCCGGCCGCCGCGTCCCTGCCGAACGACCTGGTGCCGTCGGTGGAAGTCAATCGCCTGCGCGACCCGCGTTCGCGCGAAGCCTTACGTGACCGGGAGAGCCGTTAATGAATCGCATCGCTAGTTTTGTGGTCGTCGCGTTCATCGCGCTGATGCTGCTGTCGTCGACCGTGTTCGTGGTCGACCAGCGCAAATATGCGATCGTGTTCGCGCTGGGCCAGATCAAGGAAGTCATCCGCGAGCCGGGGCTGCATTTCAAATTGCCGCCGCCGTTCCAGAACGTGCTGTTGCTGGATAACCGCATCATGACGATCGAGACGCCGGACGCCGAGCGTTTCATCACCGCCGAGAAGATGAACATCCTGGTGGACAGCTTCGTCAAGTGGCGCATCGGCCGCGGCGAGAACGCGCCCAAGCTGTACTACGTCACCTTCGGCGGCGACGAGGGCCGCGCGCGCGACCGCATGTCGCAGATCGTCAAGGCGGCGCTGAACGAGGAAATCACCAAGCACACCGTGGCGGAAGTGATTTCGGGCCAGCGCGGCCAGGTGATGGAGGGCATCCGCACCAAGGTGGTCCAGGAAGCGTCGCAGATCGGCGTCGAGATCATCGACGTGCGCCTGAAGCGGGTGGAATACGTCGAGCAGATCAACAACTCGGTGTACGACCGCATGAAGGCCGAGCGCCTGCGCGTGGCCAACGAGCTGCGTTCGACCGGTTCGGCCGAGTCGGAAAAGATCCGCGCCGACGCCGACCGCCAGCGCGCCGTGATCCTGGCCGAAGCCTATCGCGACGCCGAACAGATTCGCGGCGAGGGCGACGCCAAGGCCTCGGCCATCTATGCCGAAGCGTTTGGCCGCAATCCCGAGTTCTACAAGTTCTACCGCAGCCTGCAGGCGTACACCACCACCTTCAAGAACCACGGCGACGTGATGGTGATCGACTCCAGCTCGGACTTCTTCAAGTACCTCAAAGGTGCTGGCGCAGGCAGCGCCGGCGCTTCCGCCCCAGCGAAAAAGTAAGTCTGATCCTCTCCGGCGGGCCGCCCTGGCTCGCCGGATCGCATCTTTTCCCCCTATAAAGACGCGTTTTCGCGTAAAATATCAGGTTCGGTCGTCCAGTTCGCGGCCAGGGCGCGTGCGCCGCATTGTTCATTTCTTAATTTACGTCCCATGCCAAACTGGCTACTGCCCGAGAATATCGCCGACGTTTTGCCGTCGGAAGCGCGCAAGATTGAAGAGTTGCGCCGCCTGATGCTGGACAATTTCCGCCTGTACGGTTACGAGCTGGTGATGCCGCCGCTGCTCGAATACCTGGAGTCGCTGCTGGCCGGCGCCGGCGAGGATACCGACCTGCGCACCTTCAAGCTGGTCGACCAGCTGTCTGGCCGCATGCTGGGCCTGCGTCCCGACATGACCACCCAGGTGGCGCGCATCGACGCCCACCTGCTGAACCGCGCCTCGGTGACCCGGCTGTGCTACGCCGGCAGCGTGCTGCATACCCGTCCGTCGGGCCTGCACGCCACCCGCGAGCCGCTGCAGATCGGCGCCGAGATGTATGGCCACGCCGGCCTGGAAGCGGACGCCGAGATCCAGGAACTGGCCTTGGCCTCGCTGGCCCTGGCCGGCTTCACCGAAGTGCGATTGGACCTGACGCACGTCGGCGTGCTGCGCGCGCTGCTGGAGCACGACGACGCGGCGCGCCGCGACGAAGCTAAACTGTATGCGGCGCTGCGCGCCAAGGATGTGCCGGCGTTGCAGGCGCTGAGCGCCGATTACCGGCCGTCGGTGCGCGACGCCTTGCTGGCGCTGCCCAACCTGTACGGCGACATCGAGGTGCTCAAGCGCGCGCGCGAAGTGCTGCCGGACCTGCCGGGCATCGCCAAGGCGCTGGCCGAACTGGCGGCATTGGCCGCGTCGGCGATCGGCCGCGCCAGGGTGCTGGTGGACCTGGCCGACCTGCGCGGCTACCAATACGAAAGCGGTGCGATTTTTGCACTGTACGTCAGCGGCCTGCCGAACGCGGTGGTACGCGGCGGCCGTTACGATCACGTCGGCGAGGCGTTCGGCCGGGCGCGTCCCGCCACCGGCTTCTCGCTCGACCTGCGCGAGCTGGCGCGTCTGCTGCCGACCGCGGAGCGCAAGCATTCGATCCGCGCGCCGTGGGGCAATGCGCCGGAATTGAAGGAAAAAATCGCCGAGCTGCGCAAGTCCGGCGAAGTGGTTATCCAGAGTATGCCTGGTCAGAACCACGAACTGGACGAGTTCGAGTGCGATCGCGCGCTGGTCCTCGACGATAACGGTAGTAACTGGATTCTTAAAAACTTAGGTTAGTGTGATGGTAAAGAAAAACGCAAAGAACGTGGTCGTCATCGGCACCCAATGGGGCGATGAAGGTAAAGGCAAGATCGTCGACTGGTTGACCGATCATGCACAAGGTGTGGTGCGCTTCCAGGGCGGCCACAACGCCGGCCATACGCTGGTCATCGGCGGCGTCAAGACCGCGCTGCAGCTGATCCCGTCGGGCATCATGCGTCCGGGCGTGGCCTGCTACATCGGTAACGGTGTGGTGGTGTCGGTGCCGGACGTGCTGCGCGAAATCGACAAGCTGGAAGCGGTGGGGGTGGAAGTCGCCTCGCGCCTGAAAGTGTCGGACGCCGCGCCGGTGATCCTGCCTTACCACTCGGCGCTGGACCTGGCGCGTGAAGCCGCGCGCGGCGAAGCCAAGATCGGCACCACCGGCAAGGGCATCGGCCCGGCCTACGAAGACAAGGTGGCGCGCCGCGCCATCCGCATCGCCGACCTGCTGAACGAAAAGCGCTTCGCCGAGAAGCTGGCCGAGAACCTGGACTACCATAACTTCGTGCTGGAGCACTATCTGAAGGCGCCGAAGATCGAGTACCAGAAGACCCTGGACGACGCGCTGGCCTACGTGCCGCGCCTGCGCCCGATGGTGACCGACGTGTCGAGCGCACTGTATGCCGCGCACAAGGCCGGCGCCAACCTGCTGTTCGAAGGCGCGCAAGGTTCGCTGCTGGACGTCGACCACGGCACCTATCCGTTCGTCACCTCGTCGAACTGCGTGGCAGGCAATGCCGCCGCCGGCGCCGGCGTCGGTCCGAACATGCTGCACTATGTCATGGGCATCACCAAGGCCTACACCACCCGCGTCGGTTCCGGTCCGTTCCCGTCGGAACTGCCGACCGACCAGGGCGTCGGCCATCACCTGGCGCAAGTGGGCCACGAGTTCGGCACCGTCACCGGCCGTGCGCGCCGCTGCGGCTGGTTCGATGCCGCGCTGCTGCGCCGTTCGGTGCAGATCAACGGCGTGACCGGCATGTGCATCACCAAGCTGGACGTGCTGGACGGCCTGGAAAGCCTGAAGCTGTGCACCGGCTACACCATCGATGGCGTGGCCGTGGACATCTTCCCGTCGGGCGCCGAGGAAGCCGCGCGCTGCGTACCGGTATACGAGGAAATGCCGGGCTGGAAGGACAGCACCGTGGGCGCCAAGTCCATGGAGGCGCTGCCGCTGGCCGCGCGCAACTACATCAAGCGTATCGAAGAGTTGGTCGGCGTGCCGGTCGACATGGTATCGACTGGTCCGGATCGCGAAGAAACCATCGTTCTGCGTCATCCGTTCGAATAATCTAGGAATAACGAGTCATGAACACCCCACAATCGAACGAAAAACACCTCTGGGTCTCCTGGGACGAGTATCACCGCCTGATCGAGCGCCTGGCGCTCAAGGTGCACGAGTCGGGCTGGAAGTTTGACATGGTGCTGTGCCTGGCGCGCGGCGGCGTGCGTCCGGGCGACGTCTTCTCGCGCATCTTCGACGTTCCGCTGGCGATCCTGTCGACCAGCTCCTACCGCGAAGACAAGGGCACCGTGCAGGGCGACCTGGACATCGCCAAGTACATGACCATGACCAAGGGGCCACTGTCCGGCAAGATTCTGCTGATCGACGACTTGGCCGATTCCGGCGTCACGCTGATGAAGGTGGTGGACCACCTGAAGGACAACTTCACCGGCGTGACCGAAGTGAAGACCGCGGTGATCTGGACCAAGGGCAGCTCGGCATTCAAGCCGGATTACCAGATGGAAGAACTGCCGCACAACCCGTGGATCCACCAGCCGTTCGAAGACTACGACGGCCTGCGCCCGCACCAGCTGGCGGCCTGGATCAAGAAGGGCGAGAGCAACGGTCAGTGATGCGGCCGGATGACAGCAAAAAAAACGACCCACTTCGGGTCGTTTTTTTTGACTGTTTCCTTGCTGAAACGATAATTTCAAAATTTCATCGAACGCTGCAAAAAAAGAAACGATTTTCCAAAAGGTATGCTAAGATATTTTTTAGATAAGTCCTTTCCGCATAACAGGAGCCGCCATGAAACTGATTCCTTTGACAGTTGCACTGTGCGCCGGCGCTATGTTTTCCGCCTCGGCTGTTGCAGCCCCGACCACCATCAGCTATGACATCACGGCCGTCGGCAGCAGCCTGACCGACCTGTCGGCGCCGCTGGCGATCCGCCAGTTCGACGCTGGACTGGGCCACCTGATCGGAATCGAACTAATCTATTCGTCCGCCGTCACCAGCTCGGTGGATCTGGACAACCAGAGTATTCATGACGCCAATGTGCCGGTCAGCGTGGATGCCACGCTCAGCCTGTATCGTCCCGACAACAGCCTGCTGGCGACGCACACCGCCAGCCTGTACAACACCAGCGTCGGCATCGTCAGTGGCCAGAGCATCGTCAATGCGGCGTCGGGCAACCAACTGCTCAGCATCGATGCGCTGCTGGGCGGCGCCGGCGACCTGGCCCTGTTTACCGGCGCCGGCTATCTCAGCTCGGTCTTGTCTGTGCAGGCGGTCAGCGCGTCGTCCGGGCCGAGCGGCCTGTCGGCCGACTTTAATACCTATGCCAACGGCTACGGCAAGGTAATTTACACCTTCGACGCGGCGCCGGTGCCGGAACCGGCAACCTGCGGCATGCTGCTGCTGGGACTGGGCGTGGTGGCATATGCGGCTCAACGCCGGGCCGGCGCGCCGCGGCTGTAAGGGGACGGCCATGAACAAGCTGATTCCATTGCTGTCCGGCCTGGCCGCCGCCGCCTTTGCGCTGAACGCCCAGGCCAGCCTGATACAGGTCACCTCGACCAGCATCCTGAACGTCGAAAAGAATCCCGGCAACCTGTCGTTCAGCCAGTTCGACGCCGGACTCGGGACGTTGAAGTCGGTGGAAATCGATCTGTTCAATACGCTGTCCGGCGATCTCTACATCGAGAACAAGGGCAGCAGCACCAATTCGTTTACGGTCTCGGCCACCGGCACCCTGACGCTGCTCAACAGTGGCGGCAACCTGGCGGTGACGGGCACCGGCAGCAAGAGCTTCCTGCTGCCGTCGTACGATGGTCAGCCCGACTATGGCGGCACCTCCGGCATGCACTACGTGCTGGATCCCTGGACCATCAGCAAAGCCGCGACCTATACCACCGGCCTGGACGCGTTCATCGGCACGGGCAGCTATCTGGCGGCGGTGTCCGGACTGTCGACCCAGTCGCTGAGCGGCAGCGGCAACAACAAATACACCACCAAGCTGAACATGGACAGCTATGCGCGCGTGACCTACACCTACGAAGCGGCCGCCGCCGTGCCGGAGCCGGAAAGCGGCATCATGGTGCTGACCGGCCTGGGATT
The DNA here is from genome assembly GCF_004614165.1 of Duganella callida. Taxonomy (GTDB): domain Bacteria; phylum Pseudomonadota; class Gammaproteobacteria; order Burkholderiales; family Burkholderiaceae_D; genus Rugamonas; species Rugamonas callida. Next base: position 64,517 of record NZ_SPVG01000265.1, on the reverse strand, counting down.
GATGGGTTGGGCGCTGCGGCGCAAACCTGTGGCGCCGCGCCGTACGAACAAACCGTAAGGGAAACCCTTGCTTAAGCGTCTCAAAAGGCGGCCCATGGGCCGCTTTTTTTGTGCCTGCGCACAATTTACAACAAAATATTTATGTTGGGAAATTATTATTGTTCAAATGATCTTATCGATGCAAAAAAGAAATGACTCTGGCGCATTTTATGTTAAGATAGCTTCAAGTTTTGAAGTAAGTGAGTTGCAGTGTAAAAATGCCGACGGCACTTGCAGAAGTAAATTGATCAACGGAAATAATAATTTGTCGGGAACATCCATGAATCTGAAAAAACTCTCGCAAGCGATGCTGGTTGCAGCCTGCTTTGCCGCCGCCTCGGCATCCGCCGCCACGCTGACCGTGTCGAATACCAGCAATGTCATTGTGAGCAAGGACACCGACTGGAGCGATTTTCTGAACTTCGCCAAGTTCAACACTTCGCTGGGCACGCTGACTTCGGTCACCTTCAATCTGTATTCGGACATCAACGGCTCCGTCAGCCTGACCAACTACAACGATGAACTGACCAACGTTCCGTTCAGCCTGGGCGCCACCGTGGCACTGAGCCGTCCGGACAGCAGCAATCTGGTGCTGATCAACGAAACGCTGTACAACACCAGCGTGGGCGTGGCTGCCGGCGATACCTTCGCCGACAGCAAAACCGTCAACGCCCACAGCACCGCCACCTTCACCAATGTGTCGGACCTCTCGCTGTTCACCGGTACTGGCAACATCGCTACCCTGATTTCCGCCAAAGCGTGGTCGTCGGTAGAAGGTGACGGCATCGACGCCCAGTTCGCCACCAAGGCGGGCGGCTACGGCACCGTGACCTATACCTACACTGCCGCGCCAGTGCCTGAGCCAGAAACCTACGGCATGCTGCTGCTGGGTCTGGGCGTGCTGGGTGTGGTCGCCAAGCGCAAGCGCGCTGCCAAGGCTTAATCGCGACAGCGTTAATTAAAGGGAACAACATGAAAAAACTGACTCAAATCGCCCTGGCTGTCGCCGCCTTGGCTGCGGCCGTGGATGCATCGGCAGCCGTGCAGACCTACACCGTCAATTCGAACGTACTGAACTACACCAAGAGCAGCGCCGCCGGCGCGCTGGACTTCGCCAAGTTCGACGCCACCCTGGGCACGCTGGAATCGGTACAGGTGCAGCTGTTCAGCAACCTGGGCACCACTGTGAAAGTGGAAAACACCAGCACCAGCTCCGCTTCGACCATCAAGGCCACGGCTGGCGCGCTGCTGACCTTCACCTTGTCCGGCGTTAGCCAGACGCTGACGTCCAGCGATAGCCATACTTTCAACGCCAGTGTGTTTGACGGCCTGAGCAACTACGCCGGCACCTCCGGCGGTTCGTACACGTTCTCGTCGCCGTTCAGCAGCAGCAGCACCTACAGCGATGCCGCCAGTCTGGCGCTGTTCTCCGGCACCGGCAGTGCGCACGCCAACCTGGCTGCGTCCACCACCAGTGTGATCGCAGGCATTTCGGGCAATACCCGTTCGCTGGTGCTGCCGTCGTTCAGCGGCTACGCCAAAGTCACCTACACCTACGCTACGCCAGTACCGGAACCGGAAACCTACGCCATGCTGCTGGGCGGTCTGGCCCTGGTTGGCGCCATCGCACGCCGTCGCAAGTCGGCATAAGACGAAACTGGTGGTAAACTTGAACGGGAGCTCAGGCTCCCGTTTTTATTTTTTCAAGCGGATTACATGACCCAGGACTTCTTCCAGACTTTTATCCTCCTGCTGCTGGTGACCGATCCCTTCGGCAATGTGCCGTTGTTCGCCAGCGTGCTCAATCCCGTGCCGCCGGCGCGCCGGCCGCGCATCGTGATCCGCGAGTGCGGCATCGCCTTCGTGCTGCTGCTGATCTTCATGTTCTTCGGCCGCCATTTCCTGGCGGCGCTGCACCTGTCGGAGGTGGCGCTGCGCATCGGCGGCAGCGTGATCCTGCTGCTGATCTCGATCCGCATGATCTTCCCGCATCCGGACGGCGTGCTCGGACGCACCGACGGCGGCGAACCGTTCATCGTGCCGCTGGCGATTCCGGCCCTGGCCGGACCATCGGCGCTGGCCACGGTGCTGCTGTTTTCGCGCGAGAGCACGGGCGAGGTGCTGGTGCACGTGGCCGCGCTGGCGTCCGTCGGCGTGATCTGGCTGCTGGTGTTCCTCAGCGCCGAGAAGCTGCAGCGCGTGCTCGGACCGCAGGTGATGACCGCCTTCGAACGCCTGATGGGTCTGATCCTGACCGCGATGTCGGTTGAAATGCTGCTCGGTGGCATACGCGAATTCGTCAAAACCCTGTAGCGCACCGTTGCAAAAAAGTCTTTACATCGCGCCAAAAGCGCGGTTAGACTTGTCTCAACATTGCATGTAACCGATTACATTTCTCCGAAACGTGGTCGGTTTTATTTTTTGCAAACAATGTAACCGGTTACATTTTCCTTGAAAGGGTGCAGATGGCGATCACGATCCGCGATGTGGCGCAGGCGGCCGGGGTGTCGGTGGCCTCGGTGTCGCGCGTGCTCAACGGCCACGCCAGCGTGACCGAGGACACCCGCCAGCACATCCTGACCATCATGCGGCAACTGCGCTACGTGCCGCACGTGGGCGCGCGCAGCCTGACCACCAGCACCACCAACACCATCGGTGTGCTGCTGCCCGACCTGTATGGCGAATTCTTCTCGGAGATGATACGCGGCATAGACGGCGCCGCCCGCCGCCGCGGCTTGCACCTGATGGTCTCCAGCCTGCACAGCGACGCCGACGAAGCGGCGCTGGTGCTGCGCGCCATGCGCGGCCGCGTCGACGGCCTGCTGGTGATGTCGCCGCACATGGACGCCGGTTTCCTCAGCGAGAACCTGCCCGAGGAACTGCCGGTGGTGCTGATGAACAGCTCGGCCGCCGGCCATCCCGCGCTGGCGGTCGACAACTACAGCGCCGCCCGTGCGATGGTGGCGCATCTGCTGGCGCGCGGCCACCGCGACGTCGCCTTCATCGCCGGCCCGGCCGGCAACTACGAGGCGCAGGAGCGCTTGCGCGGCTACCAGGCCGCGTTGCGCGAACTGGCGCCGGCCGCCGTGGCGCGCGTATTCAGCGGCGACTTTTCCGAGGAATCCGGCCAGGCGGTGGGCGCGGAACTGCTGGCGATGCCGGCTACGCAGCGTCCATCGGCGCTATTTGCCGCCAACGACATGATGGCCATCGGCGCGCTGCTGGCCCTGGCCCAGGGCGGCTTGCAAATACCGCGCGACATGGCGCTGGCCGGCTTCGACGATATTCCGATTGCGCGCTACGTCAGCCCGGCGCTGACCACCGTGCGCGTGCCGATCGCGGAGCTGGGCGTGCAGGCGCTGGAACGCCTGCATGCGGCCATCGGCCAGTCGGGCGACCGCACGCCCACCACACAGACCCTGGCCGCGGAGCTGGTGCTGCGCGCCTCGACGGGAGAATCGCCGCCATAACGATTTACCACAGCAGCTTCATGACCTAGATGCATACAACAAGAATCAGGAGACGAACATGAAAACAGCTACACGCCGCACACCCACGCTATCCATCATGGCGGCCGCCCTGGCCGCCGCGCTGATCGTCACACCCTACGCCAGCGCGCAGTTGAGTACCGCCACCATCCAGGGCCAGGTCACGCGCGGCAGCGCGGCGGCGGCCGGCACGCCGGTGGTGGCGGTGAACCAGTTGAACGGTTATGCCTACAACGCCGTCACGCGTGCTGACGGCAGTTACATCTTGACCGGCGTGGCGCCGGGCACGTATCAGATCAAGGTGGGCGACCAGACCTCGGAGCTGGTGACGTTGAGCGTCGGCCAGACCAGCCAGGTCGACCTGCAGCTGCAGGACGGCATGACGCAGGTGGTGATCACCGGTTCCGCCACGCGCCGCGACGTCGCCGGGTCCGAGGTCGGCACCTCGGTATCGCGCCAGCAGATCGAGAAGCTGCCGCAGGTGACGCGCAACTTCCTGTCCTTCGCCGACCTGGCGCCCGGCGTGCGTTTCAACGTCGACCAGAGCGGCAACGTCAAGCTGCAGAGCGGGGCGCAGAACCAGGACAACGTCAATGTCTTCATCGATGGCGTCAGCCAGAAGAACAACATTCTGCGCGGCGGCATAGCGGGCCTCGATTCGAGCCGCGGCAATCCCTTCCCGCAATCGGCGGTGGCCGAATACAAGGTGATTTCGCAGAATTACAAGGCCGAATATGACCAGGTGTCGAGTGCCGCCATCACCGCCGTCACCAAGTCGGGCGGCAACGAGCTGCATGGCGATGCGTTCTGGGACCATACCGGCACCAACGTCACGGCCATGGACCCGTTTCAGAAGGACGCGGAGCGGCAAGGCATAGGTCGGCCGGCCTCTTCGCAGGACCAGTACGGCGTCACGCTCGGCGGCCCTATCGTCAAGGACAAGGCGCATTACTTCTTCGCCTACGAGGGCAAGAAGATCGACAGCCCGCGCCAGGTCATCGCCCAGCGCACCGACCTGCTGCCCAATGCCGGCATCGTGCCCGAGCTGCTGAAGGAGCAGGGCGCCACCGTGTCGTCGTTCAAGGAAGACTTGTTTTTGCTGAAGCTGGACACGCAATTGACCGAAGACCAGCGTGTCGAAGCCACGGCCCGCATCCGCCGCGAGACCGACGTCATTCCCGAGGACCAGAAGCTGAGCACCGCCGAGAATGTGCTCAACCGCAGCAACGACGAAGACCGCTTCGACTTCAAGCACGAATGGAATACGCACGGCTTCCTCAACGAGGCGCGTCTGGGCTATGAGAAGTACACCTGGAATCCGCACTCCACCGCCACACGGCCGTATATCCGCTACCAGGTCTCTCCCAGCAATACCGACAACAACGTGGTGGACGTGATCATCACCGGCGGTTCGCCCAACAACCAGTACCGCCAGCAGGAGGGCAAGCTGGCGCAGGACGATCTGACCTACACCGGCTTCAAGGGGCATACGCTGAAGGGCGGCGTCAAGGTCAAGCACATCACCTACAACCTGTCCGGCACCGCCTTCGCCGTCGACAAGCTATATGAGCGCATCGATACCGTGACCGGGCAGCCGAGCATCATCCGCACCGAGCCGGCGGTGCCGGCCAATGGCGTGGACTTCTCGAACAACCAATACGGCCTCTATCTGCAGGACGACTGGCAGTACAACGACAAGCTGCTGCTCAACCTCGGCCTGCGTTACGACTACGAAGACAATATGCTGAACGATCACTACGTCACGCCGGCCGATCGTGTGGCCATCTTCGACAAGCAGGACCCGCGCGACGGTGCGCCGGCCGGACAGACCTATGCGCAGTCGCTGGCCAAGGGCGGCGTCAACATCAAGGATTACATCAGCACTGGCAACAGCCGCAAGCCGTTCAAGAACGCCTGGGCGCCGCGCCTGGGCCTGTCCTACGACCTGTTCGGCGACCGCGCCTCGGTGCTGTTCGCGGGCTGGGGCCGCGCCTACGACCGCACCATCGCCAACCATGCGCTGGATGAGGCGCAGAAGAACGCGCAGTCGGGCGGCGAGATCTGGATGATCAGGAATGACCACAAGATGGCCTACACCGACCAGTACAGCCTGGGTCTGCGCCAGGCGCTGGGCATCTGGAACGGCGAGGTGGGTTACACCAATTCGCGCAGCCACAATCAGTTCAACTGGTTCGGCGGCAACCGCGATCCGAAAGGCGGCTGGGGCACGCAAAGTCCGATCGATCCGCTGTTCGGTTCCGTGCCCGGATTCGGCACACTGGTGCTGGGCGATTTCATCACCCAGGCCAAGACCGACAACATCTATCTGAAAATGGACAAGCCCTACACCAAGTCATCGACCTGGAGCCTGGGCGCGACCTATACCTACAGCCGCGGCGAGACCACCAACAAGGAGTGGACCAACGATATCTTCAACTGGACCTATGGCCGCTATCCCTACGCCTGGAATCCGTCGACCGACGTCGAGAAGCACCGGCTGGTGGTGTCCGGGGTGTCCGACGGCGTGCTGCCGTGGGGGCTGATGTTGTCGGGGAAGGTGACGCTGGGTTCCGGTCTGCCGTACCGTATCACCGATTGCTCGAAAGGGTTCGCCCAGTGCGTGTCGGCCAAGGGCGAGGCCAACGCCTTCCACCAGGTCGATGTCGGTCTGGCGAAGGACGTCGGCTTCCGCTATGGCCACGTGGCGCTGCGGCTGGACGTGCTGAATCTGTTCAACAGTATCAACTACGGCGGCTATGACGGCTGGGCGGGCGGTCCGGGCAATCCGCAGAACCGCTTCGGCGGCGACAACAAGAACCTGGGCACGCCGAATTCGGTCGGCGGTCCTATGCGCACCCTGAAATTCAGCGCCCGTTATGCTTTCTGATATGCGACCACTGTTGACATCCATCCTGGCCGCCTGCGCGCTGATCGGCGCGGGCCAGGCTTGTGCGCGCGACACCGCGCTGCCGGCCGTCTTCGACGACATCGAACAGCGCACTTTCCAGTTTTTCTGGCAGACCACTAATCCCGCCAACGGACTGGTGCCGGACCGCTATCCGACGCCGTCGTTTTCCAGCGTGGCGGCGGTCGGCTTTGGCCTGACGGCGTACCCGATCGGCGTCGAGCGTGGCTACATCACGCGCCAGCAGGCGCGCGACCGCGTGCTGGCGACGCTGCGCTTCTTCCGCAACGCGCCGCAAGGCGCTGACAAGGGTACCAAGACCAGCGGCTACAAGGGTTTCTTCTATCACTTCCTCGACATGAAGACGGGCCTGCGCTACAACGACAAGGTGGAGCTGTCGACCATCGACACCGCGCTGTTCCTGGCCGGCGCCTTGTTCTGCGAGTCCTACTTCAATGGCAGTGATGCGGGCGAACAGGAGATCCGCAAGCTGGCGAAGGAGATCTATGAACGGGTCGACTGGGCCTGGGCGCAGGCGCGCAAGCCTTCCATCGCGCTGGGCTGGGAGCCGGAATCGGGCTTCCATGGCTACGACTGGAAAGGCTACAACGAGGCGATGCTGATCTACGTGCTGGCGCTGGGTTCTCCCACCCACGCCGTGCAGCCGGATGCCTGGCAGGCGTGGACCAGTACCTATGCCAAGAGCCTGGAGGGCAAAGGCGACAGGGAACACCTGGGCTTCCCCTCGCTGTTCGTGCACCAGTACAGCCATGTGTGGATCGATTTTCGCGGCATCCGCGATCAGTACATGCGCGAGCGCGGCTACGACTATTTCGAGAACAGCCGACGCGCCACTTACCGTCAGCAGGCGTACGCGCTGGAGAATCCGCTCGGCTGCAAGGGCTACGGCCAGAACGTGTGGGGCATCACCGCCAGCGACGGGCCGGTCGACAAGACGCTCGAATACAACGGCCGCCAGCTGCCGTTCCGCACCTACTCGGCGCGCGGCGTGGGCGGCCTGAAAGCCTACGACGACTGCACGCTGGCGCCGACCGCCGCCGCATCCTCGCTGCCGTTCGCGCCTGAGATCGTGGTGCCGGCGGTGCTGGAAATGAAGCAGCGCTACGGTGATTTCATCTACGGTAAGTATGGTTTCTATGACGCCTTCAATCCGAGTTTCACCTATGACGTGCCGGTGTCGCAGGGGCAGGTGGTGCCGGGCAGGGGCTGGGTGGATGTCGATTATCTCGGCATCGACCAGGGACCGATCATCGCGATGACGGAAAACTACCGCACGGAGCTGGTGTGGCGCGTGATGCGCGGCCATCCGGTCGTCCGCCGCGGTCTCGAACGCGCCGGCTTCACCGGCGGCTGGCTGGCCAAATGACGCGACGCGCGTTGATCGCCATGCTGTTGTCGCTGCTGTGCGCCTGCACGCAGCGGCAGCAGGAAGGCGTGGTGCTGAAATTCTGGGCGATGGGCAGGGAGGGGGAAGTGGTGACGGCGCTGATCCCCGAATTCGAGCGCACGCACCCCGGCGTACACGTCGAAGTGCAGCAGCTGCCGTGGACCGCCGCGCACGAAAAGCTGCTGACGGCCTACGCGGGCGAAGTCATGCCGGATGTCTTTCAGCTCGGGAATACATGGATACCGGAGTTCGAAATCCTGAAGGCGCTGACGCCGCTGGATGCTTACGCGGCAGCCTCGCAAGTGGTCCGGCAGGACGATTACTTCCCCGGCATCTGGGATACCAATATCGTCAACGGCAAGCTGTGGGGAGTACCCTGGTATGTCGACACGCGCGTGATGTTCTACCGCCAGGATCTGTTGAAGCGCGCCGGTTACACGCGGCCGCCGCAGAGCTGGGACGACTGGATGAAAGCCATGCAAGCCATCAAGCGCATCGTCGGTCCTGACAATTACGCCATCCTGCTGCCCAGCGATGAATTCGAGCCGCTGCTGGCGCTGGCCCTGCAACAGAACGAACCGCTGCTGCGCGACGGCGACCGCTATGGCAACTTCCGCAGCGCCGGCTTTCAGCGCAGCCTGCAGCTGTATGCCGACATGTACGCGCAAAAGCTGGCGCCACTGAACCGCATCACCAACGTGTATCACGAATTCGGCATGGGTTATGTGTCGTTCTATATCAGCGGCCCCTGGAATATGGGCGAATTCAAGCGCCGCCTGCCCGCCGGCCAGCAGGACAGCTGGATGACGGCGCCGCTGCCCGGTCCATCCGGTCCGGCCGCTTCGGTGGCCGGCGGGTCCAGCCTGGTGCTGGCGTCGTCGTCGAAGCATAAAAAGGAAGCCTGGCAGCTGATCGAATACCTGTCGCGCACCGAAACCATGGCACGCTTCCACGAACTGACGGGCGACCTGCCGCCACGCCGCAGCAACTGGGCCTTGCCGCGCCTGGCGAACGACGTCTATGCCCGCGCCTTCGCCCAGCAATTCGAACGCGTGCGGCCCACGCCCAAGGTGGCGGAGTGGGAGCAGATCGCCACCGAGATGCGGCTGGTGGCGGAGCGCGTGACCCATAACGAACTGACGGTGGCCCAAGCCGCCGAGCTGCTGGACGCGAAGGCCGACCACATTCTGGAAAAGCGCCGCTGGATGCTGGCCCGAAAGGAGGCGCGATGAATACACAGCGCGCCGCCTGGTGCTTCGTCGCGCCCGCGCTGCTGGTGATCAGCGTGTTCTTTTTTCTGCCGGTGCTGGCCGCACTGATCATGAGCCTGACCGACTTCGACATCTACGCGCTGGCCGATCTGCGCAACCTGCGCTTCGTCGGTCTGCGCAATTACAGCCAACTGCTGCAAACGCCGCTGTTCTGGCAGGCGCTGGGCAATACGCTGTACTTCGTGGTGATCGGCGTGCCGTTGTCGATCGCCGCTTCGCTCGGTGCGGCCCTGCTGCTGCATTCGCGCCTGACCTGGTTCAAGGGCCTGTTCCGTACGGCCTTCTTTGCGCCGGTGGTCACTTCGCTGGTGGCGGTGGCCGTGATCTGGCGCTATCTGCTGCACACGCGTTACGGCATGATCAACTACGGCTTGCAGGGGCTCGGCCTGTCGCCGGTGGACTGGCTGAATGATCCGCATTGGGCCATGCCGGCGATTATCCTGTTCGCGGTGTGGAAGAACTTCGGCTACAACATGATCATCTTCCTGGCCGGACTGCAGAGCATCCCGGACGATCTGTACGAAGCGGCCGGACTCGATGGCGCTGGTACATGGCAGCAGTTCCGCTACGTGACCTGGCCGATGCTGGGACCGACGCTGCTGATGGTGAGTATTCTCAGCATGGCCGGCTACTTCCAGCTGTTCGCCGAGCCGTATGTGATGACGCAGGGCGGGCCGGTGCAAAGCACCGTCAGTGTGCTGTACTTTATGTACGAGCAGGGCTTCAAATGGTGGAATCTTGGTACGGCATCGGCGGTGGCGTTCGTGCTGTTTGCGATCATGTTCTGCGTGACCCTGCTGCAGCTGCGCTTCGCCAGGGGAGGTGAGGCATGAAGCCGCGCGCCTTGATGCTGAATGCGGTGATGCTGGCGGCGGGCGTGCTGACGCTGTTCCCGCTGTTGTGGATGTTGTCGTCATCGCTGATGGCGCCGGGCGAATCCAGTGCTTTTCCTTTGCGCCTGTTGCCGCAGTCGGCTACGCTGCATAATTATCATGAGCTGTTCAGTCATGCCGGCATTGGCCAGTATCTGCTGAACAGCGTGCTGCTGTCCTGCGGGGCGACCGTGCTGTCGCTGCTGTTCAATGTCAGCGCCGGTTATGCGTTCGCCAAGCTGCGCTTCCGGGGACGCGAGCGCATTTTCAATACCATGCTCGGCGCGCTGGTGATCCCGAGCCAGGTGGCGATGCTGCCGCTGTTCCTGCTGCTGAAGTATATGGGACTGGTGAACAGCTACGGCGCTGTGCTGGTGCCGGCGATGGCAGGCATCTTCGGCATCTTCCTGGTGCGCCAGTACGCGCTGACCATCCCGGATGCCTTGCTGGAGGCGGCGCGCATGGACGGCGCCAGCGAATTCCAGATCTTCCGCATCATCGTGCTGCCCTTGCTGACGCCGATACTGGTCACCCTGGGCATTTTCACTTTTCTCGGCACCTGGAACGATTTCATGTGGCCGCTGATCGTGCTGACCGATAAGGACTTGTACACGCTGCCGGTGGCGCTGGCATCGCTGTCGCGCGAGCACGTGCAGGATAATGAGTTGATGATGGCCGGCTCGGTGCTGACCGTACTGCCGGTGCTGTTGCTGTTTCTCGGACTGCAGCGCTATTACATCCAGGGCCTGCTGGTCGGGAGCGTCAAGGGATGATGTTCGCACGCCTGGTCCTGCTGCTGTATCTGACGATGGCGACGGCCAGCGCGGCGCCATCGCGCGTGCTCGATGATTTTTCGTCCATCGCGGCGTGGCAGGCGCAGGCTTCAGATGGTGTGCAATCGCGCGCCAGCGCTGCCGATGGCGGCCTGCGGCTGGATTTCGATTTTGCGGGCAGGGGGGGATATGCTTTCGTGCGCCGCAGCCTGCCATTGGACCTGCCGGAAAATTACGAGATCTCTTTTTACGTGCGCGCGGAGGCGCCGGACAACCATTTCGAATTCAAGCTGACCGACGCCAGCGGCGATAACGTCTGGTGGTTCCAGCAGCAGAACTATGTGTTCCCCAAGGAGTGGCAATTGGTGCGCATCAAGAAGCGCCAGATCGCTTTTGCATGGGGACCGGCGAAAGACCGCAACCTGACGCATGCCGACCGCGTTGAATTCGTGGTCAGCGCGGGGAACGGTGGCGGCAAGGGCTCGGTCTACATCCGGCAGTTGTCGATTCGCGAACTGCCGCCGCCGCCGGCGGCCTGGCCTCAACCGGTGGCCAGCGCATCGGCCGGCGATGGGGCGCTGGCCGTGGACGGAAAATCATCGACGGCCTGGCGCAGTCTCGCCGGCGAACAGCAGTTGCTCATCGATCTGGGCGCCGCGCGTGAGTTCGGCGGACTGCTGCTGCATTGGCAGGGACGTCGTCACGCCAGCCGCTATGATGTGGCGCTGTCCGACGACGGCGCAGAATGGCGCACCGTGCGGCGCGTGGTGGACGGCAATGGTGGCGACGATCCGCTGCGGCTGCCGGAATCCGAAGCGCGCTATATCCGCCTGTCGCTGCACGCCGGCCCAGGTGACGGCTATGCGCTGACGGAGGTGGAGCTGAAGGACCTGGCTTATGGCGCCACACCCAATCAGTTCCTGTCGGCGGTGGCCACCACCGCACCGCGCGGGCTGTATCCGCGCGGATTCAGCGGCCAGCAGCCATACTGGACACTGGTCGGCGTCGATGGCGGCGGCGGTCACAGTGCGCTGATCTCCGAGGACGGCGCGCTGGAATCCCGGCAGGGCGGCTATTCGCTCGAGCCGTTCGTGCGCGACGGCGGCAAGCTGCATACCTGGGCCGATGTGAAAATCAGCCAAAGCCTGAAAGACGGCTACCTGCCGCTGCCCACCGTGACCTGGACGCATGCGGCATGGACCCTGAGCGTGACCGCCGCCGCGGACGGCGCGCCCGGGGCATCGCAGCTGCTGGCCAGCTATACGCTGAAGAATCGCACGGCCATGCCAAGGAAGCTGACGCTGGTGCTGGCCGCTCGCCCGTTCCAGGTCAACGCGCCGCGCCAATTCCTCAACACGCCCGGCGGTTACAGCGAAATCAGGGATTTGCGATGGGACGGCAAAGCCTTGGCCATCAATGGCGATGACAGAATTTATCCGATCGAGCCGCCGACCGGCGTGGCACTGTCCAGCTTCGATGCCGGACTGCTGCCGCGGGCGGCCGCCGTCACGCCCGCCGCGCATGCCGTACGCGCTGTGCACGACGACGTCGGCATGGCATCCGCGGCGCTCAGATACGACGTCACCTTGCCGCCACATGGCAGCGTGACCTTGGGCGTGGTCCTGCCCATGGCTGGTGGCGCGGCGCCGCCCGGCGGCAACATCGCCTGGCTGACCAGCAAGCAGGAGCAGGTGGCCGCCGCATGGCGCGGCAAACTCAATCGAGTCGCATTGCAAGTGCCGCCGCAAGGGCGGCACATGGCCGACACCTTGCGTTCTTCGCTGGCGCACATGTTGATGACGCGCGAAGGGCACGCCCTTCAGCCAGGCACGCGCTCCTACCGCCGCTCCTGGATACGCGACGGCGCCATGATGTCGGAAGCCTTGCTGCGCCTCGGCCAGCCGGACATCGCCGCCGACTACCTGCGCTGGTACGCATCCTACCAGTTCGACAACGGCAAGGTGCCGTGCTGCGTCGACCGCCGTGGTGCCGATCCGGTGCCGGAGAACGACAGCCACGGAGAACTGATCTTTCTCGCGGCGGAACTGTACCGCTACACCCGGGACCGGGCAGCGCTGGCAGCCATCTGGCCGCGCGTCGAAGCGGCCGCCGGTTACATGGAGCAGTTGCGGCGTTCCGATCCCGCCGGTCTGATGCCGGCCTCGATCAGTCATGAAGGATATTCGGAAAAACCCATGCACTCCTATTGGGACGACTTCTGGGCCATGCGCGGCTACAAGGACGCCGCCTACATCGCCGGCGTCCTGGGACAGGCCGATGCAGGCCGACGTTTGTCCGAACAGCGCGACGCCTTCCGGCGTGACCTCTACACGTCGCTGAACAATACGGTTCGCAGGCATGGCATCGATTACCTGCCCGGCGCCGCGGAACTGGGCGACTTCGACCCCACCTCGTCCACGATAGGCCTGACACCCGGCGGCGAGCAGCAGCATATCGCGCCGGCGCTGCTGCACACCACCTATGAAAAATACTGGGACTTCTTCCGCAGCCGCCGCGACGGCGGCAGCCAATGGCAAGACTACACGCCCTATGAACTGCGCAACGTCAGCGCCTTCATTCGTCTGGGCTGGCGCGAGCGCGCGCAGCAGCTGCTGGACTACTTCTACGCCGACCAGCGTCCCCGCGCATGGAACCAGTGGGCGGAAGTGGTGGGCCGCGATGCACGCGAGCCGCGCTTCCTCGGCGATATGCCGCATGGCTGGATCTCGTCCGACTACATCCGCGCGGCGCTGGACGCTTTTGCCTACGAGCGCGAGTCCGACCATGCGCTGCTGCTGGCGGAAGGCATACCCACGGCATGGTTGCGCGGCGACGGCGTTGCCCTGCGCGGCTTGCGCACACCCTACGGCCCACTGGATTACAGCCTGTCGCAACAGGACCGGCGCCTGACGCTGCGTGTGGATGCGATGGCGCGGATTCCACCCGGTGGCGTCATTTACACCTGGCCCTGGGCCGGCGCTCCCGGCGCCGCAACCCTCAACGGGCAGCCCGTGCGCTGGCAGGGACGCCAGATCATCATCACCAGCCTTCCTGCTGTCCTGCAGATCAAATTACAGGGGATACCAACACCATGACCCAGCCCATCCAGTTTCCACCCGACTTCCTGTGGGGAAGCTCCACCTCCGCTTACCAGATCGAAGGCTCGCCGCTGGCCGATGGCGCCGGCCCCAGCATCTGGCAGCGCTTTTGCGCGGTGCCGGGCAATGTGCGCGATGGCGACAACGGCGATATCGCCTGCGATCATTACAATCGGTACAAGGAAGACGTGGCGCTGATGGCGAAGCTGGGATTGAAAGCCTACCGCTTCAGCATCTCCTGGAGCCGCATCCTGCCGCAGGGGCGTGGTGCCATCAATCAGGCCGGCCTGGATTTCTATGGCCGCCTGATCGACGAGCTGCTGGCCAACGGCATCGAGCCGCTGGTGACGCTGTATCACTGGGACTTGCCGGCGGCACTCGACGATCGCGGCGGCTGGCTCAATCCCGCTATCGCCGACTGGTTCACGGATTATGCGCGCATCGTCTTCGCGGCGTTCGACGGTCGCGTCAAATCCTGGGCGACGCTGAACGAACCGTGGGTGGTGATGGACGGTGGCTACATGCACGGCACGCTGGCGCCAGGCCACCGCAACCTGCACGAGGCGGCGCTGGTCAGCCACAACCTGCTGCGCGCGCACGGCAGCGCGGTCAAGGCCTACCGCGACATCGGCAGACACCAGATCGGCATCGTGGTCAACATCGAGCCCAAATATCCGGCCAGCCAGTCGCCGGAGGATCTGGATGCGACACGGCGCGCAGATGCTTACATGAACCGCCAGTACCTCGACCCGATTTTCCTCGGCGGCTATCCGCCGGAACTCAAGCAGATGTTCGGTGACGCCTGGCCAGAATGGCCGGCCGCGGACTTCGCGCTGATAGGGCAAAAGCTGGACTTCATCGGCATCAACTACTACACGCGCAGCGTGGTGCGTCACGAAGCCACGCACTGGCCACTAATGGTGGCTCCGGTACGGCAGACGCAGGCCACCTACACCGAAACCGGCTGGGAAGTCTTCCCGCAAGGGTTGACCGACACGCTGGTCAATTTCAGGCAACGCTATGGCGACACGCCGCTGTACATCATGGAAAACGGCTCGGCCTTCTACGATCCGCCCAATGCGGAAGACGGACGGATACGCGATCCGCTGCGCATCGACTGCCTGCGCAAGAACATGGGCGCCTTGAGCGCGGCGCTGGCGCGCGGCGTGGACGTACGCGGCTACATGGTGTGGTCGCTGCTCGACAACCTGGAATGGTCGCTGGGCTTCTCCAAACGCTTCGGCATCATTCACGTGAATTTCGAAACGCAGCAGCGTACGCTGAAAGACAGCGCATATCTGTATGCGGACATTGTCGCCAGCAATGGCGTATGCCTCAACCCAACTGCAGAACGACCATGAATACGACCAAGCCATTGATGCGTCATGCGCAACTGCTGTCCAACGGCAGCTTCACCACCTTGTTGACCGGCGCCGGTACGGGATTCAGCCGCGTCGGCGACACCATGCTGTCCCGCTGGAGCGGCGACCGCATTGAAGACGCCGAGGGCTATTTCTTTTACCTGCGCGACGCGGATAGCGGCAACTGCTGGTCGCTGGGCGAGCAGCCTGGCGGCGCCAATGCGGAACGCCGCGCCGCCGGAGGCGAGCCAGGCGTCGGCTGGGTCGACGTGACGGCCAACGGCATCGAAGCGCGCATGGAAGTGGCGGTCGATCCGCAGCGCGACCTGGAAGTGCGCAGCATCCTGCTCAGCAACCTCACCGATCGGGAGCGTCATCTCGAAGCCACCAGCTATCTGGAAGTGGTGCTGAACCGCCAGTCCGACGAGGCCGCGCATCCCGCCTTTTCCAAGTTATTCGTGCAGACCGAGCCCGATGCGGCCAGCGGTGCGCTGCTGGCGCGTCGTCGCCCGCGCGGGGAGGGCGAGGCCGGCTTGTGGATGGTACACGCGGCGGCGGGCGGAGAAGAGGCGGGCTTCGAAACCGACCGTACCCGCTTCGTAGGACGCGGCCGCGATCTGCGCGCCCCGCAGGGCATGGATGGCGATTTGTCCGGCACGGCAGGCAACGTGCTGGATCCGGCCTTCAGCCTGCGGCGCCGGGTGATGCTGGCGCCGGGCGGTCAGTTGCGGCTGGTGTTCCTGCTGGGCGCGGCCCCCAGCCGCGATCAGGCGCTGGCGCTGACGGAGGCCTTGCGCGATGAGGGATTGCCGGTGTTACAGGCCGCGCGCGGCGCCGGGCAGGCGATGCGGCAGCGGGCCGGGCTCAGTGACGACCAGGTGGAGTACGCGCAGCGGCTGGCGGCGGCCATGTTGTACGGTCAGTCTGCGTTGCGCGCAAAGGCCGGCGCCGCGCCATCGCAGCGGGCTGTCGCTGGTCTGCCCGCCATCCATGTGCTGGTCGAGCAGGGCGCGGTACGCGACGACGTCGAACTGCTGCTGCGCGCACGCCGCTACTGGGCGGCGCTGGGTTGGCCGGTGAATGTCCTGCTGCTGGACGCGGGCTGGCCCGCGCAGGAGGGTGTGCAGGTGCGTGACGCGGCCAGCTTCGCGGCCGGCGAACTGGCCGCCGTCGCGCTGCGCGCCTTGCTGGTGGTACGCGCTGGCCTGCCGGCGCTGTCGGATCCGGATGGCGCCGCGGCGGAACTTCCTCAGCCACAGGCGTCTCCCGGCGCGGCGGATGGGCCGTTCGCGCTGGAGGGCCGCGAGGCGCTGCGCTTCTTTAACGGTCATGGCGGCTTCAGTCAAGGCGGCCATGAATACGTGGTGCGGATGAACTGGGACGCGCAACGTGGGCTGCACCGGCCGCCGCTGGCGTGGACCAACGCCATCTCCAATGAGCATTTCGGCTTCCTGGTCAGCGAGAGCGGTGCGGGCTATACCTGGAGCCGCAACAGCCGCGTGCACCGTCTCACTCCATGGTACAACGATCCCATCCGCGATCCGCAT
The DNA here is from genome assembly GCF_004614165.1 of Duganella callida. Classification (GTDB taxonomy): domain Bacteria; phylum Pseudomonadota; class Gammaproteobacteria; order Burkholderiales; family Burkholderiaceae_D; genus Rugamonas; species Rugamonas callida. The sequence continues at coordinate 47,755 of NZ_SPVG01000265.1, read as the reverse complement.
GGCGAGGCGCTGTATCTGCGCGATGAGGACAACGGCCGTTACTGGTCGCCGTTGCCCGGGCCAGTGCCTGCCAGCGCCGGTTACCAAGCCGCGCACGGTTTCGGCTACACGCGTATCAGCCATGTCAGTCACGGTCTGGAACAGGAAACGGTGATGTTCGTGCCGCGTCACGATCCGGTGAAGCTGGTGCGCGTGCGCGTGACCAATCGTGGCGACAGCGTGCGCCGCCTGTCGCTGTACTCGTATCAGCGCCTGGTACTGGGTGGTACGCCGGCCGACAGCAGCCGTTTCGTCACCACGGAGTACGATGCGGCCGGTGTGCTGCTGGCCAGCAATCCCCTGGCCGGCGTATTCGCCGACGGCGTGACGTTTGCCGCCGCATTGGCTGGTGAAGGCGCGGTCGTGCACCACAGCGCGGACCGCGCGGCGTTCATCGGTCTGCATGGCAGCCCCGCCCAGCCGGCCGCGTTGAGCGCGCCCCGGCTGGATGGCGTCAGCGGTCCTGGATTCGACCCTTGCGCCGCGTTCCAGGTGGTGTGCGAGCTGGCCCCCGGCACCAGCATGGAATGTGTGTTCCTGTTGGGAGAGACGGTGGAGCGCCAGGCGGCACTGGAGCTGGTGCGGCACTATGCGCAGCCGGGCGCCGTGCAGCGCGCCTACGACGAGATCACCGCGTTCTGGCATCACACCATCAGCGCGGTACAGGTGAAGACCCCGGCGCCTGCGATCGATCTGATGCTGAACGGCTGGCTGGCCTACCAGAATCTGAGTTGCCGGATCTGGGGCCGCTCGGCGTTTTATCAGTCGGGCGGCGCGCTTGGCTACCGCGATCAGTTGCAGGATTCCAGTGCCATGATTTATGCACGTCCGGATCTGACGCGCAAGCAGATCCGCATCCACGCCGCGCACCAGTTTGTCGAAGGGGATGTGCTGCACTGGTGGCATACCGCGCCGATGGAGCAGGGCTTGCGCACGCGCTTCTCGGACGATTTGCTATGGCTGCCCTACATCACGGCCTTTTACGTGCGCAGCACAGGCGACTGGAGCGTGCTCGATGAGGTGGAGCCCTTCCTCAAAGCGCCGCTGCTGGAAGACGGCGAAGATGAAGTCTATCTGAAACCGGAGTTGTCCGGCGCCAGCGGCGACATCTACGAGCACTGCTGCCGCGCGCTGGACCGCTCACTGACCCAGGGTGCGCACGGCTTGCCGCTGATGGGCACCGGCGACTGGAACGACGGCATGAACCGCGTCGGCCGCGAAGGCCGGGGCGAAAGCGTGTGGATGGGCTTTTTCCTGTCCCGCATCATCAAGGACTTCCTGCCCATCTGCGAGCGGCGTGGCGACACGGCGCGCGTCCTCAGCTACCGGGCCTACCACGACCACCTGGACCACGCGCTCAACGCCGATGGCTGGGATGGCGAATGGTACCGCCGGGCCTATTACGACAACGGCGCCGTGATTGGATCGAAGGACAGCGACGAATGCCAGATCGACGCGCTGGCCCAGGCCTGGGCCGTGATTTCCGGGGTCGCGCCCGAACAGCGTGCCAGGCAGGCGCTGGACGCGATGGAGCAGCGCCTGGTGTCGGAGCCGGAAGGTCTGATACGTCTGCTGACGCCGGCCTTCGTCAATACGCCTAATGACCCTGGCTACATCAAGGGATACGTGGCCGGCGTGCGGGAGAACGGCGGCCAGTACACGCATGCGGCCTGCTGGGCGGTGCGCGCCATGGCTGAAGCGGGCCGGCGCGATCGCGCGGCCAGGCTGCTGGAAATGATCAGCCCTGTCAGTCACGCGCTCGATCCGGCCGCGGTCGCGGTGTACCAGGTCGAGCCATATGTCATCGCCGCTGACATTTACGGCGAAGCGCCGCATATAGGGCGCGGCGGCTGGACGTGGTATACCGGTTCGTCCGGCTGGATGTTCCGCGTCGGCCTGGAATCGGTGCTGGGTTTCAGCATCCGTGATGGCGGCCAGATCGTGCTGGCGCCGCGCATACCGGACGAGTGGCCGGAATTCCATGTCGTTTATCGCCTGCCGGATGATGGCGGCAGTTACGATATCGTCGTGCGTAATCCGCAGGGGAGCGCGGCCGGCGTGGTGGCGGTGTCCATGGACGGCGCGCCGCTGACGCCGGAGGACGGCGCTGCGCTGATTCCACTGCAGCGCGACGGCGCATCACACGTCGTCGAGATCGTGCTGGGCTAAGGAGAAGGTATGGCGGGACTGGAAATCAGAAATATCCAAAAGGGCTTTGGCCAACAGCGGATCCTGCGCGGCATCGACCTCGATATCGCCGATGGCGAGTTCGTGGTGTTTGTCGGCCCGTCGGGCTGCGGCAAGTCCACGCTGCTGCGTACCATCTGCGGACTGGAGGCCTGCGATGAAGGCACGGTGCGCATCGGCGGCAAGGACATGACGCACGTGCCGCCAGCCCAGCGCGGCATCGCCATGGTGTTTCAGAGCTACGCGCTGTATCCGCATATGACGGTGTACGACAACATGGGCTTCGCGCTCAAGCTGGCCGGCCTGCCGCCGCAGCAGATACGCGAGAAGGTGATGCAGGCCGCGGCCATCCTGCGCATCGAAGCGCTGTTGCAGCGCAAGCCGAAGGAACTGTCCGGCGGCCAGCGGCAGCGTGTGGCCATCGGCCGCGCCATCGTGCGTCAGCCGCAGGTGTTTTTGTTCGACGAACCGCTGTCCAATCTCGACGCGGCCTTGCGCGTGCAGATGCGCATCGAACTGAAAAACCTGCATCGCACTTTACGCAGCACCATGGTCTACGTCACGCACGACCAGGTCGAGGCCATGACGCTGGCCGACCGCATCGTCGTGCTGCGCGGCGGTGTGGTGGAGCAGGTGGGAGCACCGCTGGAACTCTATCAGCGTCCCGCGAATCTGTTCGTGGCGGGCTTTCTCGGCTCGCCGGCCATGAATTTCCTGACCGGCACCGTGGAGCGGCTTGACGCATCAGAGATGGCGGTGCGCGTGGCCGGCGGCGCGGTGCTGCGGGTGACGACGCGCCCGGGGCTGACGCAGGGCGCCACCATCACGCTTGGCGTACGCGCCGAGCACATGGCGCTGGAGGTCGATGCGGAAGGCGTTCCGGTTATCGTGCAGGCGGCCGAGCTGCTGGGCGACGCCAGCCATATCTACCTGACCCCGGATGGCGGGGTCACGCAGCTGATCGCGCGCGTGGATGCCGAAGCGCGCTGGCAGAACGGTCAGCGCGCCGTCATCCGGGTGGCGCCGGAACGCTGGCACGTGTTCGACCAGGACGGCAGCGCACTGTAAATTCATCAGCGCCGTACTTGACCCGCTCATCCAATCGGCCTATATTTAGATAACTGTCTAATTAGACGCTTGCCTAATGAATGCCCACAACAGCGCCTTCAAAGCCATCGCCGATCCGGCACGCAGGGAAATCCTGCGGCTGCTGCGTCATGGCGAAATGACGGCCGGCGACCTGTCCGGGCATTTCGACATGAGCAAGCCCACCATGTCGCACCACTTCGCGGTGCTCGCCGAGGCTGACCTGATCACGCGCCGGCGCGAAGGGCAGACCATCTGGTATGGCCTGAACACCACCGTATTGCGGGACGTGCTGGCCTGGATGATGGACCTGACCGGCGCGGACACCCCCAGGCCGAGGAGAAAAACGTGAGGGCGCGTCCCTTCATGCTGTGCATCCTGCTGTACAAACGTCTTGCTCAATGAACCGGAGAAAAGTATGCGTTACACATTTTTGCTGCCCTTGATGATGGTATCCGTATCGGCACTGGCCGCGCAGCGGCCGGTGTCGCTGGATGTCGATGGCGGCACGATCTACGGCACCGAGCTCACGCCCGATGGCGTCAGCGGCAAGGTGCCGGTGGTGCTGCTGCATTCGGGCTCCGGCCCCACCGACCGTGACGGCAACAACACCATGCTGCCCGGCCCGAACGATTCGCTGAAAATGGTGGCGGAGGCGCTGGCCAAACGCGGCATCGCCTCGGTGCGCTACGATAAACGCGGCATCGGCTCCAGCGCGCTGCCGGTGTGGAAGGAGAAGGATCTGCGCCTCGACGATTACGTCGGCGACGCCAGCGCATGGCTGAAGAAGCTGCGCGCCGATGGCCGCTTCTCGCGCGTGGTCATGGCGGGACATAGCGAAGGTGCGCTGATCGCGTCGGAAGCCTGCGCGCAAGGCGGCGCCGATGCCTGTGTGCTGATCGCCGGCATCGGCCATGGCTTGGATGAAGTGCTGCACAAGCAGCTGGAGGAAAAACTGCCGCCACCGCTGCTCGCCGAGAGCGATCGCATCATGGCGGAGCTCAAGCAGGGCAGGGAAGTGAAACAGGTGCCGCCTGCGCTGATGGTCCTGTATCGTCCGGACGTTCAGCCTTATGTAATGTCGATGCTGAAGCACGAACCGCGCAGCGCCATTGCCGCGCTGAAGATGCCGGTGCTGATCCTGCAGGGCACCGCCGATCTGCAGGTGCAGCAAGACGAGGCCAAGGTGCTGTCGACCGCTCAGCCACACGCCAAGGTGGTGATGGTGGAGGGCATGAACCACCTGTTGAAAATCGTCGGCAATGACGAGGCGCTGCAGCAGAAATCCTACGCCAGCCCCGACCTGCCGGTGGCGCCGCAGCTGATCGACGCCTTGAGCGGATTCGTCAAGGCGCCGTAAGCCCTCAGGCGATGTTGTCCGCGCCCGGGGCGCCGAACAGCTGCTGCTTGAGGTGATGCAGCTGGTCGCGCACCTGCGCGGCCTTCTCGAACTCCAGGTTCCTGGCGTAATCGAGCATGGCCTTTTCCAGGCGCTTGATCTCCTTGCTGATCTGCTTCTCGGACATGGACTCGTACTTGGCGGTTTCCTGCGCCACCTGCAGCACTTCCTTCGCTTCCTTCTCGCTGTAGACGCCGTCGATCATGTCCTTGATGATCTTCTTCACGCCGCGCGGCACGATGCCGTTGGCTTCGTTGAAGGCGATCTGCTTGGCGCGGCGGCGCTCCGTCTCGCCGATGGCGCGTTCCATCGATTCGGTCATGCGGTCGGCGTACAGCAGCGCCACGCCGTTCAGGTTACGCGCGGCGCGGCCGATGGTCTGGATCAGCGAGCGTTCCGAACGGAGGAAGCCTTCCTTGTCGGCGTCCAGGATCGCCACCAGCGACACTTCCGGCAAATCCAGGCCCTCGCGCAGCAGGTTGATCCCGACCAGCACGTCGAAGGTGCCGATGCGCAGATCGCGCAGCAGTTCCACCCGTTCCACCGTGTCGATGTCGCTGTGCAGGTAGCGCACCTTGACGCCGTGGTCGGCCAGGTATTCGGTCAGCTGCTCCGACATGCGCTTGGTCAGCGTGGTGACCAGCACGCGCTCGTTCTTGGCGACGCGGTCGGTGATCTCGGACATCAGATCATCCACCTGCGACAGTGCGGGACGCACGATCACCAGCGGGTCCACCAGACCCGTCGGACGCACCACCTGTTCCACCACCTGGTCGGCGTGCGCGTTCTCGTACTCGGCCGGGGTGGCGGAGACGAAGATGGTCTGCCGCATCTTGTTTTCGAATTCCTCGAACTTGAGCGGGCGGTTGTCCAGCGCCGACGGCAGGCGGAAGCCGTAGTCCACCAGGTTGGTCTTGCGCGAGCGGTCGCCGTTGTACATGGCACTCAGCTGGCCGACCAGCACGTGCGACTCGTCCATGAACATCAGCGCGTCCTTCGGCAGGTAGTCGACCAGCGTCGGCGGCGGTTCGCCCGGCTTGGCGCCGCTCAGATGGCGCGAATAGTTCTCGATGCCCTTGGTGAAGCCGATTTCGGCCAGCATCTCCAGGTCGAAGCGGGTGCGCTGTTCCAGGCGCTGTTCTTCCACCAGCTTGCCCTCCTTGCGGAAGAATTCCAGGCGGTCGCGCAGCTCGGCCTTGATGCTCTCGATCGCGTTCAGCACGGTGGAGCGCGGCGTCACGTAATGCGAACCGGGATAGACGGTGAAGCGCGGGATCTTCTGCTTGACGCGGCCGGTCAGCGGGTCGAACAGCTGGATCGATTCCAGTTCGTCGTCCCACAGTTCCAGGCGCACCGCCAGGTCGGCATTTTCCGCCGGGAAGATGTCCAGCGTGTCGCCGCGCACGCGGAATGTGCCGCGGCCGAAGTCCACCTCATTGCGCGTGTACTGCATCTGGATCAGGCGCGCGATGATGTCGCGCTGCGACACGCGGTCCTTCTGGCGCAGCGTCAGGATCATCTGGTGGTATTCGTTGGGATTACCGATACCGTAGATGGCCGACACGGTGGCCACGATCACCACGTCGCGCCGCTCCATCAGCGACTTGGTGCACGACAGGCGCATCTGCTCGATGTGCTCATTGATGGACGAATCCTTTTCGATGAACAGGTCGCGCTGCGGCACGTAGGCTTCCGGCTGGTAGTAATCGTAGTAGGACACGAAGTACTCGACCGCGTTCTCCGGGAAGAATTCGCGGAACTCCGAATACAGCTGGGCCGCCAGCGTCTTGTTGGGCGCGAACACGATGGCGGGGCGGCCCAGGCGGGCGATCACGTTGGCCATCGTGTAGGTCTTGCCGGAGCCGGTTACACCCAGCAGTGTCTGATAAAACAGGCCGTCGTTGACGCCTTCGCACAGCTGCTCGATCGCGGTCGGCTGGTCGCCGGACGGCGGGAAGGGCTGGTGCAAACGGAACGGCGAATCCGGGAACGTGACCACGGTCGCTTGCGGGTTTACAGGGGCGCTTAAATCAGCCATCGGTGTCAGACCTTTGTTAGAATAATGGCCTGCCAGCGGCCGTAAGTGTTTATTTTAAGGGCGCTGTCTATACATCTGCTGCGAACCGCTTCCATTGAATCCAATCTTATCATGACGAATCCAAGCTTGTTCAGCGCTATCGAGATGGCGCCACGCGACCCTATCCTGGGCATTACCGAAGCCTTTAATGCTGACCTCAACCAGAACAAAATCAATCTGGGTGTCGGTGTTTATTATGACGACAACGGTAAAGTGCCGCTGCTATCGTGCGTGCAGAAAGCGGAGGAACTCCTGATCGCGGCCCCGGCCCCGCGCACCTACCTGCCGATCGAAGGTCTGGCGGCCTATGACAAGGCGGTGCAGGAACTGGTATTTGGTGCCGACAGCGCGGTAATTCAAGAGAAGCGGGCCGTCACCGTGCAAGCCATCGGCGGCACCGGCGCACTGAAGATCGGCGCCGACTTCCTGAAGCGTTTCGCGCCGGACGCGGAAGTCTACATCAGCGACCCAAGCTGGGAGAATCACCGCGCGCTGTTCGAGAGCGCCGGTTTCAAGGTCAACAACTACGCCTACTTCGATGCGGCCACGCACGGCGTCAATTTCGCCGGCATGATCGCCGACATCAAGGCCATGCCGCGCGGTTCCATCGTGCTGCTGCACGCCTGCTGCCATAACCCGACCGGCGCCGACCTGACCTCGGACCAGTGGACCGAAGTGATCGCCGCCATCACCGCCGGCGGCCTGGTGCCGTTCCTGGACATGGCCTATCAGGGCTTTGGCGCCGGCATCGCAGAAGACGGCGCCGTGGTGCGCCGCTTCGCCGAAGCGGGCGGCCCGCTGCTGGTGTCGAACTCGTTCTCGAAGTCATTCTCGCTGTACGGCGAGCGCGTCGGCGCGCTGAGCGTGGTCGCCGCCACCGCCGAGGAAGCGTCGCGCCTGATGTCGCAGCTGAAGCGTATCGTGCGTACCAACTACTCCAACCCGCCGGTGCACGGCGGTAAAGTGGTGGCCACCGTGCTGACCACGCCGGAACTGCGCCAGCTGTGGGAAGACGAGCTGGCCGGCATGCGTGTGCGCATCAAGGAAATGCGCGAAGCGTTCGTCGTCAAGCTGCAAGCCAAGGGCCACGACTTCGCTTTCGTGCGTGACCAGGTCGGCATGTTCTCGTACTCGGGCCTGAGCAAGGAGCAGGTGGGCCAGTTGCGCGAACAATCGATCTACGCCGTGGACACCGGCCGTATCTGCGTGGCCGCCCTAAACTCGCGCAATATCGACATCGTTATTGACGCGATCGCGAAAGTGCTCTAAACTCTTGTTTCTTCGCGCTGCGCTGTAAGCTTGGCAAGAAGAAATGGCAACAAGGAATACCGCAGTCGATCGCGTCTTGCTGATGTGAAAGAAACAGTATAAAATGTTGCCTCTAATCCCTGATAGCTCAGTCGGTAGAGCGACGGACTGTTAATCCGCAGGTCCCTGGTTCGAGTCCAGGTCGGGGAGCCAGAATACGAGAAAGCCGCATGCATATGCGGCTTTTTCATTTAGTGAGAGCCTCTCTCGCCGCGGTAAAAAATGTTGCGGCAAGGGTGGTCAAAACCGAGATCGCCAGATATAATTTCGGCCTCAATTCCCTGATAGCTCAGTCGGTAGAGCGACGGACTGTTAATCCGCAGGTCCCTGGTTCGAGTCCAGGTCGGGGAGCCAAGATTCTGAAAAGCCCAGCCATCACCGGTTGGGCTTTTTGCATTTCCGTTCACATTTTTTTGGGCGACCGCCATGGAAAACAAAGATCAACGCTATCTGGTTCAGCAGAACAAAATCAGCGACAGCAGCAAGCCACCAGTGTTCGCCCGCGTCATGCGCAGCAAGGAAGGCGTTTTCGAAGGCGTTTCCTTCATCAAGAACAAGGAAAAGGCCACCGTGATGACGATCGCGGAAGCGGAGGAGGCCATGGCTTGGGCGGCAAAGAAAAAATCCGCGGCGCACGAATACGCGACCAAGATCATCTGCGTCGGGCAGTAGCGCAACAGTCCGTCTGAGGTACGCGTCGGCGCTTAAATCGCCCCGAACGCGCGTGCCAGTTCGCTCAGCCAGCCGAGTTTGGGCGTGATCAGCACGCTGGCGTGTTGCAGCAGCGTGAAAATCAGCAAAACGATATACGGCTTTTTGATGCCGCCGTTGCGGGCATCACTGGCCACCAGGGCAAGCACCACCAGTTCGGAGGCGAAATACGAGCCGTGGACTGCCGACATGAAGGAGTTGATAAACGGCAGATGCAGCCCCCCCATCAATCGCGCCAGCGCCGGCGGCAGAAGCAGGGCGGCGGTGGACGCCATATAGCGGGCATGCAGCTGGATACGGTGGCGATGCACCAGCGCCATGCAATAGGTCCAGGCGAAATACGCGATGCTGGTGATATCGAGAAAGCCGAGCATGGTGCCGAAGGCTTTGACGAAACCGCGCTGCTGTCCGGCCAGCATGTCGTGCAACACCATCATCCCCGAAATGACGAACAGCGGTACGACGATCAGCGAGCTGCGCCCCAGCAGCCGGTGCAGGCTCAGATGGCGCTGCGCGTATAGCCAGGACTGGATGATCAGCAGCAGCAGCCAGAGCGTCGCCACCACGCCGTGGAACATGTGGACCGCGTCGGTCTCGCTCAATGCGCCGAAAAACGACGGGTAGAAACCGCCGATCGCGATCAGCAACGCCAAAAGGAAGTAGGCATACGCGTGTCTGTACATGGCGGCCGCAGATCATTGTTAATATCATAATGTAATCTGGCTTATTGCTGATTGTCCACGACAATCATGGCTGCCAACCGCAAGTGTGGCGCCGCCCCATCAGCAGGGACGGCGCCGGCGATTACAGCATCATGCCGCCCGACACCTCGATGCGCTGGCCATTGACCCAGCGGTTGTCGTCCGACAGCAGCGCGGCGATCATCGGGCCGATGTCGTCCGGCAGGCCGGGGCGGCCCAGCGCGGTCATCTCGGCTACGCGACGGTTGACTTCCGGGTTGTCGCGCACGATGCCGCCGCTGAAGTCGGTCTGGATCGCGCCTGGCGCCACGGTATTGGCGGTGATGCCGCGTTCGCCCAGTTCTTTGGCCAAATAGCGGGTCAATACTTCTACCGCGCCCTTCATGGCGGCGTAAGGGGCGCTGCCGGGCAGGGCGAAGCGCGCCAGGCCGCTGGAAATGTTGACGATGCGCCCGCCATCGTTCATCAATGGCAGCAACTTCTGGGTCAGGAAGAACACGCCTTTCAGGTGCACGTTGTACAGCGCGTCGAATTCCGCTTCGGTGGTGTCGATGATGGCGTTGTGATGGGAAGTGCCGGCATTGTTCACCAGGTAGTCGAAGCGGTCCGCGCCCAGGCTGGCCAGCGCCTCGCGTACCTGGCCGATGAAGCCGTCGAAGGTGGAGATCTGCCCGGCGTCCAGCTGCAGGGCGATGGCGCGTGCGCCCAGTTTCGCTGCTTCAGCCGTCACTTCCTCGGCTGCCGCCGGATGGGCGTGGTAAGTGAAGATGCTGTGCACGCCCCGCTTGGCGAGGTTCAGCACGGTGTTGCGGCCCAGGCCGCGGCTGCCGCCGGTAATGATGGCGATTTTATTGCTCGATTGTGCAGTCATGGTGTGCTCCCGTGGGTGAGTAGTGTGAGCAGAATAAGCGTCGGGCGTCCCCAATTGAATGCCGGAACCATGACATTTCTTGCCTATTCCTGCCTGCGTGCTATCATGCAAAGCATGGATAAAATGAAAGAACTTGCGGCTGCCATCCTGCAGTACACCGACACGCAGCCCGGCGAAAATCCCTGGATTACCGGCATCGACGGCCTGATGCTGCTGCGCTCCAACCACGAGCGGCAACCGGCGCACCTGGTGTTGCGCCCTTCCTTGTGCGTGGTGGCACAGGGCGCCAAGTGGACCATGTTCGGCAACCAGCGCTACGACTACGCAGTCGGGCAGGCGCTGTTGGTGGGCGTGGAGATGCCGGCGCTGGGCCGGGTGGTGGAAGCCAGTCCGCAGGCGCCGTTTCTCGGCATGGTGATCGGCCTGGACCTGGCCGTAATGCGCGAAGTGCTGGAAAGCCTGGGCGAGCCGCCGGCGCCGGTGGAGGTCGAGCGCGGCGCGCTGGTGGCCGAGTTCGACGGTCCGCTGGCCGACTGCGCGCTGCGCATGATGCGCCTGCTGCACACACCCAAGGCGGTACCGCTGCTGCAGCCCGCCATCATGCGCGAGATCTGCTACTGGCTGCTGACCGGCCCCTACGGCGGCGCGGTGGCGCGGCTGGCGCTGGCCGAGCAGCATGGCGAACGCGTGATGCATGCCATCCATGCGCTGCGCCTGCGCTTCGCCGAGGCGGTGCGCATCGACGATCTGGCGCGCATCGCCCAGCTCAGCCCGTCCGCCTTCCACCGCAAGTTCAAGGCCTTGACCTCGATGACGCCGCTGCAATACCAGAAGCGCTTGCGGCTGCTGGAGGCGCGCCGGCTGATCGCCGCCAACGCCGCCAATGCCGAAACCGCCGCTTTCCAGGTCGGTTACGAAAGCCCGTCCCAGTTCAGCCGCGAGTACGCGCGCATGTTCGGCGCGCCGCCGCGTCGCGATATTGCCGCTCTGCGCGCGCTGGCGGCATGATTTTGCAATTTAAAGTGGACGGGATACTTGCGGCTGGGTATTCTGAGCCTTCGATTCACAGAACAACAAACAGAGGTAGATTATGAGCGGTGAAAAGGATGCGGTTGTCTACGGCACGGAAGACTTGCTGGTCAGTCTGTGCAACTCGGTGACGCGGGTGTTGAACGTGGCAACGCAAAGCAAGCTCCACTATTCCGGCATGGTGCAGCGCATTACCAAGATTGGTCTGAAGCCGGACATCGGCTGCTTCGTGCTGTTCGACGGCGGCTTTACCGGCCTGGTGGTGCTGAACTTCGCTGCCGAAACCGCGATGGAGATCTACGAGCGCTACATGCTGCACATGGGCATGCCGAAGTCGGAGCTGGCCAGTTCCCACACCTCCGACGAGGTGGCCAACATCATGGGCGAGCTGATGAACCAGATCGTCGGGGACTTCACCGGCAAGGTGCGCCGCGAACTGCAGACCAACATCACCCAGAATCAGCCGAAGATGCTGGCGCTGAACAAGCAGGTGACGCTGAGCGTGGACACTCCGCTGGACCGTCCGGAAATGCGCCGCGTCAGCTTCTACACCGAGAAGAGCAATGTGTTTTACCTGGAGCTGGCGATCGACCGCACCGAGTTCATCCGCCTGCACGACTTCGACACCAGCGAAGTCACCGATCCCGATGCCTTGTTGGATCAGCAGCGCGATGCCCAGAACGCCGCCGCCGAGCCGGTCGCCTCGTCGTCGATCGACGCCGATGAATTGCTGAAATCCTTGGGCATGTGAGCCCGCTGCCGTGGCCGGTGCAACGCCGGCCACGCCGCCGAATGTGGCAATTTCCCTACAGTTGCCAGAAAATTCTTTCGCTTTCCCACCCCTGCGTTAAGCTTGTCGATATGGCCATTGTGTCATACCGGTGACACGGCTAACCCTATGAATATTCAGTCATTGCATATGCTTAGCCGAATTTCCAACAGTTAATAGCGTTTCAGATATATTCAGCTTGCAATACATGGTATCAATCCAGGAAAATATCGCCTTTCAAAAAAGTCAGTGCAATATTGCTAGCTACCGCGGGCGGATTCAGGGCTGCCCCGCGCTACCACGATCACGGCAGATGAGCGGGTGGTGACAAGAAAAGAGAGAACAGGAGACACTGTTTTTAACTCTTTGCACTACATTTAATCGGGAACTTGAATGATCAAACTGTCGAAGATGCATAAGCGCGTACTGGCGCTGAGCGCCGTATTGCCGATCGGTACCGCCCTGGCGCAAACCGATGTCACCCAGCCGCAGCTGGAAACCGTCACCGTGACCGCCCAGCGCCGCGCCGAGAACATCAAGGACGTGCCAGTGTCCGTGACCATGCTGAAGGACGAGAAACTGGACGTGCTGCTGTCCGGCGGCCAGGACATCCGCTTCCTGGCAGGCAAAGTGCCGTCGCTGAACGTGGAATCGTCGAACGGCCGTACCTTCCCGCGCTTCTACATCCGTGGCTACGGCAACACCGACTTCTCGACCTTCGCCTCGCAGCCGGTGTCGCTGATCTACGACGATGTGGTGCAAGAGAACGGCATCCTGAAAGGCTTCCCGGTATTCGACGTGGCCGGCGTGGAAGTGCTGCGCGGTCCGCAGGGCACCCTGTTCGGCCGCAACACCCCGGCCGGCGTGGTCAAGTTTGAATCGGCCAAGCCGAACACCGACAAGGTCGAAGGCTACTACAACGTCTCGTGGGCCTCGCACAACACCACCAGCCTGGAAGCCGCCGCCAACGTGCCGCTGTCGAGCGAGTGGGCAATGCGCGTGTCGACCCTGCGCCAGCACCGCGACGACTTCGTCGACAACACCTTTACCGGTCAGAACGATTCGCTGGAAGGCTACAACGAACACGCCGAGCGCGTGCAGTTCCTGTACAAGCCGAGCACCACCTTCAACGCCCTGTTCAACGTGCATTCGCGCACCACTGACGGCAGCGCGCGCCTGTTCCGCGCCAACATCATCAAAAAGGGCACCAACGACTTCGCCGACGGTTACGACTTCACCAAGATCAACACCAACGGCCTGAACTTCCAGAACCTGCGCACCAACGGCGCCAACGCGCGCCTGACCTGGGACCTGGGTTCGGTCAAGCTGTTCTCGATCACCGGCTATGAAGGCGTGGACAACTACTACAGCCGCGGCGACATCGACGGCGGCACGCCGACCGGCCCGGGCTTCATTCCATTCCAGGTGCAGACCGGTGGCGGGCTGAGCGGCCTGAAGCAGTACAGCCAGGAATTCCGCGTCGAATCGAAGAACGCGGGTCCGCTGAACTGGCAGACCGGCGTCTACTACTTCAAGGAAAGCGGCGACGGCTTCAGCGACAACTTCGACAGCACCACCCAGGCCCAGACCTCGCACCTGGCCAGCCATCAGGACAACGAAGCCTACGCTGCGTTCGGCTCGGTCACCTATGACGTGAACAGCGACTTCACCCTGCGCGGTGGCTTGCGCTACACCCACGACGAGAAGGAATTCCGCACCGTGGAAGCGGTCAACGTGACCCAGATCGGTCCGAAGTCGGTGGAAGAGAGCAAGAACAAGGTCAACTGGGACCTGAGCGGCACCTACAAGATCAACAAGGACGTCAGCGCCTACGCCCGCGTGGCGACCGGCTTCCGCGCGCCATCGATCGCGGCGGCCTCGGCGTCGGTGCCGATCACCGTGGCCGATGCGGAAACCATCACCTCGTATGAAGCCGGCGTCAAGGCCGACCTGTTCAACCGCCGCGCGCGCGCTTCGCTGAGCGTGTACGACTACGACGTGAAGAACCAGCAACTGACCGTGGTCGGAGGCAATTCCAACGTCACCAAGCTGATCAACGCTGCCAAGACCAAGGGTCGCGGCCTGGAAGGCGAAGTCGAAGGCTTCGTCACCCCGGACTTCAAGGTCAGCCTGAGCGGTTCGTACAACTTCACCAAGATCGAAGACCCGAACCTGTACGTGGCCAAGTGCGCACAGTGCACCATCACCGATCCGATCGGCGCCAACGGCCTGGTCTCGATCAACGGCAACCCGCTGCCGCAGGCGGCCAAGTGGATCGCCAACTTCAGCGCGCGCTACAACTGGCCGCTGGCCGATGGCAACCTGTACGTGCTGACCGACTGGTCGTACCGCAGCAAGATCAACTTCTTCCTGTATGAAGCGAAGGAGTTCACCGGCAAGGAGATGACCGAAGGCGGCCTGCGCGTGGGTTACAACTGGGATGGCGGCAAGTACGAAATCGCCGGCTTCGCGCGTAACATCACCAACACCAAGCGTATCATCGGTGCGATCGACTTCAACAACCTGACCGGCTTCGTCAACGAGCCACGTCAGTTTGGCGTGCAGTTCAAGGGCGGCTTTTAATTAGTTGCCTGTCAGCCTAGACAGCTGAAAACGGGCCGTATATAATACGGCCTCCTTTCCCTGATAGCTCAGTCGGTAGAGCGACGGACTGTTAATCCGCAGGTCCCTGGTTCGAGTCCAGGTCGGGGAGCCAGAATGAGAAAAGCCCAACCTTTCAGGTTGGGCTTTTGCGTTTTGGCACGCGGCTTGGAAAGCCAACAAGTTGACCGTTATCCGGATAACGGATACTATTTTTGCATGTCGATCCAGTCCTTTGCGTGCCCAGACACAGAGGCTCTCTTCACTTCCGGCAAGAGCCGACGCTTTGTCAACATCAGGCGCGTAGCCGAACGTAAGTTGGCTCAACTCGACGCAGCACCCTCGGTAGCTTTCATGAAGGCGCCTCCGGGTAATGATTTAAAAGAGTATGACGGTGCCTGGCACGTCCGTATCAACGATCAATGGCGGTTGACCTTCAAGTGGGGGACACATGGTCCCTACGACGTAAAGATCGAAGATCCACATCAGAGGAAATAGCTTGGTACATCATGTTTAAGAATGGAATGCGTCCTGTTCATCCCGGCGAGGTTTTGTTGGAGGACTATATCAAGCCTATGGGTGTGAGTGTTCGCGCGGTGGCCTTGGCATTGCGTGTTCCGTACTCGCGGCTTAGTGAAATTATCAAGGGACAGCGTGGCGTGACGGCGGATACGGCCCTGCGTTTGGAACGTTATTTTGGTAGTGAAGCGCAAGGGTGGTTGAACCTGCAAAGTGCGTATGATCTTCGCGTGGCAGAGACGTTGGCCGGCAAGACTATCGCAAAAGAGATTAAACCGCTTGCGCTGGAAGTCTAGATTACCTGACCGTCAATCCGCAGCTCCCTGATTCGAGTTCATGTCGGTGAGAGTACGGCCTGTCTGCGCTAGTGGGACGGCGCGCTACAGGCCGGGTCGCTTTCCCAGCGGCCGGAGCAGATACGTGAGCGGCACAGCATGCCTTCGATCAGGCCCAGTTGTTTGCAGCGGACCAGCAACTGGGCGGTGCTGTCGCCGTCCTGGCGTTCGACCACGTCGCGCGGACGTTCGGGTGTGACGGCGGCGGGCTTGTTGCTATGGGCGACCAGCGCGGTCAGCAGGGTGATGTCGGTGTCCGCATTGTTGGCTGCTGCCGCCGAACTGCCCGCGTCCGCTTTGCGTGGCGTCGCAGCGGCGCGTCCGGTCGCGCCCACGGTCGCCGGATGCGCCGCGCCGGTTTGGGCAACGGCGGAGGAGGCCGGCGCGCGCGCGGCGCCGGGTAGGTGGCCGATAGTATCGGCGGCAAAGGTCGGGCGGTTGGCGGGAATCCCGCCACCGCGCGCGCCGGCACCCGTAGCGGCTGCTTGATGGCTACCCGTCATCGGGCTGGCGGCGGTCTTGTCGCCCGCGCTGTCCGCATTGACGATGGTGGCGGCCTGCTCATCATCTTCAGCCAGAGACGGCGGCGGCGTCACGCTGGACGCCGTGACAGACGGCGGGCGCGGATGGTGCGTCACCGTGCTGCCGCTGTAGCTGGCGCCGGAGCGCAGCCCGGCTGGCGTGAGCTTCTTGCTGTGCACCAGCCACGCGGTGGTGCACATCACCAACAGCAGCACGCACAAGCCTACCGTCCAGCCATCGATGGTCCAGCTGCTGGCCTTGACAGGCGCCAGTTGCGGGCGTGCGCCATGCTCGAGCTGCGCCAGGATGCGCCTGGCCGGCGCCGCGCGCGTCGTGCCGGCCAGCAGATCCGGCCTGGGTGTTGATGTATCCACGATATCCCCCTCGCATTTGATCTGGCCGAGAACGCTGTGTCCTGGACGGCCCTACGATGGAGTGTCCGGTCTGCGGCGATCGCCCGTTTTGATGGAGCGCACCATGTTTCTCTTTTCCATGCTGATGTTCTTCGTGCTTGCCTGTTTCGGCGCCTGGCTGTTGCTGTTTCCCGGCGCCCGCGAGCTGTTGATGGCCTCGCTAAGCGCAGTCAGCCGGCGCTGCGGCCGCCGTGTGCGCGGCGGTTACCGGAACGGTGTGCGCCAGGCCGCCGGGCTGGGCCGCGATGCCGGCGGCGGCTTGCGCACGGGGTGGCGCTTTCTGCGCCAACGCTATCCGCTGCTGATCGCGGTGTTGATACTGCTGATCGTGCCGCCGCTGCTGGCCCTGACGCTGAGCGGCCGTGGCATGCTGTCC
This sequence comes from Duganella callida, assembly GCF_004614165.1. Taxonomy (GTDB): domain Bacteria; phylum Pseudomonadota; class Gammaproteobacteria; order Burkholderiales; family Burkholderiaceae_D; genus Rugamonas; species Rugamonas callida. Next base: position 30,812 of record NZ_SPVG01000265.1, on the reverse strand, counting down.
GGCTACGACACCGACAGCCAGGCGATCAATGAACAGATCGCCGGCCTGTTGCAGGGCGAGCAGCTGACCGCCCCCGCGCCGCCGCCCCCGCTGGCGTTCACCACCGCCGAAGTCACGCTGGTGCGGCCCATGCTCGACAGCGCCAACCGCAACTGGCAGTTGCTCGAGCCCACGTTTTCCCAGCGTCTGCTGCTGGTGTTCCGCATCATGCGCGAGCGCCATGGCTACGACATGGCCATCCTGGAGGGGTATCGCAGCCCGGAGCGGCAGGATGCGCTGGCCGCCGCCGGTCCCGGCGTGACCAACGCCAGGGCGTTCCAGAGCTATCACCAGTTCGGCCTGGCCGCCGATTGCGCCTTCCTGCGCGACGGCAAGCTGGTGATTTCCGAAAAAGACCCCTGGGCCATGCGCGGTTACCGGTTGTACGGCGAGACGGCCGAAGCGGTCGGCCTGACCTGGGGCGGGCGCTGGACCATGATGGACTTCGGCCACACCGAGTTGCGGCTGCCGCGCACCGTCCGTCGATAGCGCCATTGTTTTGCCGCAAGAAATGCGGCCGTGGATGGTGGCAACATTGATCGGTCCGCCTGTCGCCTGGGCGCCGTTTGCCGGACACGAGCCATGATGCGCAGAATCTGGAACTTCCTTACCGATAGCCGCCAACTTACCTTCGTCGGCCTGCTGGCGATGGCGGCCTTGTTCTTGCTGGGCGCGCAAGTGCTGGAGCTGGCGCTGATCTGGGCGCTGGCGGCCGTCACGGCGATGCTGGCGCTGGCCGGTGCCGTCTGGTGGTGGCGCCGACGGCGCGCGCGGCGCGAGTCCGAACAGCTCGGCACTGCCATCGTCAGCGCGGCCGACGCCGAGGTCAAGGCCATCCGCGACAGCATGCTGAAGGCGATCGACACCATCAAGGGCTCCAAGCTGGGCATGGTCGCCGGCCACCGCGCCTTGTACGAGCTGCCGTGGTACATGATCATCGGCAATCCGGCGGCAGGCAAGAGCACGGCCATCACCAACTCCGGCCTGCAGTTTCCTTTCGCCGACGGCAAGGTGCTGCAGGGTGTGGGCGGCACGCGCAACTGCGACTGGTTCTTCACCACCGAGGGCATCGTGCTGGATACGGCCGGCCGCTATTCGGTGCTGGACGAGCATCGCGAGGAGTGGCACGGTTTTCTCGATCTGCTGAAGAAGTATCGTCGCCGCGCGCCGGTCAACGGCATCATCATCGCGGTCAGCATCGCCGAACTGCGCGGCGACGATCCCGAAGCCGGCATCAAGCTGGCGCGCAGTCTGCGCAAGCGGGTGCAGGATCTGATCGAGCGGCTGGAGATCTTCGCGCCGGTGTACGTAATGTTCACCAAGGCGGACCTGATCAGCGGCTTCGGCGAATTCTTCGCCCAGGTGGAACGCGGCGAGCGTGAGCGCGTGTGGGGCGCGACCATGCCGTACCAGCGCAGGACCAGCAGCCAGCAGATCATCGCCTTCTTCGACCACGCCTTTGATGAATTGTGCGATGGCCTCAAGGCGCTGAGCGTCGCCAACATGAGCCAGCAGCGGCGCCAGCGCATGGAGCCGGGCGTGTTCACCTTTCCGCTGGAGTTCGCGACCATCCGCATGCCGCTGCGTGCCTTCCTGGCCACACTGTTCGAGGAAAACCCGTTCCAGTTCAAGCCCCTGTTCCGCGGCTTCTACTTCACCAGCGCACTGCAGGAGGGCATGCCGGTCAGCGCACAGGCGCAGCGCGTGGCAAAGCGCTTCGAGCTGACGGCCAGCGGGGCGGCGCCCATGGCCGCGGCGGGGCAGTCCGGCTTCTTCCTCCTGAATCTGTTCCGCAAGGTGATCTTCGAAGACAAGGATCTGGTCTCGCAGTACGCCAGCAGGAACAAGGTGCGCCTGCGTTATGCGGCGTTCTTCGGCGCGGTGCTGTTGCTGGGCACCACGCTGGGCGGATGGAGCTGGTCGTACATGGCCAACCGGCAGCTGGTCAGCAACGTGCAGGCGGACCTCGACAAGGTGGTCAAGCTGCAGGCCAGGCGGCTCGACCTGCAATCGCGGCTGGAGGCGCTGGAGATCATCCAGGACCGCCTGGTCCAGCTGGAGAAGTACCGCGAAGCGCGTCCCTGGTCGCTGCGCATGGGCCTCTACCAGGGCGAGGCGCTGGAGCGCAAGCTGCGCGAGGAGTATTTCGCCGGCGTGCGCAACGTGATGCTGATGCCGGTGGTGGCCAGCCTGGAGACGCTGCTGGCGGAAATGAACACGCATGCCGATGCGTTGCAGCCGTCCGGCGCCGCGCCACCTGCCACCGGCCAGCAGTTCCAGGAAGCCTCCGCCACCAATGTCGATGACGCCTACAATGCGCTGAAGAGTTACCTGATGCTGGCCGATAAATCGCACGCCGAAGCCAGTCATCTGAACGACCAGCTGCCGCGCCACTGGCGCGCCTGGCTGGAGAACAACCGCGGCGCCATGACGCGCGAACAGCTGATCCACAGTGCCGAAAAGCTGATGACCTTTTATCTGGCGCAGATAGCCGATCCGTCCTGGCCGCGCATCGATCTGAAGCTGGCGCTGGTGGACCAGGCGCGCGACAACCTGCGCCGCGTGGTGCGCGGCATGCCGGCCCGCGAGCGCGTCTACGCCGACATCCGCGCCCGCGCCAACACCCGCTTTCCATCGACCACGGTGGCGCGCATGGTCGGCGAGCAGGATCAGGCGCTGGTCACCGGCAGCCACGCGGTCCCCGGGGCATACACGCGCGACGCCTGGGAAAAATTCGTCCGCGGTGCCTTTCGGGAAGCGGCCAATAAAGAACTGCAAAGTACCGACTGGGTGCTGAAGACCGCCGCGCGCGACGATCTGACGCTGGAAGGCAGTCCCGAACAAATCCAGAAAGGCCTGACCGAGTTGTACAAGGCCGATTACGCGCGCGAATGGCAGAAATTCGTACAGGGCGTCAGCATCGCCAACCTGAATGGCTTCGACGCCGCCGTCACCGCGATGAATCGACTGGGCGACCCGCAATCGTCGCCTTTATCGCGCTTGCTGAACGCGATCCATGAGCAGACTTCGTGGGATGCGCCGCTGGTGTCCAACGCCGAGATGAAGCAGGTGCAGACGGGTTTCATCAACTGGATCAAATACAGCCTGCTCGGCCGCGCACCGGCGCAGATCAATGTCAATCTGCAGCTGCCCGAGCAGACGACCGGCGTGGTCGGCCGTGAATTTGCCGGCATCTCGCGGCTGGTGGCCACGCGCGACCGCGATGGCTCGCTGATGCGCGCTTACCTGGAAGCCTTGTCCAAGCTGCGCAGCCGGCTCAATCAGCTCAAGAACCAGGGCGATCCCGGTCCCGGCGCGCGCCAGTTCATGCAGCAGACGCTGGAAGGCAGCGGCTCGGAGCTGGCCGAGGTGCTGCGCTATGTCGACGAGCAGATGCTGACCGGGATGAGCGAGCCGCAGAAGCAGGCTATCCGGCCCATCCTGGTGCGGCCGCTGATGCAGACCTTCGCCGTGCTGATCGCGCCGGTGGAGGCGGAGATCAACAAGACCTGGCTGGCGCAGGTCTACGAACCGTTCCAGCAGTCGCTGGCCAGCAAATATCCGTTCGAGCCGAGTGCGCACGTCGAGGCATCCGGCGCCGAAATCGCCCAGTTCTTCGGCCCGGACGGTCTGATCGCCAAATTTGCCAACAGCGCCATGGGGTCGCTGGTTGTGCGCCGGGGCGACGTGCTGGCGCCGCGCACCTGGGCCGATATGGGCATCACGCTGTCGCCGCAGACGGTGGCGCGCTTTTCGTCGTGGATCGCGCCGGTGGGCGCCGGCGGGGTGGCGCCGCCGGGCGGCGCGCAGACCATCTTCCAGATCCAGCCCATGCCGTCGCCGGCAACGCTGGAATACACGGTGGAGATCGACGGCCAGCAGCTGCGCTACCGGAACACGCCGGCGCAGTGGGCCAGCATGGTGCATCCGAGTCCGCAGGGCGTACCGGGCGCGCGCATCACGGCGGTGGCGCTGGACGGCCGCAACGTCGACGTGTTCAACGAACCGGGCCAGTTCGGCCTGAAACGCATGATCGACGCGGCGGCCAAGCAAAAGCGCGACGGCGGCGTGTTCGAACTGCGCTGGACCAGCGGCGCGATCACGGTGGCGATGGGGCTGAAGATCGTCAGCAGCGCGGAAGCGCCGCAGGAGCAGGGCTATCGCGGCCTGCGGCTGCCGGAGACGGTTGTCGGCGCGCCGGCCACCGTGTCGTCACCGGCGCTGCCGGCGATCCGTCCCGGCGCGATACCGACGGCGGTGGCCGTCGCGCCGGCGGGAGTGGTGCAATGAAGCGCGGCCCGCAATCGGCGCGCATCGGCTACTTCGGCAAGCTGCCGGCGCGCAGCGACTTCGTCAAGGCGGTCGACAACCTGGCCCTGGCCAGCCTGCTGGACGACTGGCTGGCCGACGTGATGAACATGGTGAGCGCGGAGCCGCGCTGGAAGCTCAACTACGACGCCTTGCAGCCGCTGCACTTCGCCTTCGTCGGCACCCGCAGCCGGCGCGCCATTGCCGGGCACCTGTCGCCGAGCAGCGACTTGTCGCAGCGCCGCTACCCGTTTCTGGCGATGAGCGCGATCGAGGTGGACGATGCGGCCGCGTTTGTGCCCTGCAGCCCGCTGGTGCTGGCGCCGCTGTGGCATGAACTGGACGGCCTGACCGCCGACGTGCTGGGCGCGGACGAACCCAACACGGCGTTGCATGGTCTGGCCGCCGCCCGTGTCGAAGTCAGTCCGGGGGAGGCGGCGCATGGGCAGGCGTTCGTCGACTTCCTGGACCGCCACAACGTTGGTGCGCTGGAGGCGATGCTGCCGCGCGCCGGCGTGCGCCGCACCATCCTGGCGGTCGGCCTGCTGCTGCAGCCGGTGCGCCGCAGCGGCGCCGAGCGGCTGGACAAGAGCCTGGTGCTGCCGCTGCCGCAGGCGGCGCGCCAGCGCTACCTGGTGGCGGCGTTCTGGCTGCATCTGATCGTGCCGTTCCTGAGCCAGGCCGATTTTGAACTGAGCCTGTTTTTTGCCGACCTGCGCGACCAGCCGTCGCTGGTGATCGGCTTCGGCGGCGCCGCGCCGGAAACGCTGGCCGCCATCATTGACCCGCAATGCGCGGCCGAGCACCAGGTCAGCTTCGATTACGCCGGCTGGGTCGATGAGCTGACCGCCGGCGATGCGCGCGTGCAGCAGCTGTCGGCCTATCTCGAACAGGGACAGCTGTCGCTGCGATCGGTGCAGGCGCTGTTCCATGAAACCTTTGTCTGAAGGAGCCCGCCATGCGCCATCTGTTCTTTTCCCTGATGCTGATCGCCACCGCTGCCGCCGCGCAGGCGCCGGGCCAGATCGTGGTGACCGGCGGCGTCCCCGATGAGGCCAGCAAGGCCGCGCTGCTGGCGCAGCTGCGCGCGCTGTACGGCGCCGGGCGCGTGGTTGACCAGCTGTCCATCGCCCAGGTGTCGCTGCCGCCCAACTGGAATGGCTATGTGCAAAGGCTGATCGGTCCCAACCTGAAGCTGATCAGCAAAGGGGAGCTGAAGATCGACGGCACCAACGTCACCGTGCGCGGCGAAGTGGCCAACGAAGCACAACGGCAGCAGATCGCCAGCGATATCGCCACCAGTCTGAATCCCAGCTACACGGTCAACAACGGCTTGCGCGTGAGCGCCGCCGAGCAGAACCTGCTGGACGCCACGCTGGCCAGGCGCATCATCGAATTTGACAGCGGCAAGGCGACGCTGACGCCGTCCGGCCAGGCGATTCTCGACGAGATGGCGGCGGCGCTACAGAAGGTCAAGGGCAAGAAGGTGGAGGTGATCGGCCACACCGACAATGTCGGCCTGCGCGACAGCAATCTGGCGCTGAGCCAGGCGCGCGCGGAGGCGGTGCGCAGCTACCTGTCGGCCAGGGGCATCAACCAGGAGATGATCACGGTATCGGGCCAGGGGCCGGACCGTCCCGTGGCGGACAACACCAGCGCCGATGGGCGCGCCCGCAACCGGCGCATCGAATTCCGCGTCGCCGACTGATCAGGGCAGGGTGATGGTCACGTAGGCCGGCCGGGGCGCCAGTTTCACCAGGTCGGCGTAGGCCGCCAGCGAGTCCTGCGTGGTGTGCGCCAGCGACGCTTCCAGCGCGACGTACGCGGTCAGGGCGATCGCCGCGAACACGGCGGACACCGCCCACAACGGCGCATTGCTGCGCAATTTGTGGACAATCTGGTCCGGCCGCTCCGCCTGCGGCGCAAAGCCTTTGCTTTTGCCCTGCATGTGGGCGATTTCCTCGCCCAGGCGCGCGGTCAGGTAGGCCAGCTTGTCGCTGGCGTCGAGCGCGTATTTGCCGCGGAAGCCGATCAGCAGGCACATATGAAACACCTGCAGCGCCGGCAGCCGCGCGCCGCCCGCGCTGCGCAGCGCTTCGAGTCGGTCGAAGAAGTGCTCTCCGGCCAACTGGTCGCCGAAGATCACCAACTGCAGCGGGCGCCGCTCCCAGGCGAAGCGCATCGGGAACGGCGAGGCCAGAATGATCTCGTCCAGTGCCGCGCAAAAGGCGTATTTGGCAGCGTCGATATCTTCGCCTTGCGCCCGCAGCTTGCGTGCCTCGCTGTCGAAATCGGCGAGGAACGCGGTGATGTGGTCCAGGAACGCCGCTTCGCCCGGCGGCGTGCTGCCGTTCTTCAGCATGAACAGCAGGTAAAAGCCTTCCTGCAGCAGATCGAGCAGGGTCTGCACGTGGCCGTAGCCGGGCTGGATCTGCTTGCGCTGACCGCCCATCAGCGTCGGAATGGCGCGGCGTTCGACGTGCGGCGTCATGCCGTCACCGCGATCAGGTTGAGGCGCAGGTCCTTGATCCCGGCCGGTACGTAGATCGAAATCGACTGCGCTTTCAGCATCTGCTCATACAGCATACCTTTGCCCTCCAGTGCGAAATAGTAGGTGTCCGGCTGCACCGGAATCGCCGCCGGCACCTGCGGCGCGTGCGTCAACTTCACGCCCGGCATGGCCGATAGCACGCATTTTTCAACGTCGTCCGGGGCGCCGACCTTGACCCGCAGCGGCACCACTTCCACCAGCTCCAGCGCCGGCAGCGCGGCGCCGACGGCCAGATACAGCGTGGTGCGCTGGTCGATCTTGCCCGAATCGAGCTTGCCCAGGTAGTAGCTCGGCTTGTCCTCGGTGAGCGCGATGGCGAAATACCTGGTCGAGATCACGGTGTCGAGCAGGTCGCGGATGATGCCGTCCAGCGTGGAGAAGCAGGGCGCCGGATCGTCGTGCTGATAGCCCGGCAGATCGATCAGCGCGTACTGCTTCGAATAGGTCATCATCGCGCCCGCCAGCGCGAGCAGCGCTTCGAACAGGCGTTCCGGATGCAGGTCCGGATTGCGCACGTAATGCATCAGCGCCGCCGCCGAGGTGCTCACCGTGTGCAGCAGCCAGAACGAAGAAACGTCGCCGGAGCGGAATTCGATCACGTTGCGGCTGGGCTCACGCATATGCCCCTGCAGCGACTGCACCTTGGCCTGCAGCGCATCCAGCAGCCGGTGCAGCGTCGATTGCAGCGCCGGCGCGGCGGCGACCGACAGCGATGGCGGCACGAAGGCGGGATCGGGCTCGAAGCCGCCGGTGACCACGCGCCGCAGCCGTATCAGCGGCACGCATTCGAAGGCGCCCAGCGGCTCCAGGTCGGACATCAGCCGCACCGCGCCATTCAGGAAGGCCACGTCCGTGCCGGCGGCCTGCGTGTACATGTCGGCCGTATCGCGGCTGGACTGGCCGTAACGCGCGGCGGCGGAGGCGTCGCCATGCATTGCCGTGTTGCCGCTCGCGGCCAGCGACGGCAGCGCCGCATGCCAGGTCAGCGTCGGCACGTTGGGCGGAATGCGCGTCAGGTCCACCGCCGCCGGCAGCGGCGCGCTGGCCGGCGCATCGATGATTTCGCCGTCGCGAAAAATCAGCGACAAGGCCTCCAGCCGCAGCTTGCCGGCCTTGAGCGCATCGAAGTCCCAGCGGATCTCGCGCACGCCCCACAGGTAGGGCTGCAGCGCCATCGCCGTGTGATGCAGGCGCGCCTCGTGATAGCGGTCCTGCTGCTGGAAATGCTGCGGGCGCAGGAACAGTCCTTCACCCCACAACACCTTCGCCGGAATGCTCATGCTGTCTCTCCCGTTATCGCCATCCATGCATTAGAGCGAAAGCGGACCCGCCGCTGTTTGCGTCCGCGCAAGCAAAGCGGAAACAGGCAACTGCTTGAGTAAGCGCAATTTCGGCAAAAAGCATTCATGAATAATGGCCATCTTCACGCACGGTTACGCAAAAGGAGAAACCGATGAGCACTGCAAGTACCTGGATGGGCTGCGCCGCCAGCCTGCTGCTGTTGTCCGCCTGCGCCACCGACGGCGCCGTGGTCCGCGCCGACAAACCGGCCGCGTCGCTGGACCGCGCCCTGGCCGACGCCGACGCCGCGCTGTCCACCGGCCAGACCGACAAGGCGCAAGGCATCCTCAAGACCGCCGCCGCCAACTACCCGACCGACAAGACGCCCTGGCTGCATATGGCGCAGATCAAATTCGACCGCGCCAGCTATGGCGAAGCGATCACCAACGCGCTGGAGGCGTTGCAGCGCGACCCCAACGACAAGCTGGGTAACAGCATCGTTGCCGTCAGCGGCCTGCGTCTTTCGACCAAGGCGCTGGCGGATCTGAGCCAGCAGAACAACCTGAATGGCTCGCTGCGCTCGGAAGCCCAGGACCTGGCCAAGCTGCTGCGCACCAGCCTGGGCGAAGACGTGCTGGTGCCGACCACTGCGCGCAAGCCGGTCGCGCCGCCGCCGGCGGCGAAAAAGACCGCCAGCGGCCCGGCACTCAGGAACAATCAGACCAACAACGCCGATCCCTTCGGCGGCCTGAAATAGGGAGGGCGTATGGCGAATAGTGACAGCATTCAGAAGCGTCTCAACAAGGTCCGTGCGCCGCGCGTGCAGATGACGTACGACGTCGAGATCGGCGACGCCATGGAAAACAAGGAGTTGCCGTTCGTGGTGGGCGTGGTCGGCGACTTCGGCGGCAATCCGGACGCGGACAAGAAACGCCTCAAGGACCGCAAGTTCGTCAGCATCGACAGCGACAACTTCGACGAAGTGATGAGCGGCGTCGAACCGGTGGCGCGCTTCCAGGTGCCGAATCATCTGGGCGACAAGGACACCAGCTTCAACGTCGAGCTGCATTTCAGGGGCATGGACGATTTCCGGCCGGAGTCGGTGGTGCGGCAGGTGGAACCGCTGGCCCGGCTGCTGGAAGCGCGCAGCAAGCTGGCCGACCTGCGCAACAAGCTGGCCGGCAACGACAAGCTGGAAGACATTCTCAGCGATGTGCTGAACAACACCGACAAACTGGCCAGCCTGCAGGCGCCCCGGGAGAACTGAGATGTCCGCACAACTGAATCAGCTGCAGCAGACCGCGCCGGCCGCCGGGGGCGCCAGCCTGCTGGACCAGATCGTCGAACAAAGCAAGGTGGCCAAGTCCAGCGCGGAACACGCGCGCGCCCGGGACATCATCTCCGAACTGGTGCGGCAGGTGATGGATGGCGCGGTGGTGGTGTCCAACAACCTGTCGGCCACGCTCGATGCGCGTGTGGCGGAGCTGGACCAATTGATCTCTGGTCAGCTCAGCGCCATCATGCACGCTCCGGCGTTCCAGAAGCTGGAGCAGAGCTGGACCGGCCTGCACTACCTGGTGAAAAACTCGGCCACCGGACAGGGACTGAAAATCCGCATGCTGAATGCCACCAAGCGCGAACTGGTGAAAGACTTCCAGACCGCGCTGGAATTTGACCAGAGTACCATGTTCAAAAAGATCTACGAAGAGGAATTCGGCACTTTTGGCGGCGCGCCGTACGCGGCGCTGCTGGGTGATTTCGAAATTTCGCGCCAGCCCGAGGACATGTACTTCATCGAGCAGATGTCGCACGTGGCGGCGGCCGCGCATGCGCCCTTCATCAGCGCCGCCTCGCCCGAGCTGTTCGGGCTGGAAAGTTACGGCGATCTGGCCAGGCCGCGTGATCTCTCCAAAGTGTTCGACACGGTGGAATACGCCAAGTGGAAGGCATTCCGCGAATCGGAGGATTCGCGCTACGTTGGCCTGACGCTGCCGCGTTTCCTCGGCCGCCTGCCATTCAACCCGGTCGACGGCACGCACGTCGACGGCTTCAATTTTGTCGAGGAGGTGGACGGCACCGACCATCACAAGTACCTGTGGTGCAACGCCGCTTATGCCTTCGGCGCCAAGCTGACGCGCGCCTTCGAGGACTATGGCTGGTGCGCGGCGATCCGTGGCGTCGAGGGCGGCGGCCTGGTGGACGACCTGCCGACGCACACCTTCAAGACCGATGAGGGCGAAGTGGCGCTCAAGTGCCCGACCGAGGTGGCGATCACCGACCGCCGCGAGAAGGAACTGAGCGACCTTGGTTTCATCTCGCTGGTCCATTGCAAGAACACCGCCTATGCCGCCTTCTTCGGCGCGCAGTCGGCGCAGAAGGCGCGCAAGTACAACTCGGAGGCGGCCAACGCCAACGCGGTGCTGTCGTCGCAGCTGCAATACATCTTCGCGGTCTCGCGCATCGCCCATTACATGAAGGCGATGATGCGCGACAAGGTCGGCAGCTTCGCGTCCGCGTCGAATGTCGAGGACTTCCTCAACCGCTGGCTGATGAAGTACGTGCTGCTGGACGATAACGCCAGCCAGGACCAGAAGGCGCAGTTCCCGCTGCGCGAGGCCTCGGTCCAGGTGCACGAGGTGGCGGGGCGGCCGGGCGTGTACCGTGCCGTGTCCTTCCTGCGGCCGCACTTCCAGCTCGATGAATTGTCCGTTTCACTCCGTCTGGTCGCGGAGCTTCCGAAGTCGACCAGCTAATCCCCCCAACGACAACTGAGACAGGAGCTTGCAATGGCAATCGACGTTTATCTGTATATCGACGGCATCAAGGGTGAATCCAATGACGACCGCCACAAGGAATGGATCGAATGCAAATCGGTCAGCTTCGGCGTGGACCAGCCGAAATCCGCCACCGCCTCCACCGGCGGCGGCCACACGGCGGAACGCTGCGAGCATCGCGACATCGTGATCTCCAAGCTGGCCGATCTGTCCTCGCCCATCCTGCTGCAGACCTGCTCGGCGGGCCGCACCATCCCCAAGGCCAAGTTCGAGTTCATGCGCGCGGACGCCCAGGGCGAACGCGTGAAGTACTACGAGATCGAGATCGAGAATGTGCTGATCGGCGCCGTGTCGCCATCGGTGGAGGAGGGCGACATTCTGAGCGAGGAAGTCGCGCTCAAATTCTCCAAGATCAAATGGAAGTACACGCAGCAGAAAATCAGCGGTGGCGCCGGCGGCAACACGTCCGGCGGCTGGGACCTGGCGGCCAACCGCATTGTCTGAGCACTCCCCGGCGCCCGTGCTGACGCGGTAGCCAATATCGGCGCGGCGTGCTTTTCGCCAGGCCATCCCCGGCCTGGCTTCTTTTTCGGGAATATCCCATGAATGGCTTGGCCCCCGGCCTGCTGGACCGTCTGCTCGGCGACGCCCGCATGGAGCGCGGCATGACGCTGGAACAGTACAAGGACAGCGTGGCGCGCGATCTGGAAGATCTGCTCAATACCCGCTGCGCGCTCGCGCCCGAGCTGATGCAGGACTACCCGGAATGCGCACGCTCCATCGCCAACTACGGCCTGATGGACTTCGCCGGCATGTGCATGAACAGCAGCGAGGACCGCGCGCGCATCTGCGCCGCGCTGACGACGGCAATCGAGCGCCATGAACCGCGGCTGCGCAACGTGCAGGCGCGCCTGGAGTATGAGCCGGGATCGATCAACCGCGTCAGCTTCGCGATTATCGCCACGCTGGCCGGCCTGTCTTACCAGGAGTCTGTCAGCTTTGACGCGGTGCTGCAACCGTCATCGCTGCACTATTCAATCAATCGCAGCGCGCGCGGAGGCCGCACATGAATCTGAATCTGAAAACGCTGATCAGCAAGCTGAATGACACCACGCGCCTGGCGGCGACCCGCGCCGCCAGCATCTGCGTCTCGCTGGGGCAGTACGAGGTCGAAATCGAGCACCTGTTCCTGGCGCTGCTGGAACAGCAGCGCTGCGACCTGGTGCTGATCGCCGGCGCCTGCGGCGTGGATACGGCAGCGCTGCAGGCCGACCTGCATCACACCATCAGCCAGCTCAAGACCGGCAGCACGCGCACGCCGGTGTTCTCGCGCCATCTGCCGATGCTGCTGGAGCAGGCGTGGCTGATCGCCTCGCTGGAGCCGGCGCCGATCCGTAGCGCGCATCTGCTGGTCGCGCTGCTGACGCAGCCGGAGCTGGCGCAGTTGGCGCCCGCGCCACTGGCCCGCATTCCGATCGATGAGGTCAAGCATCAACTCGACAAATACACGCGCGGATCGCAGGAGGCGCCGGCAGCCGCCACGCCGCTGGACGCGCCTTCGGCTGCGTCTCTGGCCGAAATCCCGCTGGCCGGCGAAAAGCGCACCCCGGCGCTGGACCAGTACACCACCAGCCTGACGCGCGGCGCGCGCGAAGGCAGGCTCGATCCGGTCATCGGTCGCGAGGCCGAGATCCGCCAGTTGATCGACATCCTGCTGCGCCGCCGCCAGAACAATCCTATCCTGACCGGTGAGGCCGGCGTCGGCAAGACGGCGGTGGTGGAAGGGCTGGCGCTGCGCGTGGCGGCCGGCGAAGTGCCGCCGGTGCTGAAGGACGTCGAAATTCACACGCTGGACATGGGGCTGTTGCAGGCCGGCGCCAGCGTCAAGGGCGAGTTCGAGAACCGGCTGAAAAACGTCATCGACGAGGTCAAGCAAAGTCCGCGTCCTGTCATCCTGTTCATCGACGAAGCGCACACCATGATCGGCGCCGGCGGCGCGGCGGGGCAGAATGACGCCGCCAATCTGCTCAAGCCCGCATTGGCGCGCGGCGAGCTGCGCACCATCGCCGCCACCACCTGGAGCGAATATAAACAGTATTTCGAAAAGGATGCCGCGCTGGCGCGGCGCTTCCAGGTCGTCAAGGTGGAGGAGCCGGCGGAGGACATCGCCGCCGCCATGCTGCGCGCGATGGCGCCGCTGATGGAAAAGCATTTCGGCGTACGCATCCGCGACGAGGCGGTGACGGAGGCGGTGCGGCTGTCGCACCGCTACATCAGCGGCCGCCAGCTGCCCGACAAGGCTGTCGGCGTGCTGGACACGGCCTGCGCCCGCGTCGCGCTGGCGCAGAGCGGCATGCCGGCGCTGATCGAAGACGCCGCCAGACGCATGGAACGCATCGACGCCGAAATCACCGCGCTGCGTCGCGAGGGGACGGAGGACCCGCGCCTGCGGCAGCTGGAGGCCGCCCACGCCACGCTGAAGGACGAGCATGCACAGCACCGGACGCGCTGGCAGCGGGAGCAGTCGCTGGTGGCCGCGATCCTCCGCGAACGCCGGCAGGGCAACGATATCGCCACGCTGAAGTCCGAGCTGAAAGCCCTGCAGGCGGAGACCTGCATGGTGCCGCTGGAGGTCGACGGCGCCACGGTGGCCGCCATCGTCTCCGGCTGGACCGGCATCCCGCTCGGCAAAATGGTCAGGGACGAGATCCAGACCGTGCTCAAGCTGCAGGATACGCTGCAGGCCCGCATCCTCGGCCAATCGCACGCCATCGCCGCGGTGGCGCAGCGGGTGCGCACGGCGCGCGCCAATCTCGATGATCCCGACAAGCCGAAAGGGGTGTTCCTGTTCGTCGGCCCGTCCGGTGTCGGCAAGACCGAAACCGCGCTGGCGCTGGCCGATCTGCTGTACGGCGGCGAGCGCAAACTCATCACCATCAACATGAGCGAGTATCAGGAAGCGCACAGCGTCTCCGGTCTCAAAGGCTCGCCGCCCGGCTACGTCGGCTATGGCCAGGGCGGCGTGCTGACGGAAGCGGTGCGGCGCAATCCCTACAGCGTGGTGCTGCTCGACGAAATCGAGAAAGCCCACCCGGACGTCACCGAGCTGTTCTTCCAGGTGTTCGACAAGGGCGTGATGGACGATGCCGAAGGCCGTGAGATCGACTTTCGCAACACCATCATCATCGCCACCGCCAACGCCGGTTCGGCCACCATCATGCAGGCGTGCCTGAACCAGGAGACGCCGCCCGGCCCGGAGCAACTGGAGCAGCTGCTGCGTCCCCAACTGGCGAAGCATTTCAAACCGGCCTTCCTGGGCCGGATGAAGGTGGTGCCGTACTATCCGATCGCCGACGCGGTGCTGGCGCAGATTATCGTGCTGAAACTCGGCCGCATCGCCCGGCGCATCCGCGAACATCACCACGCGGAGTTCAGCTACGATCAGTCGCTGGTGGATGCGGTGCTGGAGCGCTGCACCGAAGTCGATTCCGGCGCGCGCAACGTCGACCACATCCTCAACGGCACGCTGCTGCCGGAAATTGCGGAGGCGGTGCTGGCCAGGATGGCGCAGGAGGAACCGATCACCCGCATCAAGGCTGGCATTAGCAAGGGCCAGTTCAAGTACACCATCAAATAGGAGGCGCTCATGTTCAATGTGGAACGGCTGCTGCAACCGGTCGGCGGCGAAGACCTGTCGTTCAGCGGCGAAGTGGATGCGATCGCCCAGGCGCGCCAGTACGACGATCCCGCGCTCGACCAGGGCGCTTGGGAAGCCGCGCTGAAGGAAGCCGACTGGCCATTCGTCGCCAGCCGCTGCGCCGACCTGATCGCCACGCGCAGCAAGGATCTGCGGCTGGGCGTCTGGCTGGCGGAGGCGCTGGCGAAAACCTCCGGCCTGCGTGGCCTCGGCGATGGCTTCGCGGTGCTGGCGGGATTGTGCGATCGGCACTGGCGCGATCTGTATCCGCCAGCGGACGACGGCGACTTCGACCAGCGCACCGGCAACCTGCACTGGCTGTTGACGCGCACTCCCGCGCTGGTGCGCGAGTGCGCCGCGCCGTCGCTGGAGGACGCCGAATACTGCTGCGCCGGACTGCAGGCGCTGGAGCGCGTGGTAGATATGCAACTGGGTGCCAGCGGTCCGGGCTTCGGCGCCGCGCGCGATGCGCTGCAGTCGCTGATCCGCAGTCTGGCCCCGCAGAGCGCCCTGGCGCCGCCGCCGGCGTCCGGCGACATGCCGGTGGTCGCGGCGGCCATGCTGTCCGGCGTGGCGCTGCAGACCCGCGCCCAGGCCTTGCAGCAGCTGCGCCTGGTGGCCGACTTCTTCCGGCGTACCGAGCCGCACAGCCCCGTGACCTATCTGGCCGAACGCGCCGCCAGCTGGGGCGACATGCCCCTGCACGTGTGGCTGCGCGCGGTGATCAAGGATCCAGCCGCGATCGCCGGCGTGGAAGAACTTTTGGGAACGTTTTCAGCACGGGAGTGATGTTGCGTCGCAGCGCCGAATATTTCTTTTGGACCTATAGTGTGAGGAAAAATAATGCTAGGATGACCTGGACCATCGGATTATTTGCCAGGGAGTCAGCAATGAATAACCTCAGGATCGGTACCCGTCTCGGCATCGGCTTCGCGCTTATCTTGTTACTGTTGGTGGCAATGACCGTGATCGGCATCTTGCGGCTGAGCAGTGCCAGCGCACTCACGGACGAGATGATCAACGTGCGCATCCGCGACGAACGCCTGATTGCCGAATGGGGCAAGATCATCGAGGTGAATGCCGCACGTACCTCCGGCGCGTGGATGGTGCGTAATCCCGACGACCAGAAAAAACTGGAAGCGCTGATGGCGGAATCGTCGTCGCGCGCCACGCAGATCCAGGACCAGATCAACGCCAACATCGACGATCCTGAACTCAAGCCGCTGTTCAAGCAGGTGCTCGAAACGCGCAAGGTGTACACCGACTTCCGCAAGAACGTCTTCACCGCGAAGAATGCGGGCGAGCTTGAAACGGCGGGCAGGATTTACGAAGGCGACATGACACCGGCGCGGGTGCGCTACCTGGCCGCGCTCAAGAATTTCGCTGACAAGCAGGCGGCCTTGCTCGACGAATCGGCGACCCATATACAACAGCAGTATCAAAGCGGACGCACGCTGCTGATCATGCTGGGGGTGGCGGCCATCGTGCTGGGCGTGGTGGCGGCGTGGTGGATCACGCGCACGATCACGCGGCCGATCAATGAAGCGGTGAAGGTGGCGGAGACGGTATCGTCCGGCGATCTGACCAGCGATATTCAGGTCCACAGCAACGACGAAACCGGACAGTTGATGCATGCGCTGAAGACGATGAACAGCAATCTGGTGAACATCGTCGGCCAGGTGCGTACCGGGACGGATCTGATCGCGACCGCGTCCACCGAGATCGCGGCCGGCAACCAGGATCTGTCCTCGCGCACCGAGGAGCAGGCCAGCTCGCTGGAAGAGACGGCGTCCTCGATGGAGGAACTGACCTCCACCGTGCGCTTCAATGCGGAAAACGCGCGGCAGGCGAACGCGCTGGCGATCAGCGCTTCCGAAATCGCCAGCCGTGGCGGTTCGGTGGTGGGCGAGGTGGTGCACACCATGGGTTCGATCACCGATTCGTCGCGCAAGATTGCCGATATCATTTCGGTCATCGATGGCATCGCGTTCCAGACCAATATCCTCGCGCTGAACGCGGCGGTGGAGGCGGCGCGCGCCGGTGAGCAGGGACGCGGTTTTGCGGTGGTGGCATCGGAAGTGCGCAACCTGGCGCAGCGTTCCGCCTCGGCCGCCAAGGACATCAAGAGCCTGATCGACGACTCGGTACAAAAGGTGCAGGCCGGTTCCGACCTGGTGGACAGGGCCGGGCAGACCATGCACGAGATTGTCGACAGCATCCAGCGCGTCACGCAGATCATGAACCAGATCAGTCACGCCAGCGAGGAGCAGAGCCAGGGCATCGCCCAGGTCAACGACGCGATCACGCAGATGGACCAGGTGACGCAGCAGAACGCCGCGCTGGTGGAGCAGGCGGCTGCGGCGGCGGAATCGATGCAGGAGCAATCGGCCAAGCTGGCGGATGTGGTCAGCGTGTTCAAGCTGGATGCCGCATATGCGACGCCGGCCCTGCCGCGTGCGGCGACGCGGACTACGGCGCTGGCGCGCACCGCGACAGGCGCTGCAACCGCCGTCCCGGCGCCGGCCAAGATCGCGGCATCGGCCCGCGGCGCCGCAGCGGTCAGCGGGTCGTCCGGCGCTGGCGAGTCCATGCCGCCACGGCGCAAGCCGGTTTCCGCCGCGAGCCAGGACGATTGGGAGGAGTTCTGAGCCACGGTACAATGGCGGCCTATGAACACCGCCAGTCCCACCACTCCCGCGCGGCGCGCGCTGTGCGCTGCCTGTCTGCGTCCGCAGCAAACCTGCATCTGCCGCTGGGCGGCGGCGCTGCCGAATCAGGTCGAGGTGCTGATCCTGCAGCATCCGATGGAAGTCGCCAATGCCAAGGGCAGCGCGCGTCTGCTGCATCTGAGCCTGGAGAACAGCCTGCTCGAAGTGGGGGAGACCTTCGATGCGCAGCGCCTGCAAGCCTTGCTGTCGCCGGAGCGGCGCAGCGTGCTGCTGTATCCGGATACGGAAGACGCCTCGCTGGGCCTGGCCAGGCCGCAGCCGTTTGATCCCATCTGGCTGGAAGAACCTCTGCGGCTGGTGGTGCTGGACGGGACTTGGCGCAAGAGCCGCAAGATGCTGTATCTGAATCCCCTGCTGCAAGCACTGCCGCGCCTGCCGCTGCGCGATACGCCGCCATCGCATTACCTGATACGCAAGGCGCACCTGCCGGATCAGCTATCCACGCTGGAAGCAACGGCCCATGCGCTGGCGCAGCTGGAAAACGATATAAATAAATACCAGCCTCTGGTCGCCGCGTTCGACGGCTTCGTCGCCCAGCAGGCCGGTTACGTCAGGCGATCAGTTTGAGGCCGGGCGGCAGCGCGTCGCCCAGCATGCGTTTTTCGTCGGCCTGGTCGAGTTGCACCACTTCGCTGACCATGGTGCTCCAGCTGGCCGGGGCGCCGACAGCCTTCAGCCGCCGCAGCACTTCCACTCGCACGCTGTCGCCGATGTCGCGCGAGCGGTCGCCAGTCATGCGCGCCAGATGGGAGGCGGCGAAGCCTGCCGGCTCCACTTTTTTCCAGTCCAGCGACAGCACAACTTGCAGCCACTGTTCGACGATGGCGGTGTCGACCACATCGTGCGCGCTGCCGTGGAACGGCTGGCGTGCGCCGACGCGGCTCAGGCCCCAGAGGAAGCGCCCTTGCGCCGCCTCGGCCCGGGCCAGATCGGCGGCGCCGCTGCGGGTCTTGTTGGCGGCGGCCTTGGTCGCGGACCGCGTGGACTGCTGCAGCTGATCCAGCATCCAGGCGCCGATTTCGGCCTTGTAGTTGCCGGGGATGCGCTCCAGCGATGCGCCCAGGCGCAGCATGTCCTCCTCGCTGCCGTTGACCAGTGTGACGGGACGGCGTCCGCGCTCCGCCGCATCGGCCTGCACGTTGAAGGCGAAATCGTCCAGCACGCGCAACTGCGCATCGACACTCAGCCCGCCAGAGACGCGGCGCCACATGGTCCACCATTCGGCGCAGACCTGGCTGTCCTTGTGGTGCTGGATGCCGGTGTCGAACAAGGCCCACAGCTGCTCGATGCGCCATTCGTCCAGCGCATGGCCGAAGCCGGGGCGCAGGCAGTAGCCGCTCAGGTTCAGCCACGCGCGCTCGTGTTCCGACGAGCGGCGGCGGCCCTTGGCGCGTTCCATCAAGGCGTCGAACAGGCGGCGCAATACCGGCGTCGGCCAGCTTTCGCGGCTGCCCAGCAGATGTTCGAGCTGGCCGCGCAGCTGTTTCACTTCCTTGACATCGACCTGCTGCGCGCGGTTGCCGAAGATGCGCTCGATCTTTTCGGTGGCGGCCGCCAGCCCGGCGGGCAGCGGCGCTTCATCTTCATCTCCGGTCTGCGCTGCCGGTTCGCCGCGCAGCTGGAATTCGAGCAGCCAGCGTTGCTGGTCGTCCCTGGCGACGCAGTGGACTTCCAGCGTACCCACTTCGCTGAGCGAGGTCGCCAACTGGACCGGGATTTCCCTGCGCGCGTCAGCCGCGCTGCTGTCGCGCAGGACGGTGGCGATGGGCGGCAGCGCCTCGTACTCGCCCGGCTGCAGCTGCACCACGTCGCCGGCTTGCGCCGCGTCGGCGGTGGACGAGGCAAGGTGGAAGCGTACCGGCCGCCCCAGGCGCAGGGCGAAGCTGCGGTCGGTCAGCAGCAGTTCCCGGTTCTCCGCGCTGCCGCGCGGCAGCAGGCAGACGGCGCGGCGCGGCTGGTCGGGATGGCCGCCGGCGTCCAGTAGCAGGAAGTAGCTGCGCGCCGAGCCGCCGCCGATCACCGGCGCCTGTCCCGACTGCCCTAGCGCATAGGCGACGCCGCCGCGTGCGACGGCGACGTCCGGATTATCGTTGTGCAGGACGCGCAGCGGTTGCTGGCGCCAGCCGGCCAGCGTGGCTTCGAGGCGGCGGGCCAGTGCGTCGGCGCGGAACACGCCGCCGTTGAGCAGCAGGGTGTCGGGCACCGGCACTTCGGTACTGCCGGCCGGCAGGCCGAGCGCTGCGCGCGCGGCGGCCGCGTGCTGGCGCAGGAAGTCCGCCAGATGGCGCGTGATCGCCGCATCGCTGGCGTAGGGCAGGCCGAATTCGACGATGGCGCCGCGTCCGCGCCGGGCGGCTTCGCGCGCTTCGTTGAGCGGGAAGAAGCCGTCCACCACCAGCGCGGCCACTTCGTCGCGCGTCAGCTCGGCCGAGCGTGAACTGCCGATCAGTTTCGAGCCCGAGCCCAGCAGCGTGACCGTGGTGCGCTCGGGCGCGTCGGCCGCCAGCAGCAGCTCCTTGGCGGCGCGGCAGCGCTCGGCCAACTGCGACAGCCGGCTGGCGGACAGCTTCGCCTGCGGCGCTGCCGATGGCGAGGACGCGGCAGCGGCCATGCGCGCCTCCACCACGTGCGCCAGCGCCAGGTCCATATTGTCGCCGCCAAGTATCAGGTGATTGCCGACGCCGATGCGGCTGATGGCCGGCTGGCCGCCAGCGTCGTCGGCGGCCGACACCTGCATCAGGCTGAAATCCGTGGTGCCGCCGCCGACGTCGCAGACCAGCACGAGCCGCGTCTGCGCCAGTTCTTCCGCCAGCGAGGCGCGCTGGCGGAACAGCCAGTCGTAGAAGGCGGCCTGCGGTTCTTCCAGCAGGCGCAGGTCGGGCAGGCCCGCCATGCGGGCGGCTTCCAGCGTCAGCGCACGCGCGCCTTCGTCGAAGGAGGCGGGAATGGTTAAAACGATATATTGCGTTTCCAGCGGATGCAGCGGAAAGCGCGTATTCCAGGCGTGACGCAAATGGGCCAGATAAGAAGCGCTGGCGGCGACCGGCGACACCTTGGCCACCTCCGCCTCCGCGCCCCATGGCAGGATGGGCGCCGTGCGGTCCACCTGCGGATGCGACAGCCAGCTCTTGGCGCTGGCCACCAGCCGTCCCGGCACCTGAGCTCCGAGGGTGCGCGCCAGGCGGCCAACCACCACCTGCGGCAGACCGGCGATATCGCGCTGCCGCCAAGGCAGTTGCAGATCGCCATCGGCCAGCTCGCCCGGTGCCGGGTGGTAGCGCAAGGACGGCAGCAATGCCGCCGCACCGATTTCACCGGGCGCCGTCAGCTGGTCGATCTCGAACAGCCGGATCTGCGCGCTGCCGGCTTCCGCATAGGCCATCACCGTGTTGGTGGTGCCCAGGTCGATGCTGACGGCGTATTTGCTCATGCGCTGCGGACGTCGAACTCCACCTTCCAGCGCTGGCCGTCGCTGGCCACCGCGGCCAGTTCCAGCGTGCCGGATTCGGTCGCCAGCGCATGCAGACGCACCTGCACCACGTCGCCGGCCTGACGGCCTTCCGGCGACAGGTTGGCCTGGATCTCGTTCATCTCGATCAGCTCATCCGGCCCCCAGAAGTCCAGCAGGTCGCCGATCTGGTCCTGGCGGCGCACCGAGGAACCGAAGAAGCGGAACTGCACCGGCTCGCCCACCACCAGGCCGAATTCCTGGTTCGGCAGTTCGATCTCGCTGCCTTCCTCCATGCCGAACGGCGCCACGCACAGCGCCTGGATCGGCGGCTCCATGCCGGGAATCGCCGGCATCGCCGATTCGATCGCCACGTAGTACGAACGTGCCGTGCCGCCGCGGATGCGCACACCGCTGCCGCGCCGCACGTAGCCGTAGTAGGCGGCGCCGCGCGCCACCGCCAGATCGAGATCGGCGCCGCCCAGCATGCGCGCCGGCTCCGCGCCTTCCATGTACAGCCAGTCGTTGATCGTGCCCATCACGCGCTGCGCCAGCAGCTCGGACTTGAACACGCCGCCGTTGAACAGCACCGCGGTCGGATGCAGGAAGGTGGCGTCGGGGTTCTGTTTGCCGGCGTAGCCTTCCAGTTCCGCCGTCGCGCCGACCTGGCGCGCCAGGAATGCGGCCAGGTGGCGGGTGACGCCGGCATCCTGCGCGTACGGCAGGCCAAGCTGGGTCAGGCCGGCGCGGGTGCGCACGGCCGGCCGCGCCGACGCTTCCACCTGCGGGAAGAAGCCGTCGAGGATGAAGGTGCTGACTTCCTCGCGCGTCAGTTCGGTGCGGATCGAACCGCCGATCAGTTTCGAGCCGCGGCTGGGCACCACGATGGGCCAGGTGGCGACGGTGGCGTCGGCCAGCAGCTTTTCCTTGGCGGTGCGGCAGCCGTAAGTCAGTGCGCGCATCTGCCAGGCGTCGAGCTGGGTGCCGTTGGCGGCCAGCTTGCGCGCCACCAGGTGGGCCAGCGCCAGGTCCATGTTATCGCCGCCCAGCAGGATGTGGTCGCCGACGGCGATGCGGTGCGGTTCCAGCACGCCGTCGCGTTCCAGCACGGCGATCAGCGAAAAGTCGCTGGTGCCGCCACCCACGTCCACCACCAGGATGACGTCGCCCGGCCTGACTTCCTTGCGCCAGCGGCCTTCGCTGCCCTGGATCCAGCTGTACAGCGCGGCCTGCGGTTCTTCCAGCAGCGTCAGATTGGTGTAGCCGGCGGCGCGTGCCGCGTCGGCGGTCAGTTCGCGCGCGCCCGGGTCGAAGGAAGCCGGAATCGTGACCGTGACCGCCTGCTCGGCGAACGGCGCTTCCGGGTGCGCCTGCTCCCATGCCTTGCGCAGATGGTTCAGATAGCGCGTGGACGCATCCAGCGGCGAGACGCGCGTGACTTCTTCCGGCGCGTCGCTCGGCAGCAGCGCGCTGCGGCGGTCCACGCCCGGATGGCTCAACCAGCTCTTGGCGCTGGAGACCAGGCGGATCGGCGTGGTGGCGCCGCGGCTGCGCGCCATCTCGCCGGCCACGCCGGTCTGTTCTTCGGCGCTCTGCTGCCATGGCAGATTGTTCTCGCCCGGCGCCAGTTCATCGGCGTGCGGCAGGTACAGGAAGGACGGCAGCAGGGGCAGATCTTCGATGGTGCCCGGCGCGGTCAGCTGCGGAATCGGCAGCACGCCGTGCTGGGTTTTTTCGCCGTCGCTGACCTGCAGGTTCACATACGACAGCGCGCTGTGCGTGGTGCCCAGGTCGATGCCGATGGCGTAACGTGGATCGCTCACAGTTCCACCTCCGCCGGCGCCAGGATGGCGGCGTCGTGCGCTTCCGCCAGTTTTGGCAGGCGCACGTCGGTCGAGCGCCAGCCGCGGTGGCTCAACGTGCCGCGGAACGGCGCCTTGCCGACCACGTTGCCGGTCAGGCGCACGGCGCCGGCGTCGAAGCCTTCGGGCAGTTCGATGCGGCTGCCTTCCGCTTCGCTGCGGACCGGCTGGATGGTGAAGTGCTCCTTCAGCACCTTGGCGCAGCCTTCATGCACCACGCGCGCGGCGGCGCCGATGTCGGCGTCCGAATAGGCGCTGAGGTTTTCCTGGGTAAAGTCGATCAGGCGGGCTTCGCGCTGGAGCAGCGACAGCAGTTGCAAGGCGGCGTCCGGCGTGGCGACGCGCAGGGTGACCGGGGCCGGTGCCGGAGCAGGGGCCGGAGCCGGCGGTGCGACCGGCGCGGCCGCGGGCTGGGGCGCCTCATCGATGCGGCTCAGGCGCGCGGCATACTCGGCGTCCGACAGGGCGCGGAAAAAGGCGCCGATCGCGATCGATATCCGGCTGAAAAAAGACGGCAAAGGTTGGCTCGAATTGTTCATGTTCTTCTCTTGGTGAGTTCGCCCGGACGCCGCGCTGGGCAGGCGTCGTGGCCGTGTGTGGTTGGGGGCGCGCAAGGCGCGGAGGTGGTCCATCCCCCGGAACCCCGCATGATACCAGCTTGACCCGCGCGCCCCCAAGATCGCCACCATATTTCGCTTGAAATGCCGGCACGGAGCGCCTAGAATACTGTTCATATATACAGTATTTTGGATCGCGCCATGTCCTACGATGAAAACAATCAAGAGCAGGTGATGCTGCCGCCGCCTTCGCTGAAGGCGCAAAAGGGGCGTGGCGCGGTCTCGAATATCCAGGGGCGCTACGAGGTCGACACGCGCGAGGACTATGATGACGGCTGGGAGCGCGAAGAGGAGGAAGCGCGCCCGCTGAAGACCCAGGTCACCGAGGAAATCTGCCGCTCCATCCTGAGCCGCAACGCTTCGCCCGACCTGCCGTTCAGCGTCTCGCTCAATCCCTATCGCGGCTGCGAGCACGGCTGCATCTACTGTTTCGCGCGTCCCACGCACAGCTATCTGGGCCTGTCACCGGGCATGGATTTCGAGAGCAAGATTTTCGCCAAGGTCAATGCGCCCGAGATGCTGCGCAAGGAACTGGCCAAGCCCGGCTATGTGCCCGAATCCATCGCGCTTGGCGTCAACACTGACGCCTACCAGCCCTGCGAACGCGATCTGCGGCTGACGCGGCGGGTGCTGGAAGTGCTGCAGGAATGCCAGCATCCGGTCGGGCTGATCACCAAGAATGCACTGATCGAGCGCGATATCGACATCCTGGCGCCGATGGCGGCCAAGCGCCAGGCTGGCGTCGCCATCACGCTGACCACGCTGGACGCGTCGATCGCGCGTACGCTTGAGCCGCGCGCCACCACGCCGGCGCGCCGCCTGCGCACCATCCGCACCCTGACCGACGCCGGCATCCCGGTGGCGGTCAGCATCGCGCCCATCATTCCCTTCATCACCGAGCCCGACATCGAGCGCATCATGGAGGCGGTGAAGGAGGCCGGCGCGGTGAGCGCGCACTACACGGTGCTGCGCCTGCCGTGGGAGGTGGCGCCGTTGTTCAAGGAATGGCTGCAGGCGCATTTCCCGGAGCGCGCCCAGCGCGTGATGAACCGCGTGCGCGAAATGCGCGGCGGCAAAGACTACGACAGCGACTTCGCCACCCGCATGAAGGGCGAGGGCGTGTGGGCGGAACTGATACGCCAGCGCGTGAAGATCGCCGCCGAACGGTTGGGCCTGGCCGGGCACGGCAGCCGCTTCCACGCGATGGACGCCTCGCAGTTCACGCGTCCGCTGGTGGTGCCGCCGCTGGGCGCGCTCGCCAGGGCAGCGGCCGACGCGGGGCAGATGGACTTATTCTGACGGAGGTGGCGCCAGCGCAGCCAGATGACGTTCGATATCAAACACGTGCTGATCGTGCCGGCCCAGTGCGCGCAGGGCGGTCGCCAGGTGGTTGAGATAGTCGCTGTTGGGACCGCTGGGGCCGACCGAGCGGGCGATGTGCGCGGCAATCTCCTGCTCGGACGCTTCGCCGAGAAAGGCGGTGTTGTCCGGCGTTGCAATATAGACCAGGCCTTCGACCACGTCGCCATCGTCGAAGGTAATGGGAATGGCCAGCCGCAGGTAGCCGTTCTTTTCGCGATGGTCCAGGTGGGCGAAGACTTCCGGCGTGATCAGGTAGGCCATGCCATGGCAGATCGCGCCGGTTTCCTTGATGATGGTGACCACGCGGCCCGGCGCCTCCGGCGTGCCGCGATGATCGTGCGAGCCTTGCCAGAAGCGCCGCGTCCAGCCGGCGATGCTGGCGGGGCGTCGCTCCAGATAGGGAAAGTCCGCCTTGTAGATCAGGGAGCCGTAGCCGAACAGCCAGACACTGTGGTGGCCGTCAAATTGGTCCATCATCTGGTTGATGGCAATGGTGTTCGCAGTCATGATGGCCCATTATAAGCCAGCGTTAGCGCTAACATCAGGCGGTGCCATCGGACCCCAGAACGTTGGGCAGATCGCCAAGGTTGCGCACCACATCCACGCGGTGGACGCCCATGAAGCGGAAGGCGGCCGTCAGCTGTTTTTCGTGGTTCAGGTGCAGCTCGTCGAGCGGGCGGTCGCCGAGGATGTCGCAACCCGAGGTGATCAGCACGACACGCGGATCGCTGGGGCGCGCGCTGGCCGACGCGGTGCGCAATTCCAGCAGCCGGTCCATCCACGCTTTCAGGGTCGAGGGCACGGAGAAGTTGTGCAAGGGGGCGCCAATGACGGCCACGTCGGCTTCGTCGAATTCCTGCAACAGCGAGGCGCTCTGCAACGCCTCCGCCCGCAATTCGGCATTCATCGGGATCTCTTCGTCCCAGCGTTTGCTGATGACTTGCAGCAGCGGACCGCTGGCGTGGGACAAGGGAGAGGCCGCCAGGTCGCGGTGGTGGACGGTCGCCGCCGGGGTGACCGCCAAAAGCGCCGCAATGGCTGCGGCGGTAGCTTGCCTCGAGGTGGAATTGTCACCCAAGGCGCAGGAGTCGATATGCAGAATGTTCATGAATAAAGAATACAAAACTGAAACCGGTTCCACAATGTACGCGAGGCAATTACGCTTTTCTAAATTGAAATAATTTGTAAGTTGACGGTACTGTCAATCATCTTTTCCTTGATTTACATGGCTTGCCGACTCGGCAACGGGCCGGTTTTGGCTTATGGAAACGTCTATATGGCGCAACACTTACTGCTAAGATTATAGAAACCAACTAACTCTTAGAGACATCATGAAGCTCTACACCTATTTCCGCAGCTCCGCCGCCTACCGCGTGCGCATCGCGCTGAATTTGAAGCGCATCGCTTACCAGGCCGAGCCGGTGCACCTGCTGCGCAACGGCGGCGAACAGCTGAGCGACGCTTATCGGGCCGTCAACCCGGCCATGCTGGTGCCGACGCTGGACGACCAGGGCCAGGTGATCAGCCAGTCGCTGGCCATCATCGAATACCTGGAGGAGACTCATCCGGAGACGCCGCTGCTGCCGGCGGATCCCGCCGGCCGCGCCCGCGTGCGCGCGCTAGCGCTGACCGTGGCGGCCGATACCCATCCGCTGGGTAATCTACGCGTGCTCAAGCATCTGAAAGGGGAGATGGGGGTGTCGGAGGAAGCCAAGCTGGGCTGGCAGCAATACTGGCTGCGCACCGGGCTGACCGCGCTGGAGGCGCTGCTGGCGCAGGACCCGCGCACCGGCCGCTACTGCCATGGCGACACCCCCACCATCGCCGACTGCTGCCTGGTGCCGCAGGTGTTCGGCGCGCAGCGTTTCGGTGTCGATATGGCGCCTTATCCGACCGTGATGCGCATCCACGCGGCGTGCGGCGAGCTGCCGGCCTTCCAGCAGGCCCATCCCGCGCAGCAGCCGGACGCGGAATAGCGTCTCCCGGCCTCAGACGGCGCGCAAGGCATCGATGATGGGCAGTCGCGCCGCGCGCAGCGCCGGCAACAGGCCGCCGGTCACGCCCATGATCAGCGAGAACAGCAGCGTCTCCAGCACGATGGCCGGCGTCAGGCGGAAGCCGAACGCCAGCTCCGCGAACGACTGGAAGTTGGTGGTCGAGAAGGAAATGAACTGCATCAGCGATGCGCCCGCCAATCCCAGCGCGCCGCCGGCCACGGCCAGCAGCATGGATTCGGCCAGAAATGCCGCCAGAATGCTGCGCCGGCGGAAGCCCAGCGCGCGCAGGGTGCCGATTTCGCCGACGCGGTTGGCGACCGAGGCATACATGGTGATGGTGGCGCCTATCATGGCACCGATCGAGAACACCACCGACAGCACCAGCCCCAGCACGCTGATGAAGGTGGACAGGGCCTTGGACTGATCGGCGTAGAACGTCTGCTCGCGCTTGACGTCCAGGGTGAGGCGCGGATCGGTTTCGATGTCCTGGCGCAGGCGGTCGAAGCGGGCGCCGTCGGCCAGCCGCAGCACCATGGCCGAATACACATTGCGGCGGAAGGCCGGCATCAGCTGGTCGGCATCGCCCCAGATTTCCGAATCGAAGCCGCTGTTGCCGGCGTCGAACAGGCCGACCACGGTCCACTCGCGCTGGCCGAAGTGCAGCGTTTCGCCGATGCCGGCGCCGGCGAAACGGCGCGCGATGCTGGCGCCGGCGATCACCTCGGCGGCGCCGGGCCGGAACATCCGGCCCGCCGTCAGCCGCACCTGCGGCCGCAGCGCAAAGCCGAGCGGCCCGATGCCGCGGATGATGACGTTGGACGGCTTGTCCGAGCCGCGCTTGTTCAGCGCAATCAGCACCACGGTTTCCTTCGACCACAGCGGCTGGCCGTCGGCGCCCAGCGCGATGGCGGCGTGGCTGGCGACCACCGCGGCCTGCGCCCGGTCGATACCGCTTTGGACCTCGGTCTCGGCCGAGCGGCGCACCACCACCACGTTGTCGTACTCGCCGGTCGTGACCAGGGTGGTGCGCAAGCCCTCGTCCAGCATCATCACGGTGGCGAACACGAACACCACCAGCGCCAGGCCGGCGCCGGTCAGCGCGGTGGTCAGGCGCCGTGCCCACAGGTTGCGCGCCACGTAGGACAGCGGGATCTTCATCCTATGCTCCGCAGGCCGTCGACGATGTTGACGCGCGCCGCGCGCACGCTGGGCGCGATGGCCGCCACCACGCCGATCGCCAGCGCCGCCAGCACCTGGCCGGCCACGGTCAGGCCCGATACCGCGAACACCGGGAACATGGTGCCCATCACCTTGCCCAGCAGGGCGGCAAACGGGAACAGCAGGGCGATGCCGAGCAGGGCGCCAAGCGTAGCCAGCAGCAGCGATTCGCCGAAGATCAGCCGCGCCAGGAAGCCGGGACGGAAGCCCAGCGCCTTCAGCGTCGCGTATTCGGCCAGACGCTCACGCGCGCTCATAGCCATGGTGTTGGCCATCACCGCCGCGATGATCAGGATCACCACGAACGACACCAGCCGGATCGCCGCCACGATGGCTTCCGACATCGACACGAAGCCCAGGTGGAAGGCTTTTTCGGTTTCGGTCAGGGTCTCGGCCAGCGAATTGCTGAATTCGCTGTCGATGGCTTGCGAGACGGCGGCGGCGTTGTCGGGCTGGTCGATGCGCACCACGTACACGCCCACCTGGTTGGCGCGCCGCGGCGCCAGCCGCTTGACCGTTTCGTTGACGTAGTCCCAGTGGAAGAACAGGGTGGCGGTATTGGTGCTGCTCTGTTTGCCGTCGAAGATGCCGCGCACCGTCAGTTCCCAGGTGCCGGGGTAGATCGTGCCTTTCAGCGGGATCACGTCGCCAACCCGGAAGCCGTACTGGTCGGCCAGCTTGCGGCCGACGATGCAGCCCTGGCGGTCGCGCAGGAAGGCGGCGCGCTCGTCGGCCGTCAGCAGCAGGTCGGGGTAGATGTCGAGATAGCTGGCGCCCGAGATCGCGAACTGGGCAAAAAAATTCTTCGGGTCCTTGTACACGCCCTGGAACCAGTTGGCATAGCCGACCCCGGTCACGCCCGGCACGGCGCGGATGCGGGTGGCGTAGGACAGCGGCAGCGGAAACACCAGCGAGGTCTTGTTGCGCGTTACCAGCGTGGTGTTGGAGGCGCCCTCGGCGCCCGCGTACCAGGCGTCCACCACCGTCTGCAGCAGGCCGAAGGAAAAGATCGCCACCACCAGGCCGAGGATGGTCAGCAGCGTGCGCAGCGGGTGGCGCAGGGCGTTGCGGACGATCAACTGCAGGCTGTACATGATCAGGCCGCCTGTCCGGCGATCAGCTCGCCTTTTTCCAGGTGGATGATGGTGCGCGCCTGCGCCGCCGCCAGCGCATCGTGGGTGACCATGATGATGGTTTTGCCCAGCTGCTGGTTCAGCTGTTGCAGCAGCCCCAGCACTTCACCGGCGGAGACGCGGTCGAGGTCGCCGGTCGGTTCGTCGGCCACGATCAGCGTCGGGTCGGTGACGATGGCGCGGGCGATGGCCACGCGCTGCTGCTGGCCGCCCGACAGTTCGCTGGGCGTGTGGTCCATGCGGTCGGCCAGGTTGACCATGGCCAGGGTCAGTTCCACGCGCTCGCGCCGCTGGCGCCGCGACAGCGAGGTCAACAGCAGCGGCAGTTCGACGTTTTCAAACGCCGACAGCACCGGCATCAGGTTGTAGAACTGGAAGATGAAGCCGATGTTGGCGGCGCGCCAGTGCGCCAGCGCGGTTTCGTTGAGGTGGGCGATATCGACGCCGGCCACGCGCAGCACGCCGTGGTCCGGCTTGTCGATGCCGGCGATCAGGTTGAGCAGGGTGCTCTTGCCCGAGCCGGACGGTCCCATCAGCGCGGTGAAGTCGCCGGACGCGATGGTCAGGCTGATGTCGCGCAGCACTTCCACCACCTGGCCGCCGCGCCGGTAGGACTTGGCCAGGTGTTCGATCTGGACCAGCGGCGCGCTCATTTGCTTGCCGGCGCCACGGCGCGGCCGTCCTGCAGACCGGGGTCCGGCGCCAGCACCACGCGTTCGCCCGGCGCCACGCCGGCGATCTCGCGCAGCTCGCCGATCTTGCGGCCGGTCGTGACGGCCGTCAGCCGCGCGTGCGCGTCGCGCACCACGAACACATGGGATTTGCCGTCGCGGCTGACGATCGCGGCCGGCTGCACGGCCGTGACCGGTTGCCGGTCTGCCGCCGGCACCGTCTGCGACAGGAACGCCACCTTGGCGCTCATGTCGGGCAGCACGCGCGCGTCGCGCTCCAGGAAGCGCACCTTGACCAGCAGCGTGGCCTTGCTGCGGTCCACCGTCGGCACCATGCGCGAGACGCTGCCGGCCAGGCGCAGGCCGGGGAAGGCGTCGAGCTGGATTTCGGTCGGCTGGTCGACGCGGATCTTGGCCAGGCTGGCCTCGGAGACGTCGGCCTCGACTTCCAGCGTGGCCATGTCGGCGATGGTGACCACCGCGCCCTTGCTGTCGGCGGCCGACGAGAATGGCGTGATGTTGTCGCCGACGTTGGCGTTCTTGGTCAGGATTACGCCGTCGAACGGCGCGCGGATCACGGTCTGGTCCAGCGCCACCTGCGCCGCCTGGGCATTGGCGCGGGCGGCGGCGATGGCGGCGTGATAACCGGCGATGCTGGCGCGCGCCTTGTTCAGGCGCGCCTGCGCGGCATCGTAGGCGGCGGCGGTGATGAATTTCTGGTCCAGCAGGTCGGCCGTGCGGCGGAACCCGGCCTCGGCGTCGATCAGCTCGGCCTGGCCCTGCGCCAGATTGGCTTGCGCGACCTGCACGTTGGCCTGCGCCTGGCCCAGCGCGGCGGCGACGTCGCGGCTCTCCAGCCACGCGACGATGTCGTCTTTCTTGACGGCCGAGCCTTCCAGCACGCCCAGCCATTCCAGCCGGCCGGTGGCCTTGGACGACAGCGCGGCCTTGCGCTGCGCCACCACGTAGCCGGTGGCGTTGAGCAGGGTGTAGTTGAGCGAAGGATAGGCTTGCACCACCGTCACCGTCTCGACGCTGGCGCGGCCACCAGCGCGGCCCAGCAACACGGCCGCGATCACGGCCAGGATGGCGGCGCCGAGCGCCACGCGGCGCCAGCGGCCGCGC